>JABJGH010000066.1 GCA_018662365.1 Chloroflexota bacterium | reverse complement strand
TGACAAATATCCCTTAGCAGAAGCAGGCTCACCATTGAAACCAAATTCTGATTATCCACTCAAAAAAGTAGCTGCAGTGGATAACACCTGTCGTTGGAGTTTTGGTTTTACCCCAGTAGATAATATACCTGGACTATGTTATTTGCCCCCAACGCCAACGCCGACTCCTCAGCCCGCCTCAATTTATGGGGGTGTTTATAATGATCTAAATCGTGATTCCCTAAATAACAATGGGGAAATTGGACTCCCTAACGAAAAAATTTATTTGGGGACAGGGTCTTGTACGTCAACTGGATTTGCGGACATGCTTACATTAGCTGACGGAAGTTTTTCATTCTTGAACATACCAGCGGGAAATTATTGTGTAAGTGTAGATAAAGCCACTTCTATTATTTGTGATGGTTGGACAGCCAGCACGCCAAAACAATATGACATTAGTTTGTCACCAGGCGAAATGTTAAATCTCCTTTGGTTCGGATTTTATCCTAACTTACCCTGTATATATTAATTAGTATTGAACAAATCAAAGACCAGCCTAAATGTTTCAAGGGCTGGTCTTTTTTTGTTTAAGATTTATCTAAGCCCACTCTCTTTGAAAATTTCATCAACTCTTCAACGCGCTCAGAGATATCAGGGTGAGTAGAGAAAGTTTCAGATAAGTTTTCAGACAAACTGGCCTTGCGGCTTTTTAAATAGTTCACCATTGCATCAATTTCTGGCTCTTGGGGATTTGGTTTTCTTAATTCCAGAATGGCCAAAGCTTCCAGGGCGGCATCTAAACTGCCGCAGGTCAATAAGCCGATCCGATCCGCACTAAGTTCTTTCATTCGGCTATAACGGAGTAGTATAAATTGAAAGAAAAAGCTAAGAATTGTGCCTGCAAAGGCATTGTCAGCCTGATAAGCGATCACCGATAACCAACTATGACCCAAGCCAATATGCCCTAATTCATGCCCGATCACAAATTTTCTTTGTGCTTCCCCTCTGATCGCTTGCCAAAGTCCTTGATTAATAATGATGAAGTTCTTCCCGAAATCACTTGCCGAGGCATTAATATTTGAAGTGGGATGAAAATAGACATCCAAATCGGCGATTCCCCATTTTTGTCGAACTTTTTCAACAGTCTGCCAAATTTGAGGATTGGTGTTCGGGGAAACCTTATGTAGACGTTCCAAATTATTCTTGCCAGAAAATGCAAAATATCCCCAGGCGAAGGCCAAACCAAGAATAAAAAGACCGCATCCTAAAGTAACCGTCGCAAAGAATATTGAAATTATGATCGCAAGACCAAAAGTAACCAACATGGCTCTTTTTTCTTTAGGGTGTCGATATTTTTTCAATTTCAGCATCCTTTTGAGAGTATTTCATTAGAAATAGTTTATGTTTATCTTGATAATTATAACGCGCTGTTGTACAGATCAATAATAAAATGCATGGTATTATTTTGAAAATTTATGAGGAAATTTGAATGGATCAAGAAAACAGTATTTCAGAAAAAGAATTTATTAAAAGACTGGTCAACCTTTGCTTAAAAAGTGGGTTACAAAATATGCCCAAAAAACCAGTTGACCAACACGTGCTGTTTAAATCTGTAACATTATTATTCGATTCTTCAGGGTCATATTCGCAGAAAGAAGTGGACGAGAAACTCCAGTATTGGCTCCTTGCCATTAGTCAATTTAAAAAAATAGATCATGTCAGTTTACGAAGGTATTTAATAGACGCCACATATCTTGAAAGAAGCAGCGACGGAACGGCTTATACAATACCGCTAAATGGTCAGCGTCAAGTGAAATTTGAAGGGTCAATAAACGATTTGGATATTGAGCGGGTGCTAAGTGACAGCAAAGAAGAGATAGACAAGAAAAAACAAGCCTTTTTGTCGACAAATAAATCAAATTAATATGCGGTAATTTTCCCCAAAATTTAAAACCCTCAGCATTCCTCCTTGAGATATAATAATTCTAGGAGAAAACATGAACCGAAGTCCAGCCCCCATTGCATACTTACCCCTAATTATTGTCTTTTTGCTCTTTGGCGGGGGAGGTTTGATCATTTTATTGACTTCCTATGAACCAAATTTAGGCCCTCGATGGTTGTTCTTTTTCCTAATCGTAATCACTTTTACAGGTCTTGCCTTGCCTGTCTCAATCTTTCTAAATCAACGCTTCCCCACACATCCCCCTGCAAGTCCGAACACTGTAGTGCGAGAAGCACTAATTGCAGGAATTTTTGTTTCAACCCTCGCCTGGCTTACAAATGGTAGGGTCCTAAATTTTAGTCTTGCTTTAATTTTCTTTGTTGGCTTTACCGCAATTGAAATATCTTGGCGGGTTTGGGAACAGAGTAAATGGAGAAAACCATAACCGATGACCAAGGCAGATTTTAGCAAGATACCCTCCGTGGATGTATTGATCAGTTCTCCAAAATCTTCTAAATTAATTTCAATGTTTGGACGGCCTCTAGTTGTTGAAGCGATTCGACAATTATTAGAGGAAATTAGAGGACATGTAGAAGATCCGAATTTCCAATTGCCAACTCCGCCAATTATCCTAAAACAAGTGGAACAAAAATTGGAGAAATGGACTTCGGCAAAACTTCATCCCGTGATCAATGCAACTGGCGTGATTTTACACACCAATTTGGGGCGCTCGCCAATTAGCAAAGCAGCCAGTGAAGCTATGGCTGTGGTATCCCAAAGTTATTCCACTCTGGAATATGACATTCAAAAGGGAAAACGCGGCTCAAGGTATAGCCACTCAGAAGATCAATTGGTGAGACTTACTGGGGCTGAATCCGCCATGGTGGTCAATAATAATGCGGCTGCTCTGCTCTTGATCCTGTCTGCCTTAGCTCGTCGCCGCCGTGTTTTGATCTCTCGAACCCAATTAATTGAAATCGGGGGTGGGTTCCGAATTCCCGAGGTGATGAAGCAATCGGGGGCGATCCTAGAAGAGATTGGTAGCACAAATAAAGTGCATTTGAATGATTATCAAAAGGCAATTGATGAACTACCCATTGGTTTAGTTTTACGTGCTCATCGATCAAATTTTAAAATTATTGGTTTTTCCGCAGAACCCAACATGAAAGAAATTGCAGAAATTACTCACCAGGCTGGTCTGATATTAGTGGATGACCTTGGTTCTGGAACCTTCATTGACACCGCTCAATTTGGTCTTGAGCATGAAACAACCGTGCAAGAAGCTCTTGAGGCCGGGGCAGACTTAGTATGTTTCTCCGGGGATAAATTACTAGGTGGACCTCAAGCTGGCATAATTGTCGGAAAGAAAAAACTGATCGATAAACTAAAAAAACATCCCATGGCGCGTGCCATTCGGGCGGATAAGGCCGCATTAGCCGGTCTTTCAGCAACACTATTGCATTATCTAAAAGATGAAGCTAAATCCACCATACCAATTTGGCAAATGATATCCATGGATGTGGACTCAATCAATAAAAGAGTAAGGAATTGGATTAAAGTATTAAAAACAGGTGAACTTATCGAAGGCGATTCAGCGGTGGGAGGGGGTAGTTTACCCGGAGAACTTTTACCCACCTATCTTCTGTCCATTAAAGTTGAAAAACCCGAAAAAATAATGAAAAAATTACGTCAGCAAGAACCACCCATTATTGCCAGGGTTCAGGATGACAGAATTGTTTTTGATCCGAGAACTATTTTGGATCACCAGGAAAAGGACTTTTTAAGCAGTTTGCAAAAAGCCTTCGCATAATATTGAAAACCTTTCAAAAACGTGCATAACCGATCCCAATAATCAGGGTTACAATAGATACAAATTTTCACCTTAAAGATTTTGAGGTTTAATTAAATGACAGCTCAAGCAGATGCTCTAAGAGTATTAGAAGAAACCAGTAGAACTTTTTTCCTGCCCATTGTGCGCCTTCCCAAAGGACTGCAAGAAGCAGTTGCTTCTGCGTATCTTTGCCTTAGAGCTATCGATGAAGTTGAAGATCACCCCACATTGGAAAGATCGATCAAAGCCAAGGTTTTACAGGGTATGGGCTTACTTCTTCAATCGCAAACCTCTGTAGAAAATTTTTCCCTTGATTCGTTCACTGAGTTTTTTGCAAGTTTCGATGTTGATCTTCCAGAAGTGACGACGCGAGTGGGGGAGTGGGCATGCTATGCCCCAAAATTTATCGCACCCCGAATTTGGGAGGCCACTGCTGGCATGGCAGATCGCATGGCTCATTGGGCCATGACAAGTTTCCGTGTGGATGATAAATCTGATTTAGATCGCTACACTTATGGGGTCGCTGGAGCAGTTGGCCTCATGCTTTGTGATATTTGGGGATGGTTTGAAAAGGTCCAGATCCACCGAAGCCATGGAATCCAATTTGGAAGAGGCTTACAGTTAGTAAATATTTTACGCAATAGACAAGAGGATATGGAACGGGGTGTAGACTTTTATCCAGAAGGTTGGTCCGACGATCAAATGTTTGATTATGCTCGTGAAAACTTGGATGGTTTTGACGAATACGCTCAAACCCTACCCAAGAACAGTTTTATGAGTTTTGTGAGCATTCCAAGGGCATTAGCTTATGCTACTTTGGAGGCATTGGTAAATGGGAAGGAAAAACTAAGTCGAAATGAAGTAGTGGATATCGTTCAAAAACTTGAAGTTCAACCCTAAGGCTAAAAAATTAAGTTAAAATTTAGTAATTCAATACAGCGAGTTTCAAAATCCGCTGTATTTTTTTATCGTTTGAGGGTATCTAAATGAAAACGGTTTATGATGTAATTATTGTCGGAGCAGGCCCCGGAGGATCTGCGGCTGCATATTATCTAAACCAAGCGGGATTGGATGTACTTCTTTTGGATAAGTCAGAATTCCCACGAGACAAAACTTGTGGGGATGGCTTAACACCTAGAGCTTTGCATGTCTTATCTGATATGGGGGTTTTAGAACATGTGGAGCAAATCGGGTTCAATATTAAGGGAATTGAGATTCACGGTCGTAAGGGGAATAGAATAATCGCACCCATTCCAACTCATGAAACATACCCAGATCATTTAGTAATTGCTCCCAGATTGAAGCTAGATCATTTGTTGTTGGAAAAGGCAATCAGTAAAAAAATTGAATTTCAAAGTTCAGTACGGGTTACTGGAATTGAAAATAAAAACGATAAGGTGGTTGTTCGATCGAGTTTAAAAGGGGTAAAGATCGAATATTGGTCTCGTCTAGTCATCGTCGCGGTAGGGGCAAATATCAACCTACTGCAAAAAATTGGTGTATTAAAAGTTCAACCTGAAATGATATTGGCTGCTCGAGGATATTATGAGGGTTTAGAAGGTCTTTCTGATCGGATCGAAGCTCATTTTGAAGATGTGCCCCTCCCTGGTTACGGATGGGTATTTCCCATTTCTAAAACCTCAGCAAATATTGGACTCGGTTATTGGAAGAGTCGATTCCCTTGGAAAAAGCCGCCTTCCTCCGCCAGAACAGCAATGAAAGACTGGTTATCAAAAAGCGGACACCTGTCCAGGATGATGAAAAATTCTTCCTCGATAGGGCAGATAAAAGGATACCCACTTCGGGTAGATTTCCAATCTGCACCCACCCAATTGGGGCGGATACTATTAGTAGGGGAGGCGGCTGGCCTGGTCAGTCCTTTAACCGGAGAGGGAATTGATTTTGCTCTCGAATCTTCCAAACTAGCCGCAGCATATATTGTAGAAATGTTTGAGAAAGGTGATTTTTCGAACGAGGAAATTAGGGGATATGATTCTATGTTGCGAAAGCATTTTCAAAAATTATTTATATTTTTGGCCAGAATTCGCCAAATCTATGTGAACCCCACCCTGATGAATAAATATATTCTTGCAACAAAGAGGTACCCAGAATTAAAAGATTTATTGATCCGGGTTTTATTAAGCCAAGCGGAGGCTTCTGAATTAGTCAATTTTTCCGTGATTCGAAAAATAGTGTTTGGAATTTAAATCTTAGATCTCGGTCAAAGGCCAGGTGGGCATTGCATCCATTGCCAGATCAGATACATGTCCGTGGATAAAACGATAATAGCCCGCAGCTGCGATCATTGCAGCGTTATCTGTGCAGTATTTCAATGGGGGAATATGTACTCGTCCTGGTGCCCCCACTGTAATTTTCTCTCGTAATAACTCATTCGCAGACACACCCCCGGCGACCACGATCTCTTTCGCTTGAAATTCTTGAGCAGCAGAGCGGGTTTTATTTACTAATACATCAACAACTGCTTGTTGAAAGCTTGCCGCAAGATCTTTTAACGGTAGATCAACGTCTTCGTCATTTTCACTCTCGCCCAACTCAGCACGCAATTCTCGTACCTTAGTCAAAACCGAGGTCTTTACCCCACTAAAAGAAAAATCCCAAGTTCCCTTCATCATCGCACGGGGGAAACGAAAGGCATTAATATCTCCACCATTTGCTGTTAATTGGACGGCGGGTCCACCGGGATAACCAATATCTAGTAGCCGGGCAACCTTGTCAAAAGCTTCTCCGGCAGCATCATCCAATGTGCCACCCAGTCTCTCGTATTGCAAATGATCTCTAATTAAAATCAACTCGGTATGTCCCCCACTTACAATTAATGCCAAGACTGGAAATTCTGGTGGGGCCTCTTGTTCGTCGATTGAGTCTGCTGGGTCAATCCATGCAGAATACAAATGACCTTCTAGATGATTCACCCCCACGATTGGTTTTCCACTTCCAAGAGCCATTCCTTTTGCCATATTGAGCCCCACCACGAGGGATCCAGCTAAGCCAGGCCCCCGAGTTACTGCTATTGCATCTATATCATCTAAGCCAACATGTGCTTGGGCTAGAGCCTCTTCCACTACTGTATACACTGTTTTGATATGCTGTCTGGAAGCTACTTCTGGGAAAACACCCCCATATTTAGCATGAATTTCTTCTTGCGATGCAACTACATTAGAGAGCACCATCCTTCCATCATCTACCACCGAGGCAGCAGTTTCATCGCAGGAAGACTCGATTCCTAAAATTCTGGCAGGGGGGAATTTCTGCTCGTTCATAATATTATTTTACCCGATAGTGGTTCACAAGACCTAAGTTTTTTAGAAGGAGTGAGTAAGCAAATTTTTGGATTTATATAAAAATGGATGTAATGGAACTAATTGAAAAGAGCTGAAGATTGATTCGCTCTTCAGCTCAATAAAAAAAACGATTATATTTGCAACTCGCAATTTTATTTAATAGATTTTTGTAAAACCTTATATTCAGGATCAGAAACGATCCTCCCGTTGCGCACTGTAGCGCCAATGATCATTCCAGCACTGATTAATACCAAATTTTTGATAATATATTGACCTTCAAGAGTTAGGCCATATGGAAATTGGGTGAATACTAGTTCAGGAAAAAATGCGATGGGCGTCACAGTCCCGATCATTTGAAGAATAAGTAAAAGGAGAGTGCCCCTTAGGAAAATTCCAAAAATCAATCCGATACCGATCACACATTCCCAAATTGCCAAGAGGATGATCGAAACAGATGGGGTGATTAATCCAAATGTTAGTATCTCGATCGTACCTGTTGCCAGATCTTGGGCGGGGCTTAATCCGGGGAAAAATTTTAATATACCAAACCAGAAAAATATTATTCCCAAACTAATTCGAAGAATTTGGACGCCATATTTTGCAAGCCAAGTTGTGATTTGGACATCAACCCGATCATAAAATTCGATACTTCTCTGCATGTTTTTACCTCTTTCATTTATAAAACACTAAAAATAATTTTTTAGACGAAAATAATGTGAAATAATTCTCAAAGATTATTTTACCCCAATTGCGGACTTTTTTTCTATATTTATTATTAGAAAACATTGGCTTAGTGTATTAGAAATTATGCTATGATTGCCCTGAATATGAATAGAACCCTTCAATCTGAATCGATATTACCAAATGTAAAGATGTTGCATAATCGGATAAAAGAACGTTTTCCGGAACGGAATTTATCCCGAATTGGCAATGAATTATATATTGCGGCTTTTGAAGCACAAGAGCAGGCTCGTTTGATCTCAAAGCCAAATATTTTGTTGCGGGTGGGTATTTTTATTTTGGTAAGTTTGATTATCATATTAAGTATTTCTGCTTTATTCAACGTGGATATTTCGATCCAAGACTTCGGTTTCATGGACCTAGTTACATTATTCGAATCCCTGATTAATGACTTGATTTTTGTCGGGGCAGGGATATTCTTTTTAGTTAGCATTGAAAATAGAATAAAGAGAAAACAAACTCTTGAAAAATTAAACGAATTGCGTGTGATGGCGCATATTATCGACATGCATCAACTAACAAAAGAACCTGAAACCGTTTTGAGGAGGGGATTAGACACCAAGTCTTCTCCCGAAAGAAATTTGTCGATGTTTGAATTATCTCGTTACCTCGACTATTGTAGCGAGATGTTATCTTTAATTGGAAAAAGCTCAGTTATCTATGTACAAAACTTTGATGATCAAGTTGCCCTAGCTACGGTAAATGAGATTGAAGCGCTAACTTCTGGTTTATCACGTAAAATTTGGCAGAAGATTATGATTATTCATCAACTCGAAGAATCGCGAAGAATTGATGAAATCCCAAAAAATATAGTCTGCGAATTGCCCCCAAATAATTCCCTAATATGCTTAAATCTTTTTCGTTTTAAATGACTTTAATCGATAGGCGATCGTAATGCCAAAATATAAGAAGATCGTGATTGCATTCAACATGCCACCCCATTGTCTTATTTGCTGGTTATCTAGAATAATATCTCCAAGGATACGGACTACAAGGGAAAGATGTAATAGTACTAGGGGAAGATATAAGATGGGTTTGAAAATGATCTCCGAAGTATTGATAATGGAAGGGAGGATTATCGGTGCATGAGCAAAGATCATTGACATCACAAATCCTAAGAAAATTGAATGTAAATATGCATCATATACCGGACCAGCAAACAAAACCACATTGGTTAATCCGATTAATCCCCCGATAAATAGCCAAACGTATCCCGATAAAAGGCTGATGGCGATAAATTTTGGTAAACCGTCCTGCCGAATTGTCTTCCTCGCTATATCATTTTGGAATAACCAAATTGCCAAAAGTATCATGCCAGAACTCGCAATCTTTTGCCCTATTGAAATATTGATTAAGGAGACGATTGCTCCCAGAAAAAAAATGGTGATTGTAATGACAAATAAACGCTTTACATTTTTATTTAATTTCATCAATCGGCCCAATTCGAGGCGTTCCCCGGCAATGGTTAGAATCAAAAATCCCATCCACCAAGTAATAAATTGATATATCGATAACCCAAAACCCCAAAGTAGATTGCCCACCAACAAACTAATTCCACCCAGAGCCATCGTAATCGTATAATTGATGAAATGAATTTTTAGGATGACGAAGAACATGAGCGTCATGATCGCACTGCCGATTAATATGAGCAAAAATCCGATCTGGTTGTCATGCTGGTTGATAATGAGAATCGCACCGATCGCACTTGACAGCGGCCCTAAATATCCCCATTTTTTTTGTAATGCAACGGCTCTTTCTAATCCGATCAATGTGCCCAGAAACCCAGGAATCATTAAATAACCATGACTAATTAATATAGATGGTTTAAATAATCCTATTTGCCAGTTCATTCGCATCAACCCCGCCCATACACCTGAGAACAATATTACAAAAGAAGCTAGCAAAAGGGGAATTCGGAACCTCGTTGTAGATTTCATATAAATCCTTTGGAATTAGAAGTATTAATAGATATAGTTTATCCTAATTTCATAAATATTTGAATTCGATCAATTTGCTATTGGAGAATGAAACCATATAGTATTATTGGTGAAATAATTTTTGTCTGTAATTGGTCAATATTGACCGTGATTGGAGTGATCTATGAAATTTAACAGCTGGCTGGAATGTGAACGTGGATGTGGGAGCAGATATTCAATCTACGATATTATTTATCAATGCAAAGAATGCGGGGGTTTGCTTGATGTCCATCATGATCTTGATGCACTGAGAAAAAAATCATCAAAGGAATGGAAAAATATTTTTGAATCCCGTAGGGCAACCAACCAATGGCCCTATGGCAGTGGAGTCTGGGGCAAAAAAGAATGGGTTAGCCCTCAAATTGATGATGAAAGCGTTGCCTCCTTTTTTGAAGGATGGACAAATTGTTTTTGGGCAAAAAGACTTGGTCAAGAAATCGAACTACATGATCTATGGCTCAAATTAAGCGGAAATAGTCATACTGGATCATTTAAAGATCTAGGAATGACAGTACTCGTATCTGTCGTTCAACAAATGATTGCCGATGGAAAAAAAATCAAGGCAATTGCGTGTGCCTCCACCGGAGACACATCCGCTGCATTATCTGCATATGCTGCTTATGCGGGGATCCGTGCAGTCATCTTATTACCCAAAAATAAGGTTTCAAATGCGCAATTAATTCAGCCCATATCCAATGGGGCACAAGTATTTTCCTTAAATACCGATTTTGATGGATGTATGAAGATCGTTCAGGAATTATCGAAAGATCCTGAAATCTATTTAGCAAATTCGATGAATTCCTTACGCATGGAAGGGCAAAAAACTGTTGGCATAGAGATCGTTCAACAATTTGATTGGCAGGTTCCTGATTGGATCGTATTACCCGCAGGCAATTTAGGAAATGTGAGCGCTCTGGGAAAGGGGTTAAGTATGATGAAAGAGTTGGGATTGATTGATAAACTCCCTAGAATTGTTTGTGCACAAGCAGAAATGGCCAATCCATTTTATTTGAGCTACAAAAATAATTTTAAGTCAAAACAAACTATGAAAGCACAAAATACTTTGGCAAGCGCCATCCAAATTGGTGATCCAGTGAGTTATGAGCGCGCCGTGAAAGTGATGAAAACCTTTGATGGCATTGTGGAACAGGTGAGTGAAGAGGAACTCAAAGATGCTTCCGCTCGGGCAGATCAAACCGGATTATATACCTGCCCCCAAACCGCAGTGGCTCTGGGGGTGCTCTTTAGGCTTCGGGAGAACAACACAATTCAGCGAAGTGACCGCGTGGTGGTGATATCCACCGCGCATGGCTTGAAATTTTCAAAGTTTAAAAATGATTATCATTCAGAATCCAAAGATATATTTCATCGTTATGCCAATACCCCCATTGAAATTGAACCCGACATTGAATTAATAAAAAATTCGATCAACTCGATGACATAAAAAAAAAGGGATGAGAAGCTCTCATCCCTTTTTTAATAATAAATTTTCTTGGTTTATCGACTATGCTTCCTCTATCGGAATCACCAGATCATAAGGATAGTCGGTCAGTAATTCAATAGTTCCCTCCTGATTTACATAAACTGTATCCTCAATTCGGGAACCCATCCCCTTAGATGGATAATATAGACCAGGTTCGATCGTCACCGCAACACCTGTTTTGAAAAACGCTTTCTCATCTCTAGCGCCCGGTGCTTCGTGAATTCTTAACCCTAAACCATGTCCTAAACTGTGTACATAACCCTCAGTGATCATTGGGTTTTGCCGGATCGTTTCGTGTCCTAAATCTTCAAACATCTGGCAGGTGAGCGCCTGCATGGGGGCGAAGGGAGCGTTTAATTCTAGCCCTTCCATGATGTTGTCAAAAACTTTGCGCACATCGTCATATAGTTTTTGTTCCGCTTCGGGGGCATAACCCAAACACCAAGTTCGGGTGAAATCAGAATGGTACCCACCCCCGGCTTGCTGAAGGAAAATGTCAAAAACGATCGTTTTTCCTAATTCCAATTTATCTGTTGGGTTTCCTCCATTATGGGGAACCCCAGAATCGGCCCCAATTGCAAATATTGTGCCGTGTGGATTTTCTACGTCTAATTCTGCAGCCCATAAATTGATCTTGCTTTTTACATCTCCAATTGTGAGAGGGGTTCCATCTGTTTTAACGACTACGCCGTCTTTGGACTTATGACTTTGTATAAATTTTTGAACTCGACCCACGATCTCAGTCGTCACCTTCCCCATATGACGGAGATGCTTTGCTTCATCCTCATCCTTTGTTTCCATTGCTTGGGACAACACTGAGTGGCCCATTTCTCCAATAATTTCGATATCAGGTAGGATTGCCTTGAGTTCATTAAAAATTCGGTACGCTTGTCCTGCTTCCTGTAAACCATAAATAGATAACTTCCCAGAAGTTAAACTAATATCAGAGAACATTTTCTTATATCTTAATGCTGTTGCCTTTGCCGGATCGTTATCTACCTCTTTCATGAGCTCACTTAACCGATATTCGGCAAGATTCTTGATCTCAATTCCTGATCGAGCGGCTTCTTCCCGTTCCATTGGATTGCAGAATAAGACAGGTTCTTCTCCCCGTTTTTTAATGAGGTCACCATGCCCTATATGTACATTTCCAGTGAAATATTGCATCGGTGGGTTATGCCCAGCGGGTCCTGTAATTAGCAGCGCATCAATTTGATGTTTTTCCATTAAGGCATCAATATCTTTTTTCATCATTTCTCCCAAAGTTTTCTTATATGTTTTATCCTTGAAAACTTATTATAACCGTTCCTTTGTGCATCCTTAATAATTATATTTTAAAATTTCCCCCCTAAAAAGAGCAAATTATTAACCCTTGACATAGGATTAACTTGGTGCTATTATGCATCTAATACTAGTTGTAAGTTGATAATAGAGCTAATCAAATCATAGTTAATGCTTCACAGTATGGACTAGGAGATAAAAGAAGGAAAATAAAAGGTAGGTAATATGACTGAAATAAATGTACTAAACAAAAAATTTCAAAAAGAGATCAATTCAGGTGTAACCAGCTTAGTTCTTCTAAGTGTCATGGCACAAGCTGAAGAACCCCTATATGGGTACCAAATTGCTAAACAACTGAGCAACGATGAGCAGAATGCACCGGCAATGAAACAGGGAGCCTTATACCCTGTATTGCGGTCTTTGGAGAAGGGGAGTTTGCTAAAAAGCATGGTCGAACCCTCTGCTTCTGGTCCGCCGCGCAGATATTATTCAATCACTTCCAATGGACGAAAGATCCTCACCGAATGGATCAAGCTTTGGGAGAAAACAAAGAGTTTCGTAGATAACACCCTTGGAGGAGAATAAAATGAGTAAGTTAATTAAGCAATATTTAACTTTACTAAAAAGAGAACTAACTGGAACCGATCGTGCCACGATTCAAGATGCCCAATCAGATGCAGAAGAACATTTAAATATGGCTCTTCAATCAGAATTGGAGAAATATCCTGACAAATCCCCAGAAGATTTGTTGCCAAAGATCATAGAGGAATATGGTTCCCCAGAAGAAACTGCTGCGGCGTATACTCAGATCGAAGCCCGAATTCGGCCTGCCCTTTCTTACTCGAATCAAACAGGGGGCGGGGGTTTCTCCCGCTTCTTTGGAATTTTCGCAGACCCTAAGGCCTGGGGTGCATTAGTTTATATGTTGATATCCCTCGTTACCGGACCCCTTTACTTCACATGGGCAGTAGCAGGTCTTTCCACATCCTTCGCGTTTGCATTATTTATTTTTGGCTTACCAGTAGCTGTGATATTTATGTTTTCCGTAAAAGGAATCAGCTTGCTTGAAGGCCGCATTGTTGAAGGCTTACTCGGCGTCAGGATGCCTCGCCGACAGGTGTTTTTCCCTCAAGGATTAAATTGGAAAGAAAGGATCAAAGTTCTTTTCAAAGACAAAAGTATCTGGATGGCAATATTGTATATGGTCCTAATGCTCCCACTAGGGGTGATCTATTTTACCCTGTCGTTTTCATTGAATATTATTAGCATTGCATTAATGATCACACCTTTCCTTCAAGAAATATTAAATATCCCCTTAATAACTTTTAGTGGAGCGAGCTATTTCTTGCCCAACTGGTTGCTGCCCGCCGTGATGATTATAGGGTTGTTGTTACTCACCGGGAGTATGCATTTAGCAAAATTGTTGGGCGGTTGGCACGGTAAATTGGCAAAATTCTTTTTAGTGGCTGAGTAAAATTATTGATTGATAAAAAAATGAGGAGCAAATAGCTCCTCATTTTTTTATCCATACAGCTAATATTTCTTCTTCTGTGATCGGCCCCTCTCTAAGTATTATGGGTTCATTTCCCCGCACATCTACAACAGTAGAGGGGCTTCCTCCTGGTGTTTCTCCCCCGTCAATGATGAGATCAATCTTTCCATCAAGTTGGTCTAAAACAGATTTCGCATTCATCGTGTTTTTGCCACCCGAAAGATTTGCAGAGGTTACAGCTAAAGGGCCAGACATTTTCATTAGTTCAATTGCAAATGGATGATCTGGAATCCGCACCCCGATTGTCGGCAGGGGGGAAAGAATATCTGGTAAATTAGGATTTCTTGGCACAATTAGGGTGAGTGCTCCCGGCCAGAACGCATTGGCCAAACGCAATGCCTTTTCACTAGCGTGCTCTGCAACCAATTCTAAATCTTTATCCTGCCCTATTAATACCGCAATCGCTTGTTTTTCGTCGCGGTCCTTAATCACAAAAAGTTTTTTGATTACCTCTGATTCAGAAGTTAAGGTGGCAAGACCATAAACCGTGTCTGTAGGAAAGGCAACCGTTCCATTTTCCTTCAATACTTCCATTGCTATGGCGATCGCATCAGGATCTTCAGAATTGATAATCTTTGTATTCATTGAATCAAATAATAACCTAAGTTTGTATCTCAACCAACCTGTCATGTCCCGCAAGATCAGGATGAATAGTAATTTTGGCCTGGGGAAAGTATGATTTAGCCATATCTATTACTTTTTTCCCCTGGCGATATTCGATCTCTAATAAGATTATTCCGCCTGGATTTAGATAATGAACGGATTGTTCAAGTAGTTTACGAATCAGATCTAACCCATCATCACCACCGTCCAGAGCCAAAGTGGGTTCAGTTTTATATACAGCCAATTCTTTTAGGGTCTCAGTGGGAATATAGGGCAAATTGGCAGTGATCAGATCAAATTTAATTTCAATGCCTTTTAGTAAATCATTTTGAATTAAATTGATTCGCTCAGTGAGATCATGCCATTCAATATTTTTCTTGGCGATTTTAATTGCCTCCCCTGAAATATCTATTGCAGTGACCTCTATGTCATCAATATTCTTAGCAATGCAAATCGGAATAATTCCGGAACCAGTGCCTGCATCAGCGACATGGCTAACTTTGTTTTTTCCTTTCAACCAATTGATCGCCTTTTCGACAAGCAGCTCAGTTTCTGGTCGAGGAATTAGCACTTCAGGGGAAATTCTGAATGGAAGGCCATAGAATTCCCATTCTCCTAAAACATAGGGAAGGGGCTCGCCATTTTTTAATCGGGAAAGGGCTTCCTCAAATCGGTCAATTTGTTCGAACGATAGGAAATCTTCATAATGCGCAACCACCCATGCCCTATTTCCCCCCGTTATATACGCCAGCAATACATGTGCATCGAGACTAGATGTCTCTGAAACGACAGCTAAGATTTTTTTTGCTTCGGTTAATGCAGATAAAACAGTAAAGGAATTAGGTTTAGTCATCCAACCCAGCAGCTGCCAGACGCACAGCTTCGTGGTGTGTAGCCAACTCGTCTAATAGACTATCTATATCCCCATCCATCACAGCGGGCAAATTATGGGCGGTATAGTGGACTCGGTGGTCAGTCAAACGAGATTGTGGATAATTATACGTCCGGATCTTCTCTGACCTGTCCCCAGACCCAATTTGTGATTTTCGGTCAGCAGCTACTTCAGCCTGTTGTTTTTGAATTTCAAGGTCATAAAGACGTGCTCGCATGATCGACATTGCCCGCAATCGGTTTTGAAGTTGTGAGCGCTCATCTTGGCATTGCACGACCATACCAGAAGGAATATGAGTCAGCCGCACTGCTGTTGAGTTTTTTTGTACCGATTGACCACCTGCACCCGCAGACTTATACACATCCATTTTTATATCGCTTTCCGGAATATCAATTTCGACATCCTCAATTTCAGCCATCATTGCCACCGTGGCAGTTGAAGTATGAATACGTCCTTGCGATTCTGTTGCGGGCACACGTTGCACTCGATGTACTCCCGTCTCATGTTTAAGCCTTGAAAAAGCACCTTTCCCTATGATCTGGAAGGTTGCTTCTTTTACTCCTCCCACACCAGTTTCATGCATCGATATCATTTCTGTATCCCACCGTTTTCGTTCGGCGAAACGAATGTACATCCGATACAAATCTGCAGCAAAGATACCCGCCTCATCTCCACCCGCGCCAGCGCGAATTTCAACGATCACATTCTTATCATCCCTAGGATCTTTCGGTAGGAGCATTCCTTTTATTTGGTCTTCTATAGGTTCGAGCTTTGGTTCTAGTTCCGCTAACTCCATCTCTGCCAATTCAATCAGCTCAGAGTCATCTCCATTGATCATTGCTTTTGCATCCTCGATCCCTTCAATTATTTGGCGATATTCTTTTGCCTTGAGAATTAGGGGTTCGATATCAGCTCGCTCTTTTCCTAGTTCGGTAGCGCGTTTATAGTCATCCCCAACTTCCATTAATTCATCATTTATTTCGGCATATCGCTTTTCAATGCCTTTTAATTTATCTAGCATTTCATCTCTTTTTGTCCTGGAATTTAACAGGAAAATTATAACATGGAGATTTTATGAAAGCATTTAAAAAAATTATATTGCATCAATGATAATTCAGTAATAATTAGAACGATCACCGTGAAAAACAAGGTGGTTGGCAGCATTTTAAGTTATTTCTTGTTTGATGAGCTCCAAATTAGTTATTGGATAGGAAGGACCTACTGGGGTAGGGGGGGCGCCACTAAAGCCATTGAGCTGTTTTTGCAAATGCAAACACACCGTCCAATTTTTGCCAGAGCAGTAATAGATAATTTTAGGTCAATCAGAGTATTAGAGAAATCCAGATTTATAAAAATTGGGCAAGAGTTATACTTTTCAAATGCAAGGGGCAAAGGGATCGAAGAAGTAATATATAAGCTTAACGATGATTTTAGATAAATATAAAAAAAGACCCCAGCATAAGTGCTAGAGTCTTTTTTATACTAAGACTGAATGAAATTATTCTGTTTCCTCTTTGGGATCTAAAAGAACGATCAAGGCCAGCATCCCCATATTTACAAAGTTCAACGGAGCCATAAATGGCGCGCCTCTCAAAAACCGTTCCTGCACAAATTGAAAGTCAGAAGTTAGGTCTGTTTGAATATGAAGTGCTGTCCCAATTAAACCAGTAAGCATCATCAAGGTCATTGCTACAAAATAGGTTTTTACATCATTTTCATTGATCTCATCGGCCACGCCAAGCACCACCGCCACCACTACAGCAAATATGCCCACCACCGTGGGAAGCCAAAGCCAAGGATTTTCAAATCCAGTGCGTGCATGATCAAAAACCGAACTGACCAACATCGCCAACATGCCCAATGCAACCAAGAACAAATAGCCTCTCGTTTTAGAAAACGGCATTTGCAGGGTTTTATTTCCCCACAATTTAAGTTTTCCACTACCTGCTGGAGCTTCAATGAAAGCAGCACTTAATCCATATATGCCTAACCCAGCAAAAGTAATCGGGCCAAACAATGGGGGAGCCCAAATGGCCAAGTCGATACTAAACATTTGGGCGAATCCAGCATCCAATAAAAATGCTCTTCGGATGTGGAAATAACTTCCAAGGACACCAACCAGAATACTAGAGACAAACACCAAAGTTGCGATGGAAGTAGCCAATTCTCGACGACGGATTGCGATTGCACCTGAAATCAACAATAGGATTCCAGCAATGGGTCCAAAAATGATCGGAATCCACTCGTAAGGCACAATCGTTCTGCTGATGCTGTGGGCGAGGAAGATATCCACGCCCACTATGATCTCGTTTATTGCGACCATTACGAGGACAAGCTGATCCCTACTAAGGGGTAGCTTGATCTCTTTTAATTTTGGGAAAATAGTTGCGAGATGATACATTTTTACGGCTCTATTCCAGCTTCTTCTAATTTGTCATGTACCATTTCTTTCAATTCAGCTAGCTCACGAAGCACTTCATAAGCTCCATGCCATTGGGTGTAATCAGGTCCTTGCATCCATCCACCAAATTTTGCGGTTCTCCCCCAATGATGCCATAGGTCAAAGAAGACAAAATCGATCGGTTCATCAAACGGGTCAGCTGTTAACAACCCATTGTCTTGAAGAGGCTTAATGATCTCTCGGCTTTCCAATACCCAAGCGTTGACTGCCTCAACCAGGGCATCTCCATCAGTATAGAAATCATCAATAAAATCACTATTATGGCATTCGCCACAAACTTGTTGCATCCGACCCGCATTTTCATTGTATCCAGGTCTTCGTTCACTAACCGGCATGAACAAGAACCAGGTCAATCGGTCACCGGAATCATGTGTGGTCGCTGTTCCGCCAAATCCACTGAAGTGACATGTTGCACATGTGGGGGCAGGGAAATCCTCTGAAGTTAAGGTGCCAGGGTCAGCATCCCAATTCCAGTCATCACTACCTACAGCATAGGAAATGCCATGGGGAGATTCTTGATAGATCTCAAATTGTGGATGGTCCGGACCAATATGGCAGGCACTACAAGTTTCAGGCTTTCGTACTTGCTCTAGGCTGAACTCGTGACGAAGGTGACATTGTTGACACTCACCAACTGAACCATCCTCGGCCGGTTTACCAATATTATGGCAACCTTCACACGCAAAGCGAGTAACCGCGGGTCCTTCCAAATGGTAGATCGCATTTCTTGCTCGATCTGGGTCGGGTTGCCCCTCAGTCACTTCCTGATACATCGCCATCAGATCTTCGTCCAATACTTCTGCACCTACCATTGCAACGTATGCTGGTAAAGCATGTCGGCTAGCATAATATTGATTAACTTCATTCTCATGGCAGCTCTGGCACATTGCGGTTGTAGGGCTTTGTAAAACGTATGTGCCCTCATGCTCAATGCCGCCAGGATAGTCCCTTTCAACTTCATGGCAATCTTCACATGTTACATCTGCTGCGGCCATTGTGCTGTGACCGTACTGTTGAATAATTCCTGGGGTGGTTCTATCATGGCAAACCACACAATCATTCTTGCTGTTTGCCAATGCATTCACCGGTCCCTCTTCAGCTTCAACTCTAGAAGACCCGATGGATAGGCTAACCAAAGCGAAGCCAATAACAACTACTATGGCTATCAATCCGATCATTAATGCTCTAGAGTTTATTCCTTTTTTTCCCGTCATATTTTCTTTCTCCTCAAATAATTATAAATATTGTGAATATTATCAGATTACAATATGTAAAAAATTCATTTTTAAAAACTTATTTCTATAAAAACGACCCCTCTAAATTGTTTCCTAAAAATTTGCTAGTTTTCCCCATCCATGGATATCGGGACCAATATTTCAATTTCTCCGGCGATTGCAAAATGGAGAACTGCTCGTATCTGATTATTTTCCATTAATCCATTATCTAACCCGATCACCATTACATGCAAACCACCAGGCTCAAAATTAACAATAGAATTTGCTGGAATTTCAACATTTTCCTGCTTCATCATTTTCATGATATCTTGATCCGTCTCGCTATCATGGGACATCATGGTCATATGCAATTCAACTGCTTTTGCATTAATTGAGACGGAGACTTTTTCCAGACTGTCTTGTTCGCCAGCTTCATTATTGACTTGAAAATAGATCGCAGTGTTTCCACCAGAAATTCCAGGGCGCGCCCATGCATTTTCAACTGAAAGGGTTTCCTGAGAAGAACAAGCGGATACAAAAACAACTACAATAATAGGGATTATTAGTTTTTTAAACATATGTGAATTATAACTCAAACAAAATTAATTGCCTAATCGGAATTTTTAAAGTAAAGTTTAAATAATATTTACAGTGCTGCCAGTTTCTGACTTTTCAACTTCAATTCTTGTGGGAAAGGCATCTTTAAGAGAATCTATGTGGGTGATCACTAAGATTTTTTCAAAGTCTTCTTTTACCAAATTGATTGCCTGGATCAACCTCTGTCGCCCTATTTCGTCCTGGCTTCCAAATCCCTCATCAATCACCAGGGTTTGCAATCGGGCACCTGCCCGTTGTGCCAAGACTTCAGAAAGGGCTAATCGGATCGCAAAATTTATCCTAAAGGCCTCTCCCCCAGAATACATTTCATAATCCCTTTGTCCGGCAATATCACTAATGATGATGTCCAGCGTTTCCCTTAAATCCTCCCTGGATTTATCTTTATATGCCGTTTGGGTTGAAAAATTGATCGACATACTTCCTCCGCTCAATCGCTCAAGGATTTCATTTGCTTTCACCTCGATCTGTGGCAGGGCTTGCTCAATCAACATTGCTGGGACACCGTCCTTGCCAAAAGCGCGCTCCAAAGATTTATGTTGAGCCACTTTTTGAGCCAAATATTCACGGCTAACAGCCAATTCTGCAGTTCTTTTCTTCAAGCTGTCTAATACATTGACTTCCTGCTGCGCAGCCCCTACTTCTAACCGTATTCTATTCTCATCTTCTTGCAGACTTAACATTTGATTCTCTGCTTCAAAAATATCGGGTGATTCGGTAATCGCAACAGCAAGGTTCGCTGCTGCTTTTTCAAATTCCGTTTCTTGTATGCCCAGATCTTTACCTTGGGAAACTAAGTTTTCCTCAAGTTCTTTGATCTCCCTTTCTAAAGGTGCAAGGGTTGCCCTAGCATGCTCTAGTTTTCTAAGTTCTACATCCGAGCTACGTAACGCCAACTCGCGTTTTCGTTCAGCATCATGGGCATCTACCTGATACCCTATATTTTTTAAGTCCTCATCGATCTTTGCCAATGTTTTTCTGGTTTTTAGGGCGAAATCTTCGGTCTTCAGTTTTCCCTCAATTTCAATTAGTTTTTTTGCGCCCTCTGTTTCCCAAAGTTTTTGTTCTTCCAGAATAGTGTTTTCTTGATTGATGATTTGATCCAATCTCCGAGTAAGGTTTCGGTTATTTTCATCTATAGTCATTAATTTGCTAACTTTACCTTCTAGAGCATTTACCTTTTCATCTGCCTTAGCCAGTAAATCCACGTTAGCTCGATATTTATCCCCTTTAATTTTTCCATCTTCAGATAATTCTTCAATCAGGTTATTTCTCTCATCTTCGTTTAATGCTTGACCACATAACGGGCAAACTGCCCCTTCAGTTGAAGTAAGTTGGTCAATTCGAGATTTTAGAGTGTCCATTTCTTCGCGCAAAACCGGATTTTCCGCTTTTGCCCCAGCCTGTTCTTTTAATGCCTCTTTCAAATCTAATTCTAGGGCTTTCCTCTCCTTGAGTTGAAGATCAATTTCTTTCAAGGATTTTTCTAGATCTTTCTTTTCCTTCTCATCGGTTTTTAGCTTTTCTGCTCCGGATACGATCTTTTTTTCTTGTTGAAGATACTGATCTCTTTCTGCTTCCAATCGTGTTTTTGTTGTTTCGATTTCAGTAAGTGGGGCATTTCGCAATTTTTCGCTCTCGTTGAAATCAATTGCGATTGCATTCCAATTTTCAAGTTCTTTTTGCGAAGCCAACCAGGCCTGGTGGTCTTTTTCTATGGCAGTGGCGCGCTCAAGAATATCTGCAAATTCCGTTTTATCCACCTGGCGTTGATTTAATTTTTCAGTGTTTTCATTGAATAATTTTCGAGTTCTTTCCGCTTGCATTCTCAAGGATTCAACTAATTTATCCTGTTCTGCCAAAGATGCAGCTCGCCGCCTCATTTCTTCCACTGCTTTATTCTGAATACCTAGGGCATCACTAAGCGTTTTTAATGAACTTTCCAGGGTAACCAAGCGTTCTTTTCGGGCATCTTCCTGGGCCAGCTCATTATTAATCTCTACCAATCTTCCATCCAACGCACTGATCTCAGTATCAATATCTTTTCTTTGTTCCACAGTTTGTTTTCGATATTGTTCCCAAATTTCTAAGCCCAAGATACTACTAAGAATTCTTTTCCGGTCTCCTGGTCGCTGTTGGGTAAATTGATCAGCCTTCCCCTGTAAGAAAAATGAGGCGTTTATAAATGTTTCATAATCTAAGCGCATTGTTTTTTGAATCAGGGCTTCTGTAGCCCGTAAAGTACGCTCAGTCAACGCTTTCCAATGATGTTCCTTATCCTGAATATGAAATTCTAAATCGGTGGATTTATTTCGAGCTTTAACCCTTTGCACTCGATAAATATTTCCCTCATAAATGAAAGTAAATTCTACATCTGCTTTGTCAGATTGGAGATTTATTATTGAGTCGTCTCGTTTTCGTGCCTGCCCAAAAAGCCCCCATGTCATCGCATCCAATAGTGAAGACTTACCGGAGCCGTTTGCACCGGAAATGCAAGCCAGATCAAAACCCTCAAAATTGAGGTCAACTTGTTCTTTGTAGGATAAAAATCCGGATAATGTGATTTGAATTGGGATCATTAATTAAACCTAAAAATTCCTCTTTGCAAATTATATCAGTTATGAGTTTTGGACGTTTCTAAATCGGAAATTCAATTTAGATTACCAGTTATTATTGTATAAAAATGAAAATTATACTTAGAGGTATAATCTTCAAAAATAAATGCTGCTACATATTTATAGAATTTAGGGAATTGAATTGGAGAAATAAATGAAAAACGTAATCCTTATTGGATTGGGAACTGCCTTGCTCACAGGAATTTTTATCGGTGCACAGGCAACTTTAAGTGGCCGTTTGGGTGGAATTATTGGTCCGATTCGGACTGGATTGATGATGAATGTAATGGGAGGGATTTTGGCTTTTGTTGTTTATGTGATTACGTTAGTTCTGCCCATAGTGAAAGAGGAGGGAACAATTACTCCACGTGCTATCACAATGCTATTTTTTGGGGGATTGTTGGGGGTTTTCATCGTGGTAGGTGTTTCATTTTCAATTTCCCGAGTAGGTGTCACTGCCGGTTTGGGAACGATTATTTTGGGACAAATGTTGGTGTCATCCATAGTTGATGCAAGTGGTTGGGGGGGCGTTGAGCCGATTCCATTGACCACAACACGAATCGCTGGATTAGCTGTGATGGGTTTTGCTGTATTTCTATTATTACCTAAAACAACTTAAGAGATTTTTAAATAAATAATAGGGTTCAATTTTGAAATTCTGCAGTAGAGTCTCTCAATACCAATGAGCATTCTAGGGTGAAATTTGTTTGGCTCATTTCCCCTTGCTCAATTTTCTCAATCAGCATCTCAACCGCTTTTCCAGCCATTTTTGCATATGGCACATCCACGGTACTTATTGCTGGTTGGGCATATTCTGAGATCGGTGCGTTATTGGTACCGATCACAGAAATATCTTCCGGCACTCGAATGTTATTCTTTTTCAGAGCTCGAATGATTCCCACAGCCATTAGGTCGTTTGCTGCATAAAATGCAGTAGGTGAATTCTCGCCAAGTTTGAGCATCCGCGCGACAGAATTAAACCCACCTGACTCGTCAAAAAATCCATGGTGGACCAAGTTTGGATCTCTGGGGATGCCCGCTAGATCTAACGTGGTGTTAAAAGATTTTTCTCTTTCTTGGCTGGTCAGGTTCTCGGGGTCGCCCCCCACAAAGGCAATTTTCTTATGCCCGAGATCAATTAAATATTGGACAGCTTCTTGGGTGGCCTTTTGATTATCTGCATCCACCCAGGCAATTCCTTGATTTTCTCCAGAGGGAGGATGACCGATCAGAACGAAAGGGGTATTGTGATTTTGCAGTTCCCCAACTGTATCCACATCCAAACGGCTGCTCATCACAATGATCCCATCCGCCTGGCTAGAAGCCATGATCTGTTTTATTTGATCGATCTCATCTTCATAATTTTCACAACCCCCAACAATTAATCTAAAGCCCTTTTTATAAGATGCTTCAAGCATCCCCCGCATTAATTGTGGGAAAAAACTGTCATTAAAAAATCCCTCGAAGATATGGGGAATTACAATACCAATGGTGTTTGTTCGTTGAGTACTTAGTGATCTGGCAATTGCATTGGGCCAGAATCCCAGTTCTTTAGCTGCAGCAAAAACTCTCTCTCGGGTTGCCTCACTGATACTAAGATTCCCTGAGAATACTCTACTCACCGTGCTCGAATGCACATTTGCTTTTTTTGCTACATCTCGTATTGTCGCCACTTGTTTTCCACTTTTATTGATCGTTTTATAAAAATAATTATATTTGCAACCGGTTGCAAGGTCAATTGAATGATTTAATTTGGTCAAGTCTGTAAATTGAAAATTTTTGCTTATCCCTACCTTAATTTCTTATATCGTTAATGACTATGACAAGTACTAAAACTCTTCTTTATCGGTCATCTTAATAATCTCTTGCGCTAATTTTTTTAGATCGGTAATATCTGCATCTTCTTGATGGCTGGATCGCCAATAAATATCCAATAACTCGGCTGGTGTAAGGCTGCCGACAGTTTTATCTTCAGGAATTCGCACACGAGAGTCTATTTGAGGACGTTTTACAAAATGAAATTCAAAAGCATCTCGCGTGTATTCTCTAAGCGCAGCATCATCTATCAATGTTTCCCAATCTCTTGGATAGGTGATCACCAATCGAAGAATTGCATCTTTGATCATCTCCTGACTGGGCAAAATCTTCTTAATCTGTTCTGTCACCTGATTATCCGAAGTTAAATCAAGAGATCGGTCAATGAATTTACGAATTTTTTTGAGTTGCCGCCAGTCCACTTTGGTTTCCCCCTTATTAACTTCAGCGATAATAAAGAATTTATCATCTTTTGCCTCGCCAAAGTCTACCCGTTCAATCGAACCAGGATAGATAACCGGAGGGTGTTTGCCTTCATTGAGATTTTGCGGCTTATGAATATGACCCAAGGCGACATAATCTATTTGCGGGTTTTTTACTAATGATCCCGAAAGAACTAAATCCCCACCCAGCATCACTGTTCTTTCTCCGCCATATACTGCACCCTGAATCGAGGCGTGCGCTGTCAAAATGATGGGTAGATTTGGATCTGCTTCTTCCAACCATTTAGTAAGTATCTCTGCCAACCTAGTTTCAAGTTCTTCATTGATTTCTTCTTTGTTGCTTAATTTCATATCCAAGTAAGCCAACATGCCAGAGCGTGTGATCCAGGGGATCGCTAACACTTGAACTTGAAGACCATCTAAATCATCGGGGCCGTAGAATTTTGGTTGATCTGCCACCAAAATATTAGGCACATTCAGTGTATTAAATTCTTCTAATGCATGCGCTCGCCCCAAGCTTGGAGAAAGATCATGGTTGCCCACTACCAAAATACAAGGAATACCTGCTTCGGACAATTTGATAATTCGTCGACCCCATTCTCGTTGGTAGGTGGGTGCAGGATTTCGATCCTTGTATGCATCCCCTGCAAAGATCACCAAATCAACTTTTTCTGCCAATGCAGTATCGATGATTTCATCCAAAGAATTTAGAAAATCCATCACTCGCATCGGCAACCCGGTTTCAGGATCTAACCGGCCATAATTAGCCATATCAATATGAGCATCCGCAAAATGGAGAATTTTAATCATCGATCGGTTCCCCTAATTGGGTAAGGATTGAGATTCCGGGAGCATAATTTTCATTTAAGTAGACAGATTCTCTGAAATCAGCAACGGCATCCTGATATTGTCCCTCAGCCAGGTATGCCCTTCCTCGCCAATAAAGACTTTCTTCGAGTGTGGGTTGAGAGATCCATTCATTGAGGGTGGTATTCGCCAAATTGATCAAATCCGTATATCGTTGCGTGAAAAAGTAAGCCCAATAGGGTCCAGATTGATACCACATCATTCGATAGGGGCGTAGAGAAGCTTCCCCTTCCATCTTGTTGTAGAGGAAAAATGCGTTGTCATAGGCGGTGGCAGCTGCTTGATATTGGTCCAAAGCTACATGGCTGGTACCCTTATTGAACCAAGCAAAGTATTCGGCCATTTCGTCAAGGTCCTCGGTGATTTCTCTTTCAGCTATTTCGAGTGCATGTAAATTCGCCCAGTTTTCGTCTGCCCATGGCCCTAGAATTTCAAAAACTTCCGATTCGTTTTCAGGGGGGTAAACAACGAAAAAGAGATAATTAAAAGCACGCCAGCCTTCCAAGAAGCTTTCATAATCCGATTCAATATTATCCCCAGGTTGAAGATAGGCATCCTGAACTATAAATGAACCCAAAGAATCGTCATACCCGGTCACGAACCAATAATGTCCCATCCATGCCAGGTCACCAGTATACGTAGTTTCATAATATCCTTTCTCGATCACCACTGGATAACCGTTTGAGATTAATTTTTTTAACAGATCAAGATTGCCCCCCACTCTTAGAACTGCATCGAAATAAGTATAGTCCCGCACATATTTTGTCATCTCATAAGGCATCACATTTTTATCGCTCAGCCCTCGTTGAATGAAGTCTAAATCGGGGTCATTTTCCCCCGGTTTGATCACACTTGCCACATCATCTCGATCCCCGTCCCATCCCCAATATTTCAGAGACATTGTTAGATTGGCAGGCCCACAATAATTCCAGCGATTTTGTTGATGCACATAAACGATATCTTCAATAATCGCTTTTTCAGGAAGTGGGGTGGGTGTAATCGTGGGGACAATAGATTCCTGATCAGGAACCATTGTTGCTGTCGGACTAGGCTCCACCACCTGGGTTAATGCAGACAATGTCGCCTGCACAACAAGCGCAATTTGAAATTCTTCCTGTGGAAGAAAGACCACCTCATCTGGAGGATTAAAATAATAGATGACGCGTGAACTTAGATCTGCCCACCTACTATTTACGCGGTTATAAACCGCAGGAATGCGATAAATTCCATAGAATATTACCAATACGATAAATCCGATCAACAGATTTTTTTTAGTAAAAATTGCTGAAAAATTGATTTTTCGTCTTTTCTGTGGAATTTCAAGGGGTTCTTCCATAGGAGCAGATTATAACATTTTTAGGGTTATTTGAAGAATTTGACTAAGGTTGTGATTTTTATTCCATATTGTTGGTTATACTTATAAATTATCGAAAGAATTCTGGACTTTAGTCTGCCAGAATGTTGATATTCATAGGAGATTCCTTGACCCAGAAAAAAGATACCGGATTTGCAAAAATATTATTTGGAATATTAGGTGCTGGCACCCTGTTCTTCTCAGTTTTCCAACAAATATGGGATTTCCTAAAAGATACAAATATGACATGGTTATTATTTGTTATTGGGGGCACAATTATCGGCGTTTTGGCATATTTCCTAACATCCAAAATTGGCGAAACGACAAAAAATGATCGAGACCGCAAAAAAAGTATCCTTGAAGAAGAGACATTCTGGGGGAAAGAATTCAGCCAATGGATGATCGAGAACAAAATTGATATTTTTGATCGTCGAAACCACAAAATATTGGGAAAATCAAAAGAGTGGGGGGAAGAAAGGATCAAGGAACTCCTCGAAGAAAATATCCAGATTGGGATGACCGAAGAAATGGTAAAATTCTCCAAGGGTGAACCCATGGAGATTAAA
Organism: Chloroflexota bacterium; assembly: GCA_018662365.1. Taxonomy (GTDB): domain Bacteria; phylum Chloroflexota; class Anaerolineae; order Anaerolineales; family UBA11579; genus JABJGH01. The sequence goes on along the minus strand of JABJGH010000066.1, from coordinate 62,883 downwards.
GTTGCAGAAAGTGCATCAACCATGGATCAGGTTTTAGTTGATTCACCTTATGATATGGTAGGACTAGTAATTTTATAATTTGATATATTTTGTCATTAGAAACACCTTATAATTGAATAAACAATATAAATAAAAATACTAAAAAGAAAATTTTAGTGTTGGTTCAACTCAATGATTCAAATATAATCACTAAATTATCTAAACATATAAGATTTATTAAGCTGGGAAATTAATGAAGTTAACCAATTCAAAAATGGAAGAAATATTAAAGTTGGGTGATGAAATATCATCTTTCAAATTATGTAGTCCTTCAGATGATCCAGATCTGCAAACTGCAGTAATATATGGGTTTAAAAATTTAGTAAAAAAATTTTTGCATAAATCAAAAAAGATTGAAATTCTCGCAGATTTGAGAGATTTATTTTCAATTCAACCAGAAATAGAAACAATTTACGAAGTATATGACCTACATTCGGATTTATTAAATCTTATAGACGATATACGGGAAATTTCAGGAAATCCTGAAATAATTTTAACTGAAATCCAGGGGAATCCAAATATTGCCCAAAAGAAAAAAATATTAGAAATTGGTAATCAGATCACCAATTTCTATTGGGAATCAGATAATCCAGATGTTGACGAACTTTATATTATGGAAGAAGAAGCCTATAAATTTTTTGAGCTTTCCTCAAGATTTATTTTTTATGCAAATAATATTTATCATTCAGATATTCAAAAACTAATAAAAGAATTGGAGCCTAATCTTAAAAAATCAGATCAAAAAAAATTACAAGTAATATTAAATTTAGTTGTTGAAATTATCCAGGATATTAAAAACCCAAAATTTAAATCGCAAACTGGAGATGAAATGGAATCCATTAAACCAAATCCTAAAAATATATTTGTTGTTCACGGCAGAAATGCCGAAATAAGAGATTCGGTTTTTAGCTTTTTAGGATCAATTAAATTACAACCATTGGAATGGAGTGAAGCCCGAATTAGAACAAACAAGACTAACCCTTATATTGGGCAAGTTTTAGACGTTGCGTTTAGGGAAGCACAGGCAATCATAATTATAATGGATCCTGAAGATGTTGTTTACTTACATCAAAAGTATATAAAAAAGGATGATGATATTTCTGAAAGAGAGCCCAGATTACAAGCCAGACCAAATGTTTTGTTTGAAGCAGGTATGGCAATGGGTAGAGATGAAAACAGAACTATTTTGATTGAAATTGGGAATCCGAAACATTTTAGTGATATTGCTGGTAGGCATGTAATAAGATTGACCAATTCAATCGGAAGTAGGCAAGAATTTGCCCAGCGTTTGTTAACTGCTGGATGCGAAATTGATCTACAAGGAACTCAATGGCATTCAGTTGGTAATTTTGAAATTGAAAATATAGAGGTAATTAAATCTGAGAAAACTAATTACGCCAAATCATCTAAAATCAAAGATGAAACAAATATATTAGATGATTTAACCTTAAAGATATTAATGGATCTTCAAAAATTTGAGGGGAAAAGCGAGAAATTTCTGGATCTTCCTGCTTATCAGAATTATTCTAAGGCAAGAATCAATATATCTTTTTCTATACTAAAAGAATACAAATTTGTTAAATTAAATAAATGGATGAGCAAGCCGAAGTATCCTGTGTTTTCAATAACACCTGGTGGCAGGGCTTATTTAGGTCAGATTGGTAAGTTATAAATAAATTTTGGTTTCTATATTTGATTCTGCGAGAGTAATTAATATTCAAAATTAATGATTTTACTTTTTATAAATTGGAATTAACCTAATTAAAATATTGAAAAATCTTCTGATGTTTAATAATAGATTTTTATTTCTTTGGTTATTAGGGTTATCGAAAGAAATTGAAGGTTTATCTTGTCAAAAAAGCAATACAAACAGGAGACCCCTTGGCAGAAAAGAAAGATACCGGAATCGCAAAAATAGTTTTTGGAATTTTAGGTGCGGGAACCTTGTTTTTTTCAGTATTCAGCCAAATTTTAGATTTTTTGCAAGATACAAGACTAACCTGGCTTTTATATATCCTTGGGGGAACCTCATTAGGGGTGCTGGTCTTTTTCTTAAAAGCAAAATTTGATAAAAATAACCAAGAAGAACAAAAACGGGTCAGAAGTATCGTTGAAGAAGAAAATTTCTGGGGAAAAGAATTTAGCCAATGGCTAATTATCAACAAAATTGATATTTTCGACCTACGCATAAATCAAATATTAGCCAAAACAAAAGAATGGGGGGAAGAAAGGATCAAAAAACTCCTCGAAGAAAATATCCAGATTGGGATGACTGAAGAAATGGTAAAACTCTCCAAGGGGGAACCCATGGAGATTATATATCCAGATGGTTCTTTAATCATAGAGAATTCCCAATGGGTCTATCAATTAGCCAAGAAAAAAATGCTTTATATTCATTTTGAAGATCAAATTGTTACACGGGTCGCGGAATAAGTCGATTCTATCCCAAAATAAAAAAATTTCTTCAAAACTTCTTTCAGGAATCACTTGCTTAATTAGAACAAGTGAGCTATAATTGGGGCATTGGGAGGAACAATGATTAAATTAATTAAAAATGCATTCGAAAAAGCCAAGAATTATTTATTCAAAAAGGGTCGAAAATTAGATCAAGCTCTTTTCAAATTTCATTTCGAGGTGGGGGTGTTTAAAGAAGTCGTTACCGAATTGCGCAATTTCCAAAATTCCGATGGAGGTTTTGGTCATGGCTTAGAAGCAGATCTTCGCAGCCCCCATTCATCCGTAATTGCCACCTCCCATGCTCTAGAGATCCTCGCGCAGCACGAAGATAGCGCCAATTTAGAGATTACGCAAAAAGCGATCACCTATATGCTAGATCAATTCGATCACAATAAAGAAGTCTGGGAAATGATCCCAAAAGAAGTCACCGACACCCCGCATCCCTGGTGGTGGACCTATGATAAATTGGAAGAAAATTTTGGGGGCTTCCTAATAAACCCACGTGCTCGCGTGGTCGGAAACTTATGGTCCCAAAATCATTTGGTTCCCGCCGGCTTTTTAGATGAAATCACCTCGTCGCTGCTCAAATACATCGAAATCCTCCCCGATGAACTCGGCATGTATGATTTGCTAAGCTGCGCAATATTATTGGAATCTAATCACTTACCCGAAGAGTTTAGTCAGCGATTATTATCTCGAATGATCAAGAGTCTGCCCCTCAGCATGGTAAAAACTATCGATCAAATTGAAGCCCATCAAATAACGCCATTATTTCTAATCGATTCTCCTGATTCTCGCTTAGCTCCCGCCATCCCTGAAGGCTTATTAAATGCCAATCTAGATTGGCTGATCGATACCCAACTCTCAGATGGTAGTTGGAATTTAGGTTGGACCTGGCATGAGGTTGATGCTGACCTTTGGGTGCAAGCTGAAAAAGACTGGAAAGGCAGCCATATTGTAAAAAATCTACGAACCCTCTCTGCATTTGACAGAATCTAAGTTGGTAATTCCTAAATAATCTAAACAGAATTTTTTCTGAAATATTAATAGTTTTTATCGAGGATGAATATTCAATAAGTTACAATTACGCCTAGGAAAAATTAATGGACGAAAAGAAATTTAATATACGGGTTAATCATAATATTTTTCAAGGTATTTTCAGGAAATATCTGCGAACAACATTATTTCTAGTTTTAACATTACTTCTCCTCTATTTTTTACAGGGTTTTGGAACATTTCTAGTATTTTCACTTTTTATGAGCGTATTTATTTTTTATCTCACTTGGCGGGGTAATTGGCTATATGAGATCAACGAAAATGGAATTCTTTCTGGCAGTTACCAACGCAGGGAACAAATTGCTTGGAAGGATCTTCAGATCATCATTGTTGAGTTGGATCAGGAACAAATATATTTAAAGTCCGGAGAAAACTCCAGATTAGTAAATTTTCAAATCATTCCCAAAGAAGAGATTAAACTAGTGATAGAGGCCTTGCACCATTTTGCGGATCGATTTGGGATAAGGATAGAAGAAAAGAGGGGATTGAAGAAAAAGTAGTTCCCCATTATTAAACAAAAAGGAAAAAAGCAGCTTGCCGGCTGCTCTTTTCCTTTAAGGTTAGGAGGAATCTTATGACTGTAGAGTTTATAAAAACTCTCAACATATATATTTTTCTGGAGAATTCCTAAAAGGAATTCTCCTAAGATCAATATTCGGTTTTACCGAATTATTGATCATGCTTCCCGGAATTCGCCTTCTACTACTTCACCTTCATCATCTGGTCCATCTGATGCGCCACTACCGTTGCTGTTATCGCCTGCACCGTTTCCACCATAATTTGGGAAACCTTCGCCAGGCATCCCGCCGGGGGCTGCTCCGGGCTCTCCACCCTCTTGAGCATACAACTGTTGGCTCAGAGCATTAAAAGCGTTTTGCAAACCATCCGTTTTCTCTTTGATCTGACTTAGGTCATTGCCTTGGCTGGCAGTACGAACTTCTTCGATCAATTTTTCAATATTTTCTTTTTCGCCGGCTTCAACTTTGTCGCCTAAATCTACTAGAGCTTTCTCTGTTTGATAGGCCAAGCTGTCCGCATTATTTTTATTTTCGATCAACTCACGATTCTTTTTATCTTCAGCTTCATTTTCTTTGGCCTGTTGAACCATTCGCTCAATATCACTTTCTTCTAAATTGGTTGTAGCGGTGATCGTAATTTTTTGTTCTTTTGCTGTAGCTTTATCTTTAGCAGAAACATTGATAATGCCATTTGCATCAATATCAAATGTCACTTCAATTTGCGGAATGCCGCGTCCTGCAGGGGGCAAACCGTCAAGTCTGAAATTTCCCAGACTCATATTGTCCTTCGCCATACTGCGTTCACCCTGCAAGATATGAATATCTACTGAGGTTTGATTATCTGCAGCAGTCGAATACACTTCGGTTTTCTTGACCGGAATGGTCGTGTTGCGGTCAATCATCATTGTTGTAACACCACCAAGGGTCTCGATTCCTAGTGAAAGGGGGGTCACATCCAGCAAGAGCACATCTTTGACGTCTCCAGCCAGCACACCACCTTGAATGGCGGCACCTAAAGCAACAACCTCGTCAGGATTTACACCCTTATGCGGAGATTTACCTGAGAGTTTTTCAACCAATTCGGACACCATCGGCATCCGAGTGGATCCACCAACCAAAACTACTTCGTTTAGGTCGGCAGCTTTGATGCCAGCATCTTTCAATGCAGACTCAAATGGTGTTTTACATCGAGCAAGCAAGTCTTCCGTTAATTTTTCAAATTTTGCGCGGCTAAGTTTGTTTTGTAAATGTTTTGGGCCGTCTGCATCAGCAGTAACGTAAGGCAAACTGATCTCAGTTTCCATCATTGAGGAAAGTTCAATCTTGGCTTTTTCAGCAGCTTCACGTAAACGTTGTAAAGCTTGGCGGTCCTTTCTTAGGTCAATGCCATTTGAGGCCTTGAATTCATCCGCCATCCAATTTACGATACGCTCATCCCAATCATCCCCACCAAGGTGGGTGTCACCATTAGTAGACTTGACTTCGATGATGCCATCACCAACTTCCAATACAGACACATCAAATGTTCCGCCACCCAAGTCAAATACTAAGATGGTCTCATTTGCTTTTTTGTCTAAACCATAAGCCAATGCAGCTGCTGTGGGCTCATTAATGATTCGCATCACTTCAAGACCTGCGATTTTCCCAGCGTCTTTTGTTGCCTGACGTTGGCTGTCATTGAAATATGCCGGCACCGTGATCACCGCTTGGGTTACGGGTTCACCTAAATAGGCTTCCGCATCCTGCTTGATCTTTGCCAGCACCATTGCTGATATTTCTTGAGGGCTATATTCTTTGCCATTTTGAGGGATAGTCACTCGGGCATCCCCATTGGGTCCTGCGATCACATCATATGAGATGATCTTGCGTTCTTCAGAGACCTCATCAAATCTGCGTCCCATAAATCGTTTGATAGAGTAAACAGTATTCTCAGGGTTAATCACTGCTTGGCGCTTGGCGGTTTGCCCGACCAGACGCTCATTATTTTTGCTAAAACCAACCACGGACGGGACCAACCGCGATCCTTCTGCAGTTGTGATCACGGTTGGTTCACCACCTTCGATCACGGCCACAACGCTATTTGTGGTCCCTAAATCAATTCCGATAATTTTTGACATTATGAATGCTCCTTCTTTTTTAAATTATTACAAAAAAGAATATTTTTGTTTCATTTTGTTGATATGTCAAGGATACCGCTATCTTATTGGATTTATATTAGAGAAATATTTGAGATGTGTTAGTGGAGTATGAAAAACAGGTTCAACGCCAAAATAGTTCAGTTGGGGAGGTTCAAGAATGACGATCCCAATTAAATTAATTTCCACCGATATATTGGTAAACAGGCCAATTATTTCCACCTATAGAATCGATTTTCAAATAATTTTCTGAAACAAAAGTAGAAATTTGTTCATCATATATATCCTCACAGGGATTACACACAATTGGTTCCACTTTTTGATTTGTTTTACCTGTGTCAATAATTAAGGGTTTGTTTTTTGCGAGAGCATCAATAAATTCTGTGATCATTTCTTGTCTTACATATTTTGAATTTTCCAGCATATAAGCATATGCATATTTTGAAGGTGCCAAACGGCTGGTAATAAAATTATATTTAACCTCATTCCCCCACAACAATAAATAGTCTGATCGTTCAGTATTTGAGTTTATGTAGTCGATGATATTTTTTTCTTCATCAGAATAACCAAAATAAGGTATTTGACCTCTTTCAATTAGGGAAGAAAAAATTTTGGATAGATTAACGAAAATTGAAGGATTGGTTGGGGAAATGGATACAAAAAGTATGAAAACAATTACGATCTTTAATGAAATTGCTGTTCCTTTAAAGGTAATCTTATCAAAATTGCTTTTTTGAAGCACGAAAAAGGCGAACCACCCTGTTACCAACCCAATGATTGGCACCCAAGTAATGAAATAATGTCTGTAACCAAAACCAGACAAATTTGAAAGAAATAACTCCAGGGGCAGAGCAATTATTATTAGAGATAATATTTTTCGATGGGTTTTATTCATTTCTAGATTTCTAAAAATAAAAACAACACCAGTTAGCCAAGCTGATCCTACAAAAGTTAATAGAACTGGGAGAATTAAAAAATTTTCTAAATATTGGAGGAACCGAGAAATGAATGTTGCCCCAGAATCCAAATAAAGGAAGTTAAATTTAAATACCTGATCAACCATTTCTTTTAGTGAATCAGCAAACAAAAAATACCCCGATATTAAAATGAACACAGAAAGTACACCAACAAAAAAACTTAAAATACCTTTTATGGCATGCTTGCGCTTAAAAGGATTTAAGGTATTGGTTAATAATAAAATTCCAATCGCAAGGGGAATGCTAATTCCATTTGGGCGGATCCAAAATACAATTCCAGATAATATACCCACCCAGAAATAAGTTTTCGATTTGGTTTCAAAATCCATCCTGGCCAACAACCAAAATATCCCAAAAATGAAGGGAAGGGTATATTCTTCTACAAAATTTCCGCTAATTAAGAAAAAGGGTAATGTTTGGAGCCAAATAATTGTTCCTGCCCATGCAGAAACAGACCCCCAAATTTTTTTCATTCCAAAAAAACTGAGGATTGATGCAATATATAAGGATATTACTTCAATTAGCCAAACTCCCCAAAGTGACCCTCCCTTCACCGACAATCCCAAAGCATCAAAATAATATATTAATGGGGCTTTATGATCCCATATATCTTTATAGGGAATTTCTCCTTCCAATATCCGCTCGGAAACGTAAAGAAATACCCCCGAATCACGATTGGGCAAAGGCTGAAAAATGGGGGATATATGAAGGAGTTCTACAGCTACAAAACAAAATAATATTATTAGTATGATTATTATTTTGATGTTTTTATTCATATGTAAAAGTTTATAGTAAATTTTTGTATATCACAAGCATCATAGCCAAACAGATTATTATGTAATAATTGGCAAAGTCATCCAAACTGCATAAAAAAGTAAAATAGCCCCAAACGCCCTCTCCTGGTTGCCCTTCATTATCGATAATCGTTTAAATAATCCTTGTTTCGAAGAGTCATTTGTCTATTCAGGGATTTCCCCCGCATGCAGAAAGAATCATCAACAGTAAAATTAAAAATAAACTGGTAATAAGCTTATTTTTAGATATTTCGGTCAACATTCCCTTCCTCCAATCGTTTGGGTTAATGAAAAAAAGCCTTTACATTTTTATAAAAATTTCGACCTTATCGCGACAAAATTTACCCTAATGAATCTATATAAAGACTAACTAAATATATAAAAACCTATAATAAATGTTACAGGAATTGAAGATAAAAGTCAATTTGTGAAAAAGCAATAAGGATTTTTATTAAATACTTTTATGGATGAACCATCTTTTTTATGGATATCAGCTTATCTCAAAAAATCTGATTTGTCATCACGCCGCCATCCACTTTTAAATTCGCCCCCGTGATCCACCTTGCCCCAGGAGAGGCTAAGAAAAGGCAGGCATCCGCTACGTCGGCTGGCTCACCAAGTCGCCCAAGAGGTGCGGCAGCCAAATAACGAGAAACTCCATCAGGCCAATCATTCTTTAATCCTTCTCTTCCAATTAATCCTGGTGATACAGCGTTTACCCGTATCCCATATTTCCCCAATTCATTTGCCGAAGATGTTGTCAACATGTTTATGCCGCCTTTGGCCGCATTATAGTGGCTGTGCATCGGGGCAGGATTTTTTCCTTCAATAGATGAAATATTTATAATCGCTCCCCCGGTTTTTTGTTCGATCATTATTTTTGCTGCGGCTTGGGTACAGAGAAAAGCACTTCTTAAATTTGCATTGATCACAGCATCCCACTCAGCTTCATCCATATCAATAATCTTATTTAATGGGTAAATGCCAGCATTATTTACCAATACGTTAATCTGTCCAAAAATATCCACAACCTTTTTAAACAGGTTTTCGACATCCGTTTTTTTACTCACATCAGCTTGAACCCCAAGTGCCTCACCTCCCATAGAATTGATCTCCCTTTCTAATGCGCTAGCTTTTTCTTCACTGGAATGAAAATTCACAACAACTTTAGCGCCTGCCTCCGCAAAACGCCTCACGATCCCGCTGCCCAAGCCGCTACCACCCCCAGTGACTAAAACAACTTGGTCTGTGTAATTAAGCAGATCTTTAATTGGTGGGATTCTCATTTCTTTCTCCATGCTCATTATTTGGGGGGATAAGTTCTAGTTAATTGTTGAATCAGTTTTTTTTCATGCGGATATTCCTTAAGAAGTGAATCTTGGTCACCTAAGAGGAAATCATCCTGATGATAAGCGGGAGCCATGGTAGTACCCATCAACCCATATTTCCCCCCCGGAAGTAAATAAGATCCCTGCCATACTCCGCGTGGCACAACAAATTGAATCTTTTGCCCCTCAAATAGATCCTGCCCGAGGATTATAGTTTCACTTTCACCATTCGGATGTAAAAGCAGCATTTTTATTGGGTCACCCAAGTAGAAATGAAAGACTTCATCGGTCAAAAGTTTATGCAGCGCAGAAAAACAATCATACTCATCGGTCAATAAATAATAGATCGCGCTGCTAAATTCCTTATCACTTTTATATCGAGAGGGGAGTCCCGATTGGGGGATTTCTTCTGAAGCAAGATAATTTCTTTTAAACCAACCACCTTCTTCAGGCAGGGTTTCAAGATTCAAGAATTGAATAATTTCATCTGCTGTAGTCATAATTAATCCTTTTTCCCAAGATAGTTGTATTTTATCAGAGAGTTTTATTCCCTCAATGTATTATTGCAATTAATCTTTCAATATGATAGAATAATTGACATTTAGGCAAGACTAAATAAAAAATTAATCATTAGTAATTATTGTCACAAAACCTTTTTCCTGGAGGTATGATTTTATGAACGATCCAGTAATCTTATTAAGTATAGGGATATTGTTTCTTGGTCTAACTGCATTTCTCTTTTGGCCTGAGCGTGGTGTCTTTCCACGTTATAAATCTTTTCGAAAAATGTCAGAACGAGTTTTCCATGAAGATGCCCTAAAACACATCCAAAAGCTTGCCTTGCAAAACAAATATCCAAGTATCCAAAGTATCGCCGGGGCTCTTGAGGTCTCCGCAGATCAAGCAGCCATCATTCTTTCATCCTTAGAAGTCCAAGAATTGATTTCCGTGGTCAATGGAAAATGGCATTTGACTCAGGCTGGGGAAACTGTCGCTCTCCAAGTCCTTCGGGCACATCGACTGCTGGAAAGATTTTTAGCAGAAAAAACAGGTTTCTCCGAAGAAGAATGGCATCAAAGGGCGGAAAAACTAGAGCATTCCCTAACCTTACAAGAAATTGAATCTCTCGCGAGAACTTTAGGAAACCCAAGCCATGATCCTCATGGGGACCCTATTCCTTCTTCAGATGGAAAGGTGCGCTTGCGAGAAGGTCAGTCCCTAACGATGTTCCCAATAAATCAAAATGGTCGAATTATTCACATTCCTGATGAACCAGAAGCAGTTGCCGCACAAATTCGTGCAGAGGTGATCGTCCCTGGGATGGTGGTGCGTGTCTTAGAATCAAGCCCAACCCGAGTGAGATTTTTGATCGGAGGGGAAGAACATGTCCTAGCCCCGGTAGTGGCGACCAACATTATTGTATCTGAGGTAAAAGAAGTCCCGGTCGAGATAATTCAAGGCGAATCTCTTGCCTTATTAAAGATTGGAGAGGAGGGGGAAGTCGTTTCCCTTTCCCCACGATGTCGGGGAGCAGAAAGACGGCGACTATTAGATCTCGGGATTTTACCTGGGACGGTTGTTGCCGCAGAATTTATTAGCCCCGGGGGTCAACCCACAGCCTATCGTATTCGAGATTCCCTGATCGCTTTACGCAATGACCAAGCAGATTGGATTCGAATTAAACCCTTAATAATGGAGCAAGCTTCATGACAGAAAAATCAATAGAAACTCTCCCCGTGACAAATGAAAATTGTGCCACTTGTCCGGTTCATAATGCGGCTAATCTTAAAAAATTAGGTCTAAATCTAGAAAATACTGATTATGTCGTTGCCCTGGCAGGCAATCCCAATGTTGGAAAAAGCACCGTATTTAATGCATTGACCGGCCTAAAACAGCATACTGGCAATTGGCCTGGAAAAACAGTCACCCGCGCAGAAGGCGCATATGAATACGCAGAGAAAAATTATAAGATCGTAGACCTTCCCGGAACTTATTCCCTATTAGCCACCAGCTTAGATGAAGAGGTGGCTCGAAACTTCATCCTTTTTGGTCAGCCCGATGTGACGATTGTAGTTGTCGATGCAAGTCGCTTAGAAAGAAACCTCAATTTGGTATTACAAATTTTAGAAATAACCGATCGAGTGGTCGTATGTTTGAACCTGATCGATGAGGCTGAAAGACATGGTTTAACCGTCGATGATCGACGATTATCCCGTGACCTTGGTGTGCCAGTGGTTCCCACTTCTGCTCGCTTTGGTATCGGAATGGAAGATTTATTGGCCGCAGTGCATGAGGTGGCAACCGAACAGATCAAAAATAAACCTTATCAAATAGAGAGTGAACCAACTGAAATTAAATTCGCAGTAAACGAATTAGTCAAACAAATCACCAGCATTTACCCCGATCTTCCAAACCCCCGCTGGGTTGCCTTACGCTTATTAGATGGCGATCAGGAAATCATTTCTGCAGTTCAAAATGGCGAGATTAATGGCCTTGTTCAAGCTGGTGTAGAAGAAGATAAACGTATCGAGTTTTTGGAGGTAACCAATTGAGTAAAGAAAGCAAAATTTCTCCAAATGATATTCTTGCCACAGCACAGAATCTCCGAGAGCAAGTGGGCGGCGAGTTCCATCAAAGCTTAGTGGAAGCGATCTACACGGATGCAACTCGAATCGCCGATCGTGCCGTAATTCGACCAGATTCTAAACCTCGCTTTGATCTCGACCGAACCATTGACAAGATCGTAACCAGCCGAATCTTTGGGTTCCCCTTGATGATCTTGCTATTCACGATAGTATTTTGGCTGACCATCTCTGGGGCAAATGTCCCATCGCAAATGCTGGCAACTCTTTTACTGGACAACCTCTATCCTTGGCTAAAAGGTGTTTTCGCTGCGATGAGCATTCCATGGTGGATCGATGGTCTCCTTCTTGACGGTATGTATATGGCCACCGCCTGGGTGATCAGCGTGATGCTTCCACCGATGATGATCTTTTTCCCTCTGTTCACCTTGCTTGAAGATTTTGGTTATTTACCGAGAGTCGCATTTAACCTCGACAATGTATTCAGAAAAGCTGGCGCCCATGGCAAACAATCCCTGAGCATGATGATGGGCTTTGGTTGTAATGCAGCAGGGGTGGTCGCCACCCGCATCATTGATAGCCCCCGGGAAAGATTAATTGCTATTATTACCAATAACTTTTCGCTTTGTAATGGACGTTGGCCAACCCAGATCTTAATTGCAACTGTCTTTATTGGGGCCTTAGTCCCCGCTCAAATTGCAGGTCTCGTGTCCGCTTTGAGCGTAGTGGCGATTGCAGTCTTAGGAGTGCTCTTTACCTTTGCAGTGAGTTGGGCTTTATCTAAAACAGTATTGCGCGGCGAGGTTTCCACATTTAGTTTGGAACTCCCTCCTTATCGGCCTCCCCGAGTATGGCAGACAATTTATACTTCGATCATCGACCGAACGATATATGTACTTTGGCGAGCGATCGTATTTGCCTTACCCGCTGGCGCATTTATCTGGATCACTTCAAATATTCAGATCTCTGGCTTAAGTATTGCAGAATGGGTGATGAACTGGTTGAACCCGGTCGGTTTGGTCTTAGGACTTAATGGTGTAATTTTGTTAGCTTATATTGTGGCAATTCCCGCCAACGAAATCGTCATTCCTACTATTTTGATGTTGACGGTATTAGGATCCGGCATATCTGGCGTGGGTGGGGGGGCCGGAGTCATGTTTGAACTGGATTCCCTATCAGCCACTCTCAATATTTTTACGGCGGGCGGTTGGACGCTTCTCACCGCAGTCAATCTTATGCTCTTTAGTTTGATCCATAATCCCTGTAGCACAACGATCTACACGATCTACAAAGAAACAGGTAGTATGAAATGGACTTTGATCTCGAGCTTTTTGCCCCTGATCATGGGTTTTGTCATCACGTTTTTTGTAGCTCAAATATGGAGACTTGTAGAGTTACTGTAATTCCTTGAAATATCAACAAATAAAAAAGGAGAAATCTATTATCAATAGATTTCTCCTTTTTGTTTCCAACAAAAATATAAGTTGCGCAATTTGGAAATAATTTTTCGAATAAATTATTAAGCTGTACTATAATGACTTCTATTATTATGGAAAAATTACCCGACCCAACCTATATCAAAACCGCTGAGCAACTTTCCGCTTTGGTACTCAAACTAGATCAACAACCCATTATTGGTGTCGATACCGAATCGAATAGTTTATTCGCCTATCGAGAAAGGGTTTGTTTGATCCAATTTTCATTTCCTGGCGAAGATTTTCTCGTTGACCCTCTTGAAATTGAAGATTTATCCCCCCTAAATAAAATATTCTCAAATCCTGAGATTATTAAGATCTTCCACGCTGCGGAATATGATATCTTGACCATGCGACGAGATTTTTCATTTGCTTTTTCTAATATTTTCGATACGATGTTGGCTGCTCGCATCGTCGGTCGAAAGAAAGTTGGCTACGGAAGTTTGGTTTTGGAGGAATTCGGGATCGCAATTGAAAAGAAATTTCAACGAGCAGATTGGGGTAAACGCCCTATATCGAAAGATATGCAATCCTATGCTCGTCTAGACACTCACTACCTCTTAGAACTCCGAAAAAAATTGCTCGACCAATTGATTAATAAAGATCGATTGCCAATTGCCGATGAAGATTTCTTAAGATTATGTAATTTGAATGGCTCAGCTCCAGAACCTATTGGCGTCAACATATGGCGAATTAATGGCGTAAAAGATCTTAACCCTGAAGAATGTGCCGTTTTACAACGCTTAGCGGAATATCGACAAAATAAAGCGGAGCAATTAGATCGTCCCCTGTTTAAAGTGATTGGCGACAAAACATTATTAGCAATTGCTGGTTCCTTCCCAAATAGAAAAGAAGATCTCAGTATGATCCAAGGAATGACGCCCAAATTAATGAGATGGCATGCAAAAGGGCTATTCAATGCTTTTCGAACGGGATTGGAAGACCCACCACTTTACCCTCCACGTCGCCCCCGTATGAGCGAGGATCAGGCCGACCGCTATGAAATTTTACGAAATTGGCGAAAAAATAGAGCAAAGAAAATTGATGTTGAATCCGATGTGATATTACCTAAGAATATTATGCTTGAAATTTCATTAAACCCGCCAAACAATATGGAAGAATTGCAGGAATTAATGCAAGAATTGCCTTGGCGTTTTGAACAGTATTCCGGGGAAATTTTTAAAAAATTAAGTACGTAAGCTCAATCTTAATATTAAAATTCAGTCAGTTTAGCAGGAGTATAAATGAAGATACATTTTTGGGGAGCTGCCCAAACAGTTACCGGGTCCGCTCATTATATAGAGGTGAATGGAAAGAAAATTCTTCTTGATTGTGGTTTATTCCAGGGTCGACGAAAAGACACCTATCGAATAAATACGGAATTTAAATTTCCTCCTGAAGAAATTGATGCAGTCGTGCTTTCTCACGCCCATATTGATCATTCGGGAAATTTACCAAATTTAGTAAAACATGGTTTCGATGGACCGATTTATGCTCAATCCGCAACGGCACATTTAGCAGATTATATGCTAAGAGATTCGGGACATATTCAGGAATCCGATGCAAGATTTGTAAATAAATGGAGATTGAGAAAGGGGAAAGAACCAGTCGAACCTCTTTACACCCAAAATGATGCTGAAAAAGCAATTCAATTGTTTAATAAAAAATCTTATGATGAAGAATTTGAAGTAGCCCCCGGTGTAATTGCCAAATATTTTGAAGCGGGCCATATCTTAGGCTCAGCAGCGATTCGATTAGACATTGATGAAAAGGGAAAGAAAACCCGCTTATGGTTCTCAGGAGATATTGGTAGATCAAATTTGCCTATTTTACGAGATCCAGTAATTCCCTACGATCAAAATATTGATTATCTCTTGATGGAATGTACTTATGGAGATCGACCACATAAATCCCCTGATGAAGCACATAAGGGATTAAAAGATGTGATCAAGAAGACGATCGAGGCTGGTGGCAAGGTTCTAATTCCGGCTTTTGCAGTCGGCCGAACCCAAGAATTGGTTTATTCCATCCATCGCCTTATGGACTCTGGGGATATCCCAACTGTTCCGGTATTTGTTGACAGCCCACTAGCAGTAAATGTGACCGATGTTTTTAAAGCGCATCCTGATTGTTTTGATAAGGAAGCACTGGATATGATCACAAATGATAAGCATCGTGCAGCACTTGGTTTCGACAGCTTGACCTATATTCGAGATGTTGAAGAATCCAAAGCCTTAAATGAACGGGATGAGCCTATGATCATCATCTCCACCTCGGGGATGATGGAAGCCGGTCGTATTTTGCATCATTTAAAAAATAATATACATGATCCAAAAAGTACTGTCTTGATCGTTTCATGGCAGGCTCCTCATACTTTAGGGCGCAGGTTAGTTGAAGGCTTAGACGAGATTAAAATATTTGGAAAACCGTATAAGCGAAAAATCAAAGTAGCCCGGGTGAAAGGTTTTTCAGCCCATGCAGGGCAAAATTTGCTCCAAGAATATGCAATGACCGTAAAAGATACTGCAAAGGAAGTCTTTTTAGTTCACGGCGAGCAACGTGGTGCAAATGGTTTCAGAGAGGCATTGAACCGCAATCATGGTATGGATGGATTACATTTTCCATCACGTGGTACGACCTACGAAGTTTAAATAAAATTCAAATTATTTTAATGGGCTGCAATTTTTCGCAGTCCATTAATTTTTAATTTAGCAAGCAGGAGTGGTTATATATATCCTTTTTCAATGAATGCATTAACTTCAAGCCATTAGGTAAAACGGTTATAATATTCCTCGCATTGGAGAGGTGCCAGAGCGGACGAATGGGGCGGTCTCGAAAACCGTTGTGGCCTTTGGGTCACCGAGGGTTCGAATCCCTCCCTCTCCGCTGAAAGATCCCCGCCAGGGGATTTTTTGATTTATTGGGACAATCCTATATAATTATTAATAAGAAAACAAAATTTTCTAATAGGAATACACATGACCAACGATAAACATCAAAAACTTATCAAAGAGCAGATGGAATATTATTCTGGGAGAGCGAGCGAATACGACCAATGGTTTCTTAGACAAGAACGCTATGATAAAGGGGAGCTTGTAAATGCCAGATGGCTTAAGGAAGTTGCCTCTGTAAGAACTGAATTAGCTGCCCTAGGCCCTGTAACTGAGGTGTTGGAATTGGCCTGTGGAACGGGTTTATGGACGGAAGAACTCCTAAAAATTTCTAGCAGTCTTACCGCAGTAGATGGATCAGCAGAAATGATCACTATCAATAAAAGCAAACCTGGCAGGGATAAGGTCAATTTTGTGCAGGCAAACCTCTTTGAATGGCAAGCTCAGAAAAAATATGATCTTATCTTCTTTAGTTTCTGGCTTTCTCACGTACCACCAGAAAAGTTTAATGACTTTTGGCAAATGGTTAAGGAATCTCTTACTCCTAATGGGCAGGTCTTTTTCATTGATTCTCTTTATACCCAAGAATCGACAGCCTTCAACCAAAAGCTAAGAGGAAAAAAAGATACCATTGTCAGCCGGGTATTGAACGACGGAACAGAATTTGAGATTGTAAAGGTTTTTTATGACCCCGATCAATTACAAAAAGATTTAAAAAACTTAGGTTGGAATGTCAATGTATTAAAAAGTGGTAAATATTTCTTATATGGTGGGGGAGGAGTAATCTAACAAAAATTCGAAAAATTTTTCAAGAGATTTTTAAATTAAAAAAACCAGAGCTAAATTTAGCTCTGGTTTTTTATGTTTTTGTATTTACTGAGCTACTTTCTCTGGAATCATTTGATCAAGGATAATTTCCAAAGCCATCGTGTGACTACAGCGGTTTCTCGTTTCAAAAAAGTGACAATCACATTTCCATCCATCATTTGTAAATTCAACTGTATGGGGATTATTCTTTCCATCAAAACTTACTGCCATTGATTGAATTGATATTCTTTCGCGTTCTTCTGCGTAAAGTTTGGCTTTTTCATATTTACGGATCATTCCATTATCCATTTTTTTTCAATCTCCTTTTTAATAAAATAAAAAGACACGCGCATTCCACGCGTGTCCTTAGTTATAAGTGAAGGAAGTATTTGGTAATTTTCTTAGCACTCGCATAATCGGGCTACCTCCTGAGTAATTCTAGTATAGCGCCAGAATGAAAATGAGTCAACCTTGTGCATAAATTCACAAGAAATTACAGAATTTCAACATCCTCCAGGTGGTCGATCAAGTTTTGATGGGTGTCTTCAGTAATGATCACTTCCCCTTTCCCATTATCATCCACACATATTTTTTTCCCCAATTCAAATTCACTAGCATTATAAATTATTCGTTTCCCAGAAAAATATTTTTTTCCTTCATTCAATCGACTCAGCAAAGTTTTCCGATCAATAATGAAATGGTCAGACCAGGTCGGTCCCCTTCGTTCATAGATTCTTACCCAGTCGATCCGCCCGGTTTTTTTATAATGAACAGCTTCTACAACACCGTCAAAATCCTGCCGAAACCAAGTTCTAAATAACCGTGATTTTTTCATAATTGGGTTGAGAAATATATAAATTCCTCTTTTTTCTCCAGATTTTCTTGAATTTTATCACGGAAAATATTCTTAGGGATTTTCTGGCCAATATTTTTTATGGAAGAATTAAGAGAAAATCTTATAAATTGAAACTTGGTATTTAAACAAAAAACGAGGGCTTTCGCCTTCGTTTTTCTTCATCTAGTCGGGGCGAAAGGATTTGAACCTTCGACCCCTGCGTCCCAAACGCAGTGCGCTGCCGGACTGCGCTACGCCCCGAAAAATGCACAGGCGAGTATAAACCTAAGTAGGCAATAAAGCAAGGGGAGACTATAATAAAGCAGATCGAGGTAAAAATATGTTAGCAGAACTATATCATCTCCATCATCAGACTCATCTTGAGGATATCCCTTTTTGGTTAGATCTCGCCGAAAAATATGGTGATCCAATCCTGGAATTGGGCTGTGGTACCGGCCGGGTAAGCCTTCCCCTCCTTCACCAGGGGTTTAAAGTCACTGGAGTAGATCGTGATTCTGAAATGTTGGGCATCTTAAAAAACGAACTTGAATCCAATGATAAATTTGAATATACAGAACAAGATTTCACATCCCTTTCACTCCCCAAACAATTCCCATTGATCATCATGCCTTGTAACACCTACAGTACGCTAAAAGATGAGGATCGTAAATCTGTTCTAGAAATCGTGGAAAATCAGCTCGAAGAAAAAGGGACTTTTGCATTTAGCATGCCCAATCCCGCCTGGATGGTGGACCTTCCCTCCGAAGGGGAACCTGAGCTAGAAGAAATATTTGTATATCCAAAATCAGGGAACGCAGTTCAAGTAAGTAGTGCTTGGACAAATGATGGAAATATAATAAAAGTCTTATGGCATTACGATCAAATGCTCCCTGAAGGGAATGTAAAGCGTTTTACAGCTGAAACAGAACATCAATTAATAGCGCCATCTAAATATTTTGATGAACTTGAAGAGTATGGATTTAAAATAAATACTTATGGGGACTTTGACCAAACGACCTATTCCCCAGATTCAGAATACTTAATTATTGTTGCAGAAAAATAATTCATAAAGATTAAAGAGAAAAAAAGGTAGAGAATTTCTCTACCTTTTTTTTGTAAAATTAATTTATTACTTAATTTTTACTTTGATCTGGTGAGCTTTTGCCACTTCGGCTTTAGATACTCTCAAGTTCAATACACCGTTGACTACTTCTGCCTCAGCTTTGCTGGCATCTAGCTCGGTGGGCATTCGCAAAGTTCGGCTGAAAGAGCCACTTGGGATTTCTTCTAACAAAGATTTTCCATCTTCATTATCAAAAATTGGGAATTCACCACTAATGGTGATCCGATCTTCCAACACCTCAATTTTTACATCCTTCGCGTCAACACCTGGCACATAAGCGCTCAATAAATAATCATCTTCCACTGCAAAAACGTTTACAGGAATATGAACTGCAGAACGTTGATTGTTCTCTAATTGGGCCATCCGTTGGGCCATTCGGTGTCGGGGGGATACATAGTAAGTCATTTTCTTTTTACCTCCAAAGGTTTAATTCTGATTTACAGAAATTAGATAATATTTGATATTCGTATCTTACCGTTCAAGCATTAGAGCAGAATAAACAAAAAGTAAATGCTAAATAAACAAAATATTTGTAATCCGTTAACAAGAAACCGGATTGGATATAAAAAAAGAACCCACTAGGAGTTCTCAGTGGGTTCTTTTAATTTCAAGAATATGAATGGTGCATTAAGAATTATTCAGGTCCTTTCCCACCACCAATAGCTTTGGCGATATTACTACCATCATCAGTATGGACGAAAACAACCAAGAGTTTTTGACCATTTTCAATATCTGAAGCCTGAGTTAAACTCCCATCCTCACTCACAAATTTGGTCTGTTCATTTATTATAAAAGTAATTGGTTTTCCATCACGATTAACGATACTCATTTCAGTGTCGTTAATTAAAGTCACTTCACCAATCGCCTTGCCAATTTTTGGGCGTCCTGCCTGTCGGCCAGCAACAACCACTTTTGCGAGAATATTTCCCTCTTCCCCCCGAATAGCAGCCACAGTAACCCGCATCCCTTTTTCTAAATCCTTGAGATTTTCAACACTTCCCATGAATTTTGTACGTTCATTGACATGGATGGTCAATAGATCTCCCGATTGGGTAAGAAGATCAAAAGTACCCTGACCAAAATTAATCTTTTCTACCTTTCCTTGTAATCGTACAATATCGACTTGCTGTGGATCGAAATCATCGGGCAGAATAATCACCACTCTGGCGATTAAATTTCCCTCGTCATCTTTTCCAAACCGACCGGTTACGTATTGTCGAAGCTCAAGGTCCGAAAATGAAAGCGCATCACCTTCTCTGTTCTTGAAGACCGTCTCTTCGGTGACCATTAGAGTGACTTCACCTTTTCTGGTTTCAATGGTGAACTCTCGATCCCCAATTTCGACCACTTGACCGATCAAGGATCTGACCGCTCGTTTTTCTTTGGTTTGTGGACCAATCCCTTCATCTGCGGATGCAAATCCAACAAACAAAGTAGCAAATAATATTGCTGTCGTAAATGCTAGTAAAGATTTTTTAAACATGAGTTGTACCTCCATTAGGTTTATTGGTCTAAGCATATCTAACGAACGCAAACTCATTATCAACCTGGTGTAAACATGCTGTAAAAAGATTTTCTCAAAACTTAGGCGATTCTAATCATTTCTATTTCGAAATAATAGATTAATCTCCCAAAATCAATTCGTCCCTTCCTGCCAGCGTTTTATTGATTCTCTCAACCACGATATCCAAATCCTCAGAATTGTCCACAAAGTTCAAATCATTACTTTTTATCGTTAGAACTGGGCAGATATCAAAATTCCTTAACCACTCTTGGTAAAAAGACTCTAATAATTTCAAATAATCTTCTGAAATACCGGTCTCAATTTCTCTCCCTCGTTGATTGATCCTGTTTTTCAACACTTCCACAGGTGCAGACAAATAGATCAAAAGGTCGGGTTTTGGAAGACTCTTGATCACCAAATTGAAAACGGCTCGATAAGCGTTGTAATCTCTTTCATTCATATTCCCTAACTGCCTTAATGCTCTGGCAAAAATATAAAAATCCTCAAAAATGCTTCGGTCCAATATGGCCGATCCATCACTCTCAGAAGCAACAATATGTTGTTCTGCCCGGTGCCCTAAAAAGAACACCTGTAAATGAAAAGACCAATCCGCCATACTGGCGTAAAAATCTGGCAAATAGGGGTTATCTGCCACGCTCTCAAAACCTGTTTTCCATCCCAATCGTTCCCCAAGTTTTTCGGTGATTGATGTCTTTCCTGCACCAATATTTCCTGCCACTAATATCAATCGTTTTTTCATTATTATTCCTCATTAGCCTTCAGAACTTTTCAATCACTAATATTTTCTCATATTTGGCCTCATTTCGGAATAAAACCAATTGAATTGGGAGAAATCAAGGCATCATTTGACGAATTTGTTTATCTTCTTAAGCAATAATTGTTCAGACAATGCTTATTGCTTGACTTAATTTTCAATAGTGGTTTAATAGGGCAACTTAAATTTGGAGGATAAAATGACTCAGAAAGAAATACTCGAAAAAATTGCAGCCGATGATGTAAAGTTCATTTCTTTGCAATTTACCGATGTAACTGGGGCTGTAAAAAGCGTTGATATCCCCAGTAGCAGAACCCAAAAAGCCTTAGAAGATGGCATTTGGTTTGACGGCTCATCCGTAGCAGGATTCGCTAGAATTCAAGAAAGCGATATGCATCTGGTGATCGATCAAAATACTTATGCCGTTCTTCCCTGGAGTCCTGCCGATCGTCGTCGAGCAAGATTTTTCTGTGACATTTTCCTGCCAGATGGACAACCATTTCCTGGTGACCCGCGCGGTACATTAAAACGATTATTGAAAGAAATTGAAGAAAAGGGATGGACCTTTAACGTTGGTGCAGAACCTGAATTCTTCTTATTTAAAAGAACGGGTGAAAATGCAGATAGTATTCATCCGGTCCCGCATGATGTGGGTGGTTATTTTGATTTCTCTGCAGTAGACGAAGCAGTTCGGGTACGCACAGAGATCATGGACGCTGTTTCGAGCATGGGGCTGGAAGTCGAAATGGGACACCATGAAGTAGCTATTGGTCAACACGAAATCGATTTCCAATACACTGATGCACTATTAGCGGCTGATAATGTGGTCACCCTCAAATACACAGTAAAAGCTATTGCTGCTTCTCGAGGATTAGTAGCTTCCTTTATGCCAAAACCGATCTTTGGGGTGAACGGCTCTGGCATGCATGCGCATCAATCACTTTTTGATCAAGATGGTAACAACCTATTCTTTGATGCTGATGCGGAATACTTCCTCTCTGACTTAGGACGTTACTATATTGGCGGACAACTCAAACATGCCCGTGCAATGTCAGCAATCTTGTCACCCACTGTCAATTCTTATAAACGCTTGGTCCCTGGTTATGAAGCACCTGTTTATGTAGGGTGGGCACAAGTCAATCGATCCGCATTAATTCGACTGCCTTCGTCTTCAAAATCACGTAGCAAATCGGTTCGTGCAGAACTTCGCTGTCCAGATCCAAGTGCCAATCCATATTTGGCCTTTGCAGTTATGTTGGCAACCGCTTTAGATGGTATTGAAAACAAAATTGATTGCCCGAATCCCTTGAATGATATTAATGTCTATGAACTTGATAAAGCCCAGCGCGATGAAATGGGTGTCACAGAACTCCCCGGATCATTGGCTGAAGCTTTACAGCTCATGGAACAAGATGATGTGATCAAAGATGCCCTAGGTCCTATCATCTTTAATACCTTTACCCGAGCAAAATGGGCAGAATGGGAAGATTATATTACCCGTGTCACAGATTGGGAAGTTGAGCGTTATTTAGAAACTGCTTAACCAATGAAATTTAAATAAAAAGAGGAGCAGAAATGCTCCTCTTTTTTAATAACCTTATTCTTTTGTGATTGTTTCAGTAATAAGTATATTGCGCTTTTCATATTCACTGATCAAGTCCTCGTAGCATCCTTCGGTTCGCCCAACAAACTCAGGGGGACAAATCCCTTTTTGACTAAATAAGCCTTTGAGCACTTGTCGAGCCAAGATCGAACAGGTATACCCAGTTGTTCGTGCCATAGATGTGACCTGTTTTTCATTGTCATATTCATCCAATAAATAGAAGGAATGTTTTTCCTTCTTCCCACCCTTTGAACCAGAGATATCCACTTGCATCACTGTGAAATCAGCTTCCCCTTCTTTTAATTCCCAATCCTTGAACATTAATTTTGAAGTGAGTGAAAGGGGAACCACTTTTTGTCCATCCACCTCAATTGCTTTCTGACTGAAAAATCCACTTTCCCGAAAAATTCGCATCAGGTTAGTGTGCCCAGGATAGCGCAGGGTTTTCTCTTTCATAAATGGGGCGTCTAGCGTCCGAATTAAAGATCGGATCCCATCCGTGTTAAATGCCTCCAAGGTGCCCACCCCTGGAAAATCAATTAGTTCTACTTCAGACAGCGCAGGCCGGATAACCTCTTCACCATAAGCCACATATCGAGCGGGACGAGTGTATTCCTCCAACACATCCGCAGGGGAGAATACCGCCTTATACTCATAGGGCCATTCCCTGGTTTTGGGCAAGCCCCCCACAAAACAAAGGTATTCATTGACCTGATCCAATTGTAAATCTAGGTATCCCGCCATAATATTGCAAAGTCCCGGTGCGACTCCCGCATCCACGATCACCGTTACCCCTTTTTCTTTAGCCAGGGCATCTAATTCGAGCGCTTCTTCCGGAAAGAAAGCGATATCAACCACATCCTTTTCGCTTTCAATAATTCGTTTTAAGGTTTCAAATCCCATAAATCCAGGCACAGCAGATACGACCAGATCGCTATCCGCCACCAATTCCTCAACCTTCCCCGGCTCTCTCAAATTGGCTTGGACTGAAATCACATTGGGTACTCCCACCAATTTATCTAATAGCTTTTGGTTAAGGTCTACCGCCGTAATCGAATATTCTTCAGCCAGATCTTTAATGATTGCACTTCCAACTAAGCCAGCCCCCAATACCGTAATCTTTTTCATCAATCCTCCATAGATAGTATTTTCGTCCCCATATTTTACAATACTCTCATCACTTCCGATTCTTTTCTTCCAAATAATCCGAGAATCCCCCCAAATAATTCTTTACTTTCCCCTGATCCAACTCAATGATCCTACCAACCACCCGGTCCAAGAAATACCGATCATGGGATATGACCAATACGCTCCCCTCAAATTCTTCTAAGGCTTCTTCTAATACCTCTGCCGAGGCAATATCCAGGTTATTTGTCGGTTCATCCAATAAAAGGAAATTCACACCCGTTAACATCAATAAGGCCATCTGCAATCGGCTTCGTTCTCCTCCCGACAAATTAGATACCGGTCCCCTGTCCTGCTCATAACTAAACAAGAATTTCCCCAGAAAACTTACTGCTTTCTCCTCAGTGAGGGGGGCTGCCTGTCGAATCGTTTCTATCAATGTGCTCGAATAATCCAGCGTCTCATGCTCCTGTGCATAATATCCGGTCTTAATGCTCGGCCCGATCTTGATCTCGCCCCCCTCCGCCAATAATTTTCCCAATATCAATTGAAACAATACCGACTTTCCTGCACCGTTTGGCCCCACCAAACCGACCCGTTCCCCATGCCAAAGATCAAAATCGATACCATCCAAAATTTTCCTGTTCTCCCCATTTTGCATCTCAAAGGATTTGCTAATCTTCTCAAATTCTAAAACCTTATTACTGCCCCGCCACCCCGCAATAGACAGGTCCATTTTACGCCGATCAGTGATTGGCTTATCAATCCGTTCGATGCGATCGATCCGTTTAAGAATATTCTTTCCCCGTTTAACAAATTTCTCATTATCATGGATATGCCCCCAGGTGAGCAACCGTTTCGCTGAAGTTTCCAGGCGCGTAATTTCTTTTTGTTGTGCCTGGAAAACCTCTTGCTGTCGAATAAGTCTCACTTCTTTCTCAAAACTATATTCTGAGTAATTTCCTTTATATACTGTGATCTTGCCATTTTCAAGTTCGGCGATCTCATCCGCCACCACATCCAACAAATAGCGGTCATGCGATATGATCACCACACCGCCTTTGAAATTTCGGATAAATTTTTCCAGGAACGTTTTCCCAGCCAGGTCCAAATGATTATCAGGCTCGTCTAATAATAAAAGGTCGGGTTGCGTTACCAGCAACTTTGCCAATCCCACTAGTTTCTTCTGTCCGCCGCTCAGGCTATCCACATCCAACTCAAATTCTTCTTCTTTGATCCCCATCCCCAACAGGGTCGACCGCACTCGGCTTTCATAATTATTCCCCCCCAAAGCCTCAAATTTTTTGAGGTACTTTTCCTGTTCTGCTATCGCACGAGTTAGTGTTTTCTCGTCGCCATATACTTCTTCCAACCCCAGTCGGTTTTCAACCTTTGCCAGCGCTTTTTCTACTTCTTTCAACTCGGGGGAGGCGGATAGTGCTTCTTGAATCACGCTATTCCCAGGAGTAAGTTGGGGTTCTTGCTGAAGTACGCCCACTTTTAGCCCACTCGCCAAATTAATAAATCCTGTTTCTGACTTCAAGCTGCCGTCAATTAAATGTAATAACGTGCTTTTTCCACTGCCGTTAATTCCCACCAATCCCACACATCTGTCATTATGGATCTCCCAAGAGAGCTCCTCAAATATTGGGTCAGTGGCATATTTAACACTCACTCGGTCAAGATGTACGGAAATTATGGCCCTTCTCCTTGGAAAATTCGTTTTTTAGCTTGTTGATTATAACTGGATTTCGTATTAGAATATCCGAGGAAGTAGATCGATTACAAATACCCCTCGATCTATTCTTTCAAAATGTTAATACATTTATCGAATTAACGGGGTATAATCCGGTTGCTTGATTAACAGAAGTTCTAATAGAAAGAGAAATTTTTTGATTTGGAACCCCCTGATTGACAGCAATATCTTACTATAAAGGAGTTCCAAAACATGTCTGACAAAATTCAAGGCACAGTAAAATGGTTCAATGGTAGCAAAGGCTACGGTTTCATTGAACGAGAAGACGGCGACGACGTATTCGTTCATTTCAACGCAATCGTTGGTGAAGGTTATCGCAATCTCGAAGAAGGCCAGCGCGTAGAGTTTAGCGTTGTGCAGGGCGAAAAAGGCCCGCAAGCTGCTGACGTAGTTGCCCTCTAAGCCAGTTTTCTAAAAACTGCAAAAATAAAACGGACGATCTTATGATCGTCCGTTTTTTTGTTTAAGTTTTGAAATCCCTTACAAAACCTCACTCAAATCCTGCTTCCTTGAGATCGCCCGTTCCTGCATCCACTCATGCTCCGTCACAGGTACAGACAGAACCTCTGCCTCAGGTCGACGCACCAATGTGATCGCTTCCGTCCCACATTCCGGAACACAGATCCCACAGCCTACACATTTGCTGTCGTGGATCACTAAGTCCAAGCCGTCCATCTCCAAGGCCCCAAACTGACAATACTCATTACAGATCTCGCAACCGGTGCACAGGTCATTATCGACCACATTCACAAACGCAGACTTTGCCACCACATTCGCGATTCCCAGATCAGCCATTCCCCGTAATATCCCGCAAGAACAAGTACAGCAATTACAGATATACCAAAGTCCTTCCTGGTTATTGCTCACCGAATGCACCAGTCCCGCCTCGGCCGCTTCCTGAAGTTTCTCTAATGCCTCTTCTTTGTTCAGCGCACGCACGGTAGAACTATGATCAAACATCCCTGGACGCTCATTAAAAGTCATACAAATTTCCACCGGATGCTCACAAGGGTCTCCGATCATCGCTTTTTGCTTTCGGCAAATGCAATCCAAAACCCCCCAAGATTGCATCTGTTCCAAGATCTGAACCGCATTCTCATATGGCTGTACTTCCATATCATTTTGGATCGACTCATTTATCGGAATCACCCGGTGCACCTGAGGCTGTTGAATTAACATCTGTCCAAATGATTGTTGGTAATAACTCTCAAAAAGGGCAGCCATTTTCTCATCGATCCGTTTCCCCTGAAATTCGTAGATCCCCACCACAAAAGGTAACAAACCAAATCCTATCCCACCCTCCACCGCTCCCGCCGAAATTAGACCCTTTGACAACATTCCCTTTAGCAAGGAACGTGTTTCTTTATAATCTAAGTCTAATCGTTCGGAAATTTCTCGCGGACTTTCTTTGGTTAGCCGTAGTTGGGAAGCCAATTTTGCTTCATTTTCTTCAAAAAGGTAGGCAAGTAATTCTAATTCCACCCCATCATCGGTTGCAGGGTAACCCTGCGGCATCGCGTCTAATCGCGTGGCCAATTCTTTAAAAGCATCCATTTTGCAAGCTCCTCAAACATTTTTTCCTTACTGAAATTATACATGAAAAATTTCTAACATTTCTCTAACAATTAACCTCTACCCGAAAACTTTATATTGGCTTATAGTTAACGCCAATTAACTATTAAAGGGCATTAAGTATGTCAAAAATTGAACAATTTCATCTCGCGCTAAAAGAATGGATCCAAATATTCATGCGCCATTCAATGCACAGCTTTACCGAGTGGATGGGCGAAAATGATCTCTCTCGTTCACAGGTTGGAGCGCTGATGATGATAAATCACCGAAAAAATTGCCAAGTGACCATGATCGGCGAGGACTTAGGTATTTCTACCCCCGCTGCAAGTCAGTTAGTGGACCGTTTGGTTCAGCTAGACATGGTCGAGCGGCGAGAAGACAAAGAAGATCGCCGAAATAAAAAATTGGCATTAAGAAAGAAAGGACGTCAATTGATCCAAGAAGGATTTAAAGCGCGTATGGGCTGGGTCGATGAATTAATCGAATACATTCCCGAAAATGAACTGGAAGACATCACCAATGGCTTTAGAAGCATGATTAAAGCTTCGGAGAAGATCGACAAAAAATCAACCAAAAACTCAGACGAAAAGATTGTCGTATGGAAAATACAAACAGATCAGGAGTTAGAAAATGATGAAAGCTAGAACACAAAGGCTGCGTGGAAGCGGTCGTCGTGAAAAGCGCAAAGGTGGGTCTTCCATGGGAAGCCTTGGCCGTGCGATCCGCTATTTAGGCCGCTATAAAAAAGAGGCTTTTTGGGCCTATGGGGCCTTGGTAGTTGCTACCCTTGCACAATTAGCGGTGCCAGAACTATTGCAAAATATCATTGATTCAATAACCGATGGTTTCATCGCTTCAAAAATATTAGAGGTTCCAGCAGCATTTCAATCTCTCGCTTTGGATCAATTGGGATTATCCCTTGAAGAAGTAACCGCCAATTATGATGGTGCTTTCGATGCCATCATTTGGGCTGGCGCATTGATCCTGGTTTTCGCCATCATCCGTGGCTTATTTGCATTTACCCAGGCCTATATGGGAGAACGAGTCTCTCAATCGGTCTCATTTGAATTTCGTAACGAATTATTTGCAAAAATTCAGCGTCTTTCTTTTAGCTACCACGACAAACACCGCACGGGTCAATTGATGATTCGAGCAACGGATGACGTAGAAAAGGTGCGTACCTTTATTGGGCAAGGCTTATTAATGTCTGCTCAATCATTGATCCTCCTTACTGGCACCCTGGCTTTGTTATTCGCAACGAATGCAAAACTAACCATGGTCATTCTTCCGATTTTGCCACTGGCATTTTTAATGTTCATGGTCTTTGGTGGCGTTGCCCGCCCGATGTTCGAAAGGGTTCAGAAAAAACTTTCTGCAATGAACTCGATCTTGCAAGAAGGATTAGCAGGAATTAAAGTAGTTAAAGCCTTCAACCGAGAAAAACAACAGGTCAAAAAATTCGAGTCAGCTGCCAATATCTTCATGGACCAAAACATTAAGGTCATGAAGCTGATGACTTTTCTGATGCCAACTATCTTTTTGTTGGCAAATCTTGGCCAAGCCGCCATCATTTACTACGGTGGAGGACAGATCATCGATGGCACTTTAACCCTTGGCGAATACCAAAAATTCAGCCTTTACCTCATCTTTGTTTTCATCCCCGTCGGTCAATTGGGTTTCATCATCACCTTGATGTCTCAGGCCGCTGCTTCGGCTACCAGGGTTTTTGAGATCTTAGATGCCCAATCCGATGTAGAAGATGCACCAGATGCCAAACCCCTCGCAGAAGTGAAAGGAGATGTCTCATTTGATAATGTCACCTTCCGCTATTTTGGTGGGGAAACACCTGTGTTGGATGAGATTAGTTTTGATGCCAAATCAGGTGAGACGGTCGCACTTTTGGGAATGACCGGTTCAGGTAAATCAACCTTTATCAACCTCATCCCAAGATTTTATGATCCCACCGAAGGCAAAGTCCTTATCGATGGACAGGATATCAGCAAAGTGCAAATTGAATCGATGCGCGAACAAATCGGCATCGTCCTTCAAGAAACCACCTTGTTCACTGGCACGATCCATGAAAATATTGCCTATGGTCGACCAGACGCCAGTAGAGAAGAAGTCATCGAAGCCGCGAAAGCCGCTGCTGCCCATGACTTTATCCTAGAGTTTCCAGATGGCTATGAGACCGATGTAGGTGAGCGAGGCTCAACCTTGTCCGGTGGACAAAAACAACGTGTCGCTATTGCTAGGGCATTATTGTTAAATCCAAAGATTCTTATTTTGGATGATTCAACTTCAAGTGTCGATCTCCAAACAGAATATGAAATTCAACAAGCCTTAGATCGGTTGATGGTCGGGCGCACAAGTTTTGTGATCGCCCAGCGCATTAGTACAGTTTTGAACGCCGATCAGATCTTGGTTCTCGATGCAGGAAAAATAGCTGCCTCCGGCACTCACGAAGAGCTGCTTGAAAACAGCGAGATCTATTCTGAGATTTACCATTCTCAGTTAGATGACGACGTAAAAATAAACGGAGAGGAGGCCTAATATGATTGGTCATAGCGATAGAATGTTTAATCAAGAAACTTCAAAACCAGTCAAGGTTTCGGAAACACTAAAGAGATTTGTAAAATACTTTAAACCGTATTGGTTCCAATATCTGATCGTCGCAATAATGATGATCATAGGGACTTGGGCGCAAGTGAGAACACCCGAACTATTTGGTCAGGCAGTTGACTGTTACATCACCCCTGCTGGCTCCCAGATCATCGGTGGAGAAAATTCCCCCTTTGCAGACCTCTTCGCAGGTGATGAAGGTCAAACAGAAGGTTGTACGATCGATTCCCCCCAAGCCGATTGGACGGTAGATGACTATCGTGCTGGTTTGGGAGCGGTTGTCGTTGAGATCATCATATTAATGGTGGTGGGGGCAGTAACCACAGGTCTAATGTTCTTCTTCATGACTTGGTCAGGACAACACGTCCTTCGAACCATCCGCGTAAAAGTATTTGAACATATCAATCGCCTCTCCATTGGTTTCCATGTTGAAAGTGAAGCCGGAGATACGATGAGCCGGGTAACCAATGACGCTGACACCATCCAACAAGGAATGACATTTGCATTAGTGCAGGTCTTAAGTGGGGCCATCCTCATGATCTGGGTGGTCTACAACATGCTCCTAAGCAGTGTGGCTTACTCCCTCATCTCCATCGCCATGGTGCCTTTGATGGCTGTTGCTACACTTTGGTTCTCCAACCAAGCTCGAAAGGCATACCGACAAACCCGTCTTGAAATGGGTTCGGTAAACGCAGAACTTCAAGAAAGTATCGCTGGCGTGCGTGAATCCCAAGCTTTTAGTCGAGAAGATGAAAATATCTCCTCCTTCATGGAGACCAACGCTGCTAATCGAGATGCCAATATCAAGGCTGTTGCTTACACCTCAGCTCTTGCACCAACCCTAGAGGCTTTAGGCTATGTCGGTCTCATGCTGGTCACCGTGGCAGGGGGCTGGGCATTATTAAATGGTGGTGAACTGTTTGGAACAACAATTTCATTTGGTCTCATGATCACCTTTATCGCCTACGTCCAGCAATTCAATCGCCCCGTGCAGCAAATATCCGTCCTCTGGACCCAAATTCAATCTGCTATCGCCGGTGGCGAACGGATTTTCAGCTTATTGGACGAAGTCCCTGATGTTCAAGACAAGGAAGATGCAACGGTCCTTCCAAAAATCGAAGGCCTCGTTGAACTTGAAGATGTCTGGGCAGAATATGTGGAGGGGGAACCCGTTCTCAAAGGGATAAACCTCACCGCCAAACCCGGTCAAACCGTGGCGATTGTCGGTCCCACTGGCGCGGGTAAAACAACCATCGCAAACCTAATTCCTCGGTTTTATGATATCACCGGCGGATCACTAAAAATTGATGGTCATGATGTACGCGATGTAACTGCCGCCAGCATCCGCAGCCAAATCGCTGTCGTTCTACAAGATAGTTTCCTGTTTTCCGATACCGTCATGGAAAATATCCGCTTTGGTCGACCAGATGCCACCGACGAAGAAGTAATCGCTGCAGCAAAGCTCGCCCATGCCGACAGTTTTGTCGATAACTTACCCGATGGCTATCAGACTGAGCTCGGAGAAAGGGGTTCAGGGTTAAGTGCAGGGCAGCGACAATTACTTGCCATCGCCCGCGCAGCCCTCGCAGAGCCACAAATTTTGATCTTAGACGAAGCAACCTCCTCAGTGGATACTCGCACAGAGCGGTTGATCCAGGCTGCGCTTGAACAACTTTTAGCTGGTCGAACCAGTTTTGTGATCGCCCATCGCTTAAGCACGATTCGCAGTGCCGACCAAGTGATAGTCATAGACGATGGAAAGATTGTTGAACGTGGTGACCATGAGACCTTATTGGCTGCTAAAGGTTTTTACTATGATCTCTATATGAGCCAATTTAGACGTGAGATTGATTAGTGAATTAAATAAATCCAGATTTTTTCAAAATATCGATCCTCGGCGACTAAATTCGCCGAGGATCTTTTGTTTAAGGGGGGAATATTCTTATAAAGCAACCTCTCGAACCATGGGTAAATATCCCATAGCTAATGGGATATTTACCCATTAAATAAATGGGAAATAGATGCGTTTAGCGGGTGTTTTTCCTGTCATTAATATAAGTTATTTTTGGTATCATTATTATGTTGCTGTGAAAAAATTCACGAGTAATTGCACCAAATTAGTGCCATTTTGGCTATTTAACAACATACAAATCGCTAATGAGAGTTCACAGAAAAAATGATCAATAAATTAACCCTGAGAAATTGTTTTACCCTCCTTCTTTGTTGCCTTCTGATTGTTGCCTGTGGAGAAGAGCCACCCGAACCGACACCTGTAGAAGAGAACATAGAAGAAGAGGATAACGGTCTCCTTTCGGTCTCCGATATTGAAGAAGAAACGGATATCGATGGTGAACCAGTGGATATCGGAGAAATTTTTACAAATATTCTCACCCCAAAAGCTGAGGAAGAAGTTGAAGCAAATTGGGATACATCCACCAGCTTAGATAGCTTGCATCAACATGTCCTCACCAGTTGTGCCGACTGTCATACAGAAGAAGACGAAGTGAATAAGGATGTGCCTCTGCCAAATTGCCACGGCTGTCATAACCTTCCCCCAAATAGGGATTTCACTTCACCACCCGATCAAATTTGCTTAAATTGTCATGGAGGTTCATACGGAGCTGTTTCGGACTTAACTAGAAATTACAAACCTGTCAATCCACATGATTACCATTACACAACAGATGTGCGTTGTATCGTATGTCATCCCATGCATGAAACCTTCGATGGAGGTTGCGAGTTATGCCATGAGGATTATGAATTGACCAAGAACTAATCGATTAAAGGAGAAATATATTGAACAAAGATTGTTTGGAACAGAAAGATAACCGTTTTACCATTATTCAGAATGAAAGATTTCTTTAGGAGGAAATCCTATGCCTGAGAACTTAACACGACGAGAATTTTTTAAAGAAATGGGTGTACTCGGCACCGCCGCAGCTACTGGCCCATTTTTGTTGGGGGCTGATGAAAAACTGCCCTCCAATAAACGCCCTGGTTGGATTAAAGAAATTGATAAACCCACAGTCGAAATTGACTGGGAGGTAATGAAACGTCATGATGCTTCAATCACTGGTTTTAATCCAAAATTCTATGGCGACAAATTAGACAAACTAAAAGAAATTGACAAAACTAATGAGCAAAGCAGATTGGAAAAAGGAACCCCAGGTTGGGATCTCAAAGCTCACGCGGTTGCTGCTGGTTGGGGACATGGATTTGCTAATCTTTCTTTAGCAGAATCACAGTTCATCGGCCCCGAGGGCCGTTTCAATCCAGAAGATCGTGGCGTTTCCAAATGGAAAGGAACCCCCGAAGAAGCTGCAGAACTTGTAACAGCTGCAATGCGTTATTATGGTGCTTCCTCTGTAGGCTTTGTAAAGCTTGAACCTGGTACAACAGAAAAATTGCTTTATGCCAATGATGGCGACCGCAAGATCATTGAATACTCTAGCGCTCATTCGGAACCAACAGAAACAGAAACTCATCGCTATCTTCCTCAAGACTGCCGAACTGCGATTGTATTCACAGTTCAAATGAGCCGTGAGCTTTGGCGCCGCGCTCCCACAGAATTGGGTGGATCGGTTTCCAGCATGGGTTATGAGATTGGTGGATTAGTCCAGGCTCGAACCCAAATGTTCCTCAAGACCCTTGGCTACCAAGCACCTGGCGAATATCGCCGCAATGCTTTGGGAACCGCTCCTGGTATGGCTGTCATGGCTGGTTTGGGTGAAATGGCTCGCTACAACCGCCTCATCACTCCAGAGTATGGACCTGTTGTCCGCGTATTCAAACTTCTTACGAATTTGGATATCGCCCCAACAAAACCGATCGATGCTGGCCTCATGAATTTCTGCCGAACCTGTAAGAAATGTGCGGAAATGTGCCCAAGTAAAGCTCTTTCCATGGATGAAGAACCAAGCTGGGAAACCACTGGTGAATGGAACAATCCTGGAATCAAGGCTTGGTACGATGATGGCGTGAAATGCCGCTCATACTGGTACGAAGTCGGAACTGGTTGTGGAATCTGTTTTGCATATTGCCCATTCAGTGAGAAAAACTTAGCTGGATTACACAAGTTGCAAGGTTGGGCTGCAGGTAATTTACCTGTCCTCAATTCCACATTACGAACTTTGGATGACTTCCTCTACACACCAAATTGGGAAACATTGGGTCAACCAATGAAAGATCCAGAAGATTGGTACAAACTGGATATGCCAGAATACGGCATTGACACAACCCGTGGCAAAATTCACGGCGATCTAGGTTAAGGAGCCGATAAAAATGTTATTTCCAACTTTATTGTTAATTATTGGTGTAGTCGTTGTAACCATGTTGATCGTTAAGAAAGTAAACCTCAAATGGTACGAATGGCTCTTGGGCATAATTGGTTGGTTTTTGGCCTATGTGGCAGCCCAAAATTATAGCGCCTCAATTCTTGAAGTAGAACCCCGAGCGGCTGGATACCTATTGCTATTCTTAGGTGTACCTGCACTGATCTTCTTAGGTTTAGCTTGGTTCTTATCTTCAAGGAGACTACAAGCTTAATATTGACTGATTAAAATAAAATACCTAAAGTTTATCTCTAGGTAAATGATTTTTAAGATGGAATCTCCTTTCTATTAAAAATCGATCTTAATCATCAAAGAGACGAGGATTACTCGTCTCTTTTTTTTAATTCATTCTGTCTTAAATTATCGACCGATTATTCTTCTGGATAAAAAATCAGCCCAACCGCCCCCGGTCCCGCGTGTGTCCCAACCACTGGGCTTACTCCAGCTCTAATCACCTTGCTCATTCCAAATCGTTTCTCGACCATTTTTGCAACTTGACCACCTTCTTTATCCGCATCAATGTCGATCACCGCTACTTCTGCCATCTTTCGTCCATCTAAGCGGCTTTCTGCAATATCCAGCAATCCTTTCAGCGCTTTTTTCTTTGTGCGAATCTGCATCAAGGGTTCGATCCTCCCATCCTCAAAATGTAAAATTGGTTTGATTCTCAAAGCAGTTCCCAACAAAGCCTTTGCCCCTCCAATTCGTCCACCTTTCCGTAAAAACTCCAGAGTGTCCACTGCAAAGAGAAAACTCATCTCCTTGCTCACCCCTTCAGCGATAGAAACTATTTCCTCCACCGTTTTCCCAGCCTCAACTGCCTTTGCAGCAGCCAAAACGGGGAATCCCAACCCCATTGAAACATTATAGGTATCCACAATTTCTATCGGGATTTCTGGTAAATCTTTTTGGGCTGCCAATGCGCTTGCAATCGTGCCGCTTAGCTTTGAAGATACCAACACCGCCACAATGGCATCATTATTTTCTGCCACCTTTTTAAAGAACTCAATAAACTCCCCGGCAGAGGGCTGTGAACTGGTAGGGATTGTTTTTGAGTTGGATAACCGTTTATAAAAACTCTCCGGGTCAATATCCACCCCATCTCGAAACTTTTCATCATCCCAGATCATCCACAGGGGGATGACGTGAATATTCAAACCTGCCATTACTTCTTTAGGAATATATGCGGAACTGTCTGTAACGATAGCAATTTTTTGTGAGCTCATTACGATCCTCCTCAAATTTTCATTTTTCCTTAGAAGTATTGTATTCCTTTAATTCCCTTCCATCAATATGCAAGGGTCGGGTTACCCGTTTCATCAGTAAAATCATGATATAACTTTTTTGACCACAAACATCATCGATATCCATTAAATTGTTACTAAATTATCAGAGGTATATGCATGCATAAGGAACTCCGTTCAACAGTTTATGAATTTGTAAATATTATTCAACCCCTTTCGGAGGTTGAACTCGAGACAACTTGGAAATGGAAAGGATATAACGAAGGAATTCGTTTCGCGAACTTTAGGGTCTATGAAGAATTACGAAAACTCGCCGTAAAATTAAGGGCTGAAAGAATTAAACTGGGAAATCCTATTTCGATCACCCAAGACATTCTCGCTCAGCACCATCAGGCTTATTTTGATTTACAAGCCTTAATAGTGGGGGTAGATGAAGCCAATATCGATTTCAAAAAAAATGAAGACGAATGGTCCTTAAGGAACACCCTCCAACATTCTATCGAAGGAGAATGGTCTTTTTTGATGTCCATTGAAACTGGTTTAAACCGATTTCGAAATAATGAAGAACAGGTAAAATTCACACGTGAAGATTGGACTCAACATTTTGAAGTGCGGGGTGGCTTTTCCGATGCCTATTTTGAAAAACCCCTAAAAGATATACTCTCATTATTTGAAAGAATCCATAATGAGATCGGAGAAATATTTTCAGATATAAAAAACGATGAATTGGAGCATAAGGTTATTTTTTGGGAAGAAGAATTATTGCCAATTCAATTTCGTCTTCATCGGTTCGACGCTCATCTTAGGCAGCACAGCATTCAAGCTGAAAAGATCTTGCTAGCTGCCGGCCATGATTTCTCTGAAGCTCGCCTCCTTTGTCGTCGCATATTTAACGCCCTCGCTGAAGTGGAAGGAACTCAGTTTGGATATAATTTAAGCAACAACGATCTAATAACTGCAACAACTAATTACATTGATAGCCTAAAAAGTGAAATTCAAGAATTATTAAATAACAGATAATTCAAAGAAATCTTCTATTCTGGAGAAAAAATGAGTGAACAAATAAGTTTTGAAGAATTAGCAAATCATTTTGCGGGTAACGATACTGTCGCAGAAGCCAAATGGTTTGGCAAAAGATGCATGAGCATCAATGGCAAAGCCTTTGCAGTTCTTTTTGGAGAGGATGTAGCCTTCAAGCTGACCCCAGAAGATTTGGCAGAAGCCCTAGATATCCCCGGTGCGAAATTATTCGATCCCCGTGGAAAAGGGAATCCATTCAAAGAATGGGTGCAAATCCCCGTAAATGAATCTGATAAATGGATCATGTATTCTGAGAAAGCGATGACATACGTCGATAGTTTTAAAAAATAGAAATAATTGAAAAGAGAATTAAATGACCTGGCATAAAACAACGCTTGAAACCTCCACCAATGGCAAGGGTCTATACGATCTGACCCCCCAATTGCACTCACAAATTGAGAAATGGGGTATCCAAGAAGGGATCTGCCATCTTTTTGTTCAACACACCAGCGCCTCTTTAGTGATTAGTGAAAGCTATGACCCATCGGCAAGAAAAGACTTAGAAGGCTTCATGGATCGACTGGTTCCCGAAAATCAATCCTGGTTTCAACACACCATGGAAGGTTCGGATGATTCCCCATCTCATATGCGTGCCATTTTAACGAATACCAGCTTATCTATCCCGATTGATAATGGCACACTTTCTCTAGGCACATGGCAGGGAATATATTTATTTGAACACCGCGTAAGGAGTCACAAAAGAAACATATTGGTTAGATGTCAATCCATGGTGAAGTAATTATTTGGACTAAGAATTTTTAAATATAGAATTGCCGATCCCCGGCCAAATTCTTAGCATGCCAAATAAGGCCCGGATGAATATCCATACACCTGTAACCGCCCAGATCCAACTTAATCCATCAAACTCAGCATTGCTAACAAAAAAGATGCCTGTCGCTCCGATCACAAATGCAACGATCATTGCATTCCGTAAATAAGCATAATCCCCCGTTCCCCAATGTGTGCCGTCCGTCAGGAAGGCTAACCCACTTAGCGGTTGGCTCATTGCCGAGATCCCCCATGCAGGCAGGAAAACGGCTACAGCGCTGGCTGGCACCAGTAAAGCTGTAATGAGATCTCGTCCTAACCACATCCCAGCCCCCAAAACGATTCCCGTCCCCAATGCCCATTGAGCCCCGACCTTCACCACCTGTTTTGCCCATTTAACCGAATCCTGTCCAATAAAATAACCCACCAAAGATTGAACCGTTGAGGCGTAGGCATCTAATGCAAGAGAGGTGAATAGATACACTTGCCGAATCACCTGATGTGCTGCCCCTGCATCCGCACTAAAACCATTTGCCACCCTGGTGATATATCCAAGGAACAAATTTATTAAAGCAGTTCGAATAAATAAGTCTCCCCCCACTTGAAGTAGTTTTTTTGCATCCTTGAATTTTAGAGCAATGGTTAATCCAATCGTCTTAGAAAGGATTATCAACCCAGCGATCGCCCCTATCCACTGACTGATCGTGCTCGCCAATGCTAACCCCGCCACACCCATCGCCGTGATCGGTCCAATCCCAAAAATTAGAATCCAATCCAACACTAGGTTTAGCGCATTGACCCCCAACGCGATCCATAAGGGTGTCCGCATATCTTGTAAACCGCGCATTGCCCCAAAGGTAACCAACATCATCAATACTGCTGGGGCACCAAATAGTCGAATCTGCATATATTCTTTTGCATAACTGAGCACTACACCCGATGCCCCTAATAATTCACCCAGCCACCCTGCAGCAGGAGAAATTAAAAATATTAATAAGATCCCAAAAGAAAACGCCAAGATCAACCCCAAACTAACGATTTTTCTAGTTTCTTGGGGAAGTCCTTTTCCCTGGACTTGCGCTACTTCAGTTTGCGTGCCGATTGATAAAAAGTTAAAGATCCAAAATAATCCAGAAAGAGCTGTTGTCCCCACACCCAGGGCAGCCAAGGGTTCTACCCCCAAAGAAGAAATAAATCCTGTATCCACCAATGCCAATAACGGTTCAGCCGTCATCGAGATTAATACAGGAATCGATAGTGCTAAAAGAGTTCTATGCGGTTTGGATTTAAAAGGGTGGGGGGATGGATTTGATTTTGTCATTTTTTGATTAACTCGGATATTGTACCATCGCTATTTATATAAAAAAAACTGGACAATTCGTCCAGTTTTTAATGTTTTTCTATGTCCCTACGATTATTCTACCTCTGCCAAATATACGATTTCCATAGTGTTATTCACCAATTCAACACTAACAAATCCAACAGCTGTTTCCATCAGCCTATCTTTAAATGAATTTGCGATATCCTCATTGAACTGAAGCACTCTGGGGTCATCAACATCTACTCCCTCCATATCCGTCTCAATGATCTTGGTAACCAATTCTCCATTTTCTACAGAAAAAGTTACATCTGCAAACCCCGGAGCGCTCTCCCCGTTAGGTCGGGAATAAGTACCCCATACTCGGATATATTCTGGCTGCATATCATAACCAGTCATTAGATTGAATAAATTATCCCCTTCCGAGTCTACCAACCCAAATCGAAACCCCAGAATTATCGAAAATTCCTCCAGGGTCTCACTTTGTTCTACGACCTCTCCGTCACCAGATCCTGAACTAACCTCGTTATTCCCCCCGTTCGGGTTGCCCGAACCACAGGCGATCATTGTCAATGTAAACATCAGCAGGAAAAAAAATGTCTTCAGGTACCGAAAATTCCTTGCTTTTAAAATTCTCAATCTAATAATCATTTGTTCTCCTTTGATCGCTGGATAAAATGGGTAATCATATAGAGATTTGAGCTAATAATATTTGCTTGTGTGCTGAAATGGGATTAATTTGAGCGATTATATCATAATTGATTATTCGAATTTTCAAATTTGAAGTGTCGTCACAGTGTCGTCCTTACGACATGGTTATTCTGGCGCATCCGCCTATACTGAGTGTAAAATAAATCATAAGGAGTTTACAAATGAAACAACCAGAACTTGGCCTAAAGGTCGCAGAACTTCGCCAGATCAAAGGACTTACCCAAGAACAGTTAGCTGAAACCTGCGAGGTAAGCCCCCGCACCATCCAACGGATAGAGAGTGGGGAGGTGGACCCAAGATCATTCACGATTAACAGTTTGAGCAAAACCCTAGATTTTGAATTTGGGATCAATGACCTCGACAATGAAGGGATTTGGCTGGCAGCCATGCACCTAAGCAGTATCCTTTGTTTCTTGCCAGTCTCCCTCGGAGTTTGGGCAATTAAAAAGAAACACAGTTATAAAGTGGATAAGCAGGGAAAAGCAGCCCTCAACTTTCAATTTACAATATTGCTTGGGTTATTTGCGCTTGGCTTTTGCGTGATGATCGCCCCGATACTATTGCTTTATGCTAACCCAGAGATAGACCTCGGACTTCCAATTGGCATGATGGAAATTTTCCTCATCTGCTTCACCGTCCCATTATTTCCCCTTGGTATCTATACCTTCTACCAGGGCATCGCCAATACCATCCGCTCCCTCAACGACCAAGAGATCCGTTATCCCTTCAGCATCAAATTCGTGAAATAGACAACTCCTAAGCTAAGCAGGGGGCTTAGCTTTATTTCAAAACTCCCTTTCCCCAGCATATTTTGTAGCTTTTATAAGTATCCATAGTTTTGTGACAAATGTCACAGATTAATTAGGACAAAAGTTGTCTAAATAGGGCTATTTGTCACTGTTTTCTTTCTGTGAAACTTTATACAATAAGTCATATTAAAAAACTATTTTTCTAACTTACTAAGGAGCTTCAGAAATGGCAAACGTGATCACACTCAAGGGGCAGCAAATCCAAGATCCACTATTTATTCAAAAACTTTTTGGTGACACTCGTACCGCATGGATCTGGTTGGTCCTCCGCATCTGGTTAGGATACAAATGGATCGACGCATCCCTCCACAAGATCGAAAATCCCGCTTGGGTTAAAACTGGCGATGCATTGAAGGGCTTCTGGTCCAGCATCGTTGTCATCCCCGAAGAGGGACGCCCAGCCATCTCATTTGACTGGTATCGCAATTTCATCGAAACTTTACTCGACGCAGAAGCCTACAGCTGGTTTGGTCCCCTCGTTGCCTATGGTGAAATGGTGATCGGTATCGCCCTTGTCATCGGTGCCTTCACCGGATTCGCCGCCTTCTTCGGCGCATTCATGAACTGGAACTTCATGATGGCTGGCTCAGCGAGCACCAATCCGATGCTCTTCGTTGTCGCCCTCGGCCTCATCCTCGCTTGGAAAGTGGCCGGATACATCGGTGCAGACAGATTCCTCCTTCGCTGGATCGGTACCCCCTGGAAAGAAAAAGAAACCCAAGCTTAGCAAAACGAGATTAAATAAAAAAGCTCCGGTCTATCCAAGACTGGAGCTTTTTATTTATTAAGTTATAAATTTAGGTCATAAATAAAATATTTGTAAAACTCAGTATATAATCAAACCTAATCAATATTTTTCTTATACCCTTATTTTCCTTATGATAAGTCCATAAATAGAATTTATTATTAAGTTTTACCACCATAGGAGGCTACCATGTTCAACAATGATTTCCTGTCGATAAGCCTAGTCGAAATTATAGGGCTATTAGTTACAATAATAGGCATTTGGTTAGTAGTAAAACAACTAAATGAGACCAGGTTGGCATCCCAAATGGAGGGTTTACTAGAATTGACGAATCTTGATTTATCCAACAGCGATGGCCTCTTAGCATTAAAGGAGCTATCCAGCCAAGAGGATTGGAATACTTTGAGTGATGAAGAGGCCTTTGCCCGCGTACATAACTCGAAAACTTCTAAGAAAGCTTGGATGGAGACCATGACTTTTTTTGAATTATTAGGAGTATTGGTAAAAAGAAAGGCCTTAGATAAAGGATTGGCAAATGACCAATTCGGAAGGGTCGTGTCCATATGGTGGAATAGATTTGAAAAGGTAGCTCGTCAGCATCGAAGTAATGGGAATTGGGACGGATACGCGGAAAATTGGGAATGGTTAGCAAATGAATTCAAAGATAAATAATATTTAGTTTCTATGAATCGTTTTTGCCTATAAACTTCAACCCCTCCGCCAAAATCTCTCCAAAATTCTCCGGAAATTCATGATCGATCTCCGGCGCGATCACCAATTGACAATCCATCCCCTTGCTCACCAGCAGCCCATGCAATTCCCTGATCTGTTCCACACTCGGGTCATGCTCCCCCGCCACGAATACCCCCCGCATCTCGCTCAACCGTTCGCAATTCTCCAAGATCGGTTCCCAGAGTGTGATGTCCTGAATATACGGTCCACCCGGGTTCACCGCGATAAATCCCCTCATCGGCAGAATTTCCATCAAGGTAAACCACACAGCCATCTCTGCCCCCTTCGAGAATCCGCCCATCACCGTCCGCTCCCCATTGATCGAATATACCGCTTTAAACTCCTCAACCTGTACCTTGATTTCCTTCCCTGCCTTCTCCATATCGTTCCACACAAATGAATCCGCGTCAAAAAATATTTCTGAAGACTGCAATAAAACGGTCATCCAGCCCTCATCCACCGCGCTCTCCCAAAATCCCACCGACTTTTTCGCATTCCCATTATTCCCATGAAGGGGCAACAAGAGCGAGAATCCTTCCTTTGATGGGGTAGGTAGGCGCAGAGGCAATGCAACTGCCTTTGCCGCCGCCATCGCCTCCTGATACCTCTTGTCGGCAATCTCTACGATCCGGTTGAATTCCGGCAGCTCTTGCAGGCTTTTTAGATCCTCGTCCGTCTTCAAAAACTCCTTATGCCACCAATACCCCGCATCTAACCCCTCTTTCATGATCCCTATCGCCAGGTCTGGCTTATTCAGCAATCCCGCGGCACAAAATCGCCAGCTATTGATCAGACTGGCATATTCGGGATACAGCGCTTCCCCTCCTTCCAGTGCATCATACGCCGCTTGCTGATGCTCTGGCTTCCCATGCGTTTCAAAAAACGTATTTACTAAATCTCTAAAAGTCTTTTCCTCGGTCATTATTATTCCTCCAACCATAAACCTGCCGTGTTAAATTTCAATTTAATCTTTAACATTATAACAATATGGGGGTTTACTAGCACATTACGCCCTTTTACCGAAGAGTAGAACTAGCTTCCAATTCACTAAACTCTTAATAGGGAACCAATATATTTCCCCATAAATGCTCGGGTACCATCATTCAAAGATTTCACAGGGCTCTTCTACCCGAAACGTTACGTCCTCTGCCTGATAAATAAACAATGCATCTTTAGTATACAAATATTTATTTTCCAAGAGCGGCAAATCTGTCCCAAAGTATAAATTTTGAATAAGCCTGAATATATTTACTCCCGATAGATCATTAGGTACTTCTCCTGCGTCCACACCGGGTAGATAGTAGGCTGCAAACACAGAGAATCGTTCTTTCAGGCACGTGTTATCTGAGGAACTGAAATCTGTAGATAATCCAGGTCCATGATCTGCCTGTATGATGATTATCGGAGGCGTTTTAGATCTTGCAATAATGTCATCCACAACCTCCAATATTCGAGTATTTGTATACACCAATTGATTCACATAGCCATCTCGATATTCCTCTTTTCCTCCCGGAAAGCTAATTCCATCAGCAAACCAAAATTTATAATCAGGATCAATGGAGTTTCCATTCTCATTGAATACGAACGGAGGGTGGGGGGTAACAATATGCGAAAAAGTAAATTTAGCCCCCGGCATTTCAGGGATATCGGACAAAGTCTTAAAACTATAATCTATCGATTCGCGGTGTCCATCAAAGGATGGAAGAGAAGAAAAACTTCTTATTACGGGGGAAAGAAGAAACCCTAATGGGGTCGTAGTAACCAGATGGTTTTCGAAGTCGCTCAGGCTAACTGGATTGGGTTTAAAATAGAAGTCTGTAGATGTGTTATCTGTAATGCTCCAATCTGTAGCAACCGACACCATTTGATATCCTACGCTCTCCAACATCAATCGTGTTTGACTATGATCAATTAGGGGGGACATCAACCACCAAAAAATACTATCTTCAAGACCCGGTATTAGTGTCGAAATATAATCCATGTTAAGTGTTGACGCCACGGACAACACCGTTCTAGGATAATTCGAGTGACTTTCTTCAGGAACAATGAAACTTCTGCTCTTCAAAGAGTCAATGAAGTCAGAGTTGTCGTATTCAAAAATTTCATCCAATATGTCAGCACGCCCATACCCATCCAATATGATGTAGTAAATATCAGGCAAATTTTCAGGAGTAGTCGGCTTGGCTATCAAATCGTTTCTCGATTGCTCTACTGCCTGTCGGTAATCCCCCCAGGGCACTTTCCTCAATAATAAATAATTCCAAAAACTAAATACGATCACAAGAAAAACAGATATTGCGTTCAGTATAAAGGCAATCTGATTCACCTTCACGCTTAGTTTGCGAATTTTTAAGATTAGCCACCACAGTAAACAGCTAACAATCGAAATTGATCCCGCGATAACGAAAAACAGACGTGTTGAGAAAATACCCAATACAAAGACGCCTAACATCAGCGCCGACCAATTCTTATCGATCCCAACCGATTTCATCAAAATATGTAGCAGCACAAGAAGTGCCCAAAATACTACCAGGGGCCGGAGCAATTGAAGAGGAGATACAATATCTGATGTTACGGTATACAGAAAAAGGAGAGAGGCTAATGCAAATATATAAGGGTAGGCTATCCAAGATTTTTTCACTTAGCAGACCCATCCCTTGCAATATTCGATTTCATCGCCTTTCCATCTTCATCTATCAATTTGAATTCACCTAAAGGGTTGGAAACAGAATATTTATCATGAGTATTTTTCATAAAAATTCTTACTACTTCTTGAAATAGTTACTATTGTCAAATAGGTTATATTTTTAGTGATTTCCTGACCAACGATCCCTTTATCGATAACACTATTATACAATCTCCCTCATCATTCCATAGACAGTTCTACTGTTTTAATTTCTGCTAGATTTCCCCCAACCAAAACACCTAAATCTCTCACCCCCTTAACTCATCCCACTCTCCCGTTTATCTATTAATTTGACAAATTTATATTAACCAATTTGGAGGTATATTTAATTTTACCCCCTCTAGTCGACGACCGCTGGAATTGTGACCATTCCCCGTGCCGAATTAAGACCATGCCCCAGGTGATCGTCTTTCTCTTGCAACCAATTTTTTCAGAAATTGAACCAATT
This sequence comes from Chloroflexota bacterium, assembly GCA_018662365.1. Classification (GTDB taxonomy): domain Bacteria; phylum Chloroflexota; class Anaerolineae; order Anaerolineales; family UBA11579; genus JABJGH01. Next base: position 18,040 of record JABJGH010000066.1, on the reverse strand, counting down.
TATCCTATGGTCGTTTCTTCTTTGGGGTAATTTTGCGTTTGGTGTCTATATTTTTCTTATTGATTTTTACAATTTCTTTGCCGCCCATATCGGTTTGGTGTAATCCAACCGAGGGAGCTTTTCTTTCTGTAGGTTTCTTCTTTCGTTCGCTCATATTTTCATCCCTTCCTTTTCTTTACTGATTAATAGGTATTATATTGTGTAATTTTCTTTTCACAAAGGCTATTACTGGGCTACCTCCGCTACCATCTCCCTCACTTTTCCACCATCCAGGGTTCACATCTCCAAACTCAGCAATTTCAAAAAATTACGAAATAGATTAAGAATAATCCCAGGGTACGATTTTTTATTTTCTGGGGTATTCAAATTGAGCAATGATATATAAATTTCCTTCCCAATATGGCCCAATAGTAGCCTTATTCATGTGAAGTAAAAATTCCTTTGCCTGATTATAGGTTTCAAACATCCCATTTTCATTAAGTTGAATTTTTTGTTCTTCAATTTCTAATTCAGCTTGAGGATAACAGTAGAAAGAATGGAAAAGATCAAGGTAATCAGTAATTTCAAAACCTCTAAATACTCCCTTCTGTGACAATTTAACAGCTGATTTTGCGCGGACATCAACGCCACTGTTATTATACGGCTCACTATCGATGAAGGTTTTGTGGTCTTCTATGGAAATTCCAGCGCCAATTAATTTAACGTCCTCGAAAATTTCAAGATCCATATATTTTGCCGAAAATTCTTGGGCGGCTGATATATTCAAAAAATTGTCATGTATATGAATGGTCTTTTTTACAAACCTTTCATTCGCTAAATCTTTTTCAAAAGCTAAAAATTCTTTTTCAGAAAAACCCAGTTCCGATTTTAAGTCTTGTATATATTTATTATTGGGTTTGGGGTGTTTATTGTCTGATTTAGGATCCTCCCACCAAAGACCAAGATGATAGAGGGAAGGAATTTTTTCAGTATGACATTCAGCCAATGAATATATGCCCGGATCTCTATATATTCTGTTTTTTTCTGGTCTTCGGGGACGCATTAAAAAATGTCCCATTGCGATAAAATCATTACCCGAAATCTTATTTTCTTCCATAATTATTATTTTGCCTCCCCGCCCCCCAACGCATCATAAGCCGCCTGCTACTGCTCTGGCTTCCCGTGAGTTTCAAAAAACGTATTCACCAAATCTCTAAAAGTTTTTTCTTCGGTCATATTTTCCTCCATATTTCCATCTCAAAATATTATAAACATTAAATCGTTTGCATGGAGACCAATCCTTGTATTATTCCTCAGAGTGAATCCCTCTCTTCCTACGTTTCATGAGATTTTTTTATCAATATTATCTCAGCAGCAGAGTATAATAAATCAGAAAAATCCAACAACGACCATCCAAATTTCCGAAAAACCGCATACAATGATCCGATCTCTTTCTAAGATCATCTATAAAATCATAGGAATTTCATGAAAGTACTCTCAAACCGATACGAGCTAGGAGAATCGATAGGTACTGGGGCCATGGGTGATGTATATAGAGCCACCGACTCCCAATCCGGAGAAACTGTTGCTGTCAAACATCTTAAACCCGGTTTGCTCGATCCCACCCTAGATTTCCTCGATAGATTTAGGCGAGAAGGACAAGTACTGCGAGAACTCAACCACCCCAACATCGTCACTCTAATTGACGTCATCGAACAGGATAGCAATCACTACCTAATTTTGGAATACGTCGATGGGGGAGATTTAAAAGACCTCCTTTCAAAGTCTCCTTCCGGCCTTCCCCTAGATCAGGTATTGCAAATTGCCATTCAACTCGCTGATGCCCTCACCCGCTCCCACTTTCTAGACATCATCCATCGCGACATAAAACCTGCCAATGTCCTCATTGATCAAAACGATACCCCACGCCTTACAGATTTTGGTGTTGCCCACATTATTGGAGATTCTGACCTCACGCAAGAAGGCGTCCTACTCGGCACCTACGGCTATCTCAGCCCTGAAGCCTGCCTCGGCAAGAGAGTCGATGCCCGGTCTGACATCTGGTCCTTTGGTGTCCTGATCTTCGAATTACTCACCGGTCAAAACCCCTTCACGGGTGACAGTATTGTTCAGGTCATTACTGCCATCCTCCATGATTCCACACCCGACCTCCAAGAGATTCGGCCGGATATCCCCGATAACCTCAATGACCTCGTCTACCGCATGTTAGAAAAAAACCATGATGCCCGCATCCCCTCCATCCGTCTTGTCGGTGCCGAGATCGAAGCCATGATCAAGAACATCGACATCTCGTCTCAACCCCCAAAGCCTAAATCAATAGAGCAGGAAGACCCAACAGAGTTTGAACTACATTCAGTTTTTTCTCCCCCCCAACGCACAACCCCAGGTTCCCGAAACAACCTGCTAGCTCAATCAACCCCTTTTGTTGGCCGTGAAGAGGAAATGAATGAGTTAACACGAATGATCAGTGATCCAACAATCCGCTTAATCACCCTTATGGCCCCTGGTGGAATGGGTAAAACTCGCCTCGCAATCGAAACTGGGTTTTTTCAAGCCAAAAATTTTGAAGATGGTGTCCTCTTCGTCGGTCTCGATAAATATGGCGATCCAGAAAAAATTCCCGAAGCAATTGCAGAAGCCGCCACCTATAAATTCCATTCCGATGGGGATTACAGGGCACAGATAGTGTCCTACCTTACTAATAAAAATCTGTTCCTCATCATGGATAATTACGAACATATCATCGCCGGTGCCAATATTCTTGCTGAGATCATTCATGCCGCCCCACAATTGACCGTCCTTGTCACCTCGCGCGAAAAACTAAATATTGATGGAGAAAACTTGCTAGTCATTGATGGCATGGAACTTCCAAAATGGGAGACCCCCCAAGACGCTCTCCGATATTCTGCGGTACAACTATTTATGCAATCTGCAACTCGGACCCGAGTGGCCTTTGAGATCACCGAAGAAAATCTCAGCTATGTCGCCCGCGTCTGTCACCTCGTTCAAGGCGTTCCACTGGGTATTTTGTTGGCTGCAGCCTGGGTAGCTACCCTAACTGTCAAAGAAATTGCCGAAGAAATTCAAGCGAGTATGGATTTCCTCGAATCCGAACGCCGTGATCTCCCTGAACGACAACGCAGTATGCGCGCTGTGTTTGATTATTCCTGGCGTTTACTAAACGATGAGGAACGAGACGGCCTAGCCCGCATGAGCGTCTTTCATGGAGGCTGCACGCGTAATGCAGCCCAATCGATAAGTAATATTTCCATCCGATTGTTAAATGGGCTAGTAAACAAATCACTACTCCATCGAGATCAAAAATCAGGGCGATTCGAGATACATGAGTTAATTCGGCAGTTTTCTGAAGAAATCCTTACAAATCTCGATGACGTGGAAGAAATCCACGATAATCATGCAAGATACTATTTGAATGCATTTGCAGAACGCGAAAATGATCTAAAGGGTAAGGACCAGATTAATGCCCTAAATGATATTGAAGAGGATTTTGAAAATGTACGTGCCGCTTGGTCTTGGGCAATTGAACGAGGCCTAACAGATCTATTGCTCAATGGGTTGCAAAGTGCTTATATTTATTGTTTTATTCGAGATCAAACCTTTACTGCGGTCGAGCTTTTTGCAAACATATTGGAGCATGACCACACAGCCCCCATCCTCCAAGCCCGGGCAGTAACTTTTTATGAAAGAATTATTAGATCTATGGAAAAACGTCCCAAGGCAATAGATGACATCAAAACTGTAATGAAGACTTTAGAAAATGCTGGCGATTTTCAAGGAGTTGGATTAGCAAAATTAACCTTGGGCTATGCTTTATTAGATACTTCGGAAATTGAAGAAGCCCTTTCTGTTTTCAAAGAATCATTGGGGATTTTTATTGATTTAGAAGATTTATATAATCAGGCACCTAATTTATTTGGGATTGGATATGCTTATTCTATCCTTGGCGAGCATGATAAGTCCCTTAACTATAATTTACGCTGTCTAGAAATAAGTCAACAGCTTGGGGATTTATATGGAATTATTTTGACCAACAATAATATATCTTCCAATTTGGAGGAGAGAGGGAAATATGAAGAAAGTCTTGCTTACTTGAAAGAAAATAATTTGCTTAGCCGGAAATTGGGGGATAAACAGGGGGTTGCCTGGAGCAATGTAAGTCTTGCAATACATCTAATAGCTGTTGGGCATCGTGAAAAGGGCCAAAAATATCTCAATGAAGCCCTTGGAATCATCGAAGATATTAATATTATTAATACCAGTGGATGGGTTTATTATGTCAAAATGATTTATGACGCCTTTGATGAGGATTACGAAGGTTTGAAATCTACCCTCAGAAAATTAGAAGCATTACCTACAACTCGTCAAGATTTTCTTTCAGGTATTCGTCGTCATCATTTTTTGGCCGAAGCCGGAGTGGGAAATATGGAAAGAGCAAGGGATTATCTCCCCAGAAAGGGTGAAAAACTAAGTGGGTTATGGTCCCATGCAATGTTATTATTAAATCTTGCTCTAATTTTTGATCATGACGGTCACCCAGTAAAAGCCACTGAACTTCTTTATGTAGCTTTATCCAACCGTTCAACCAGCGCATGGATGTCTCGTCTACCGATTACAATCAAATTGAAAGCTAGGCTTAAGGTAGCAGTTTCAAAGGTTGTTTATTCTGCAGCCAGAGAAAATGGAAAAGCACTCACTTTAGAGGAAGCAGTTCAAAGGTCAAGAGACGAAGGGCTTTTCTAATGGAGCTAATATTTAGTGGGGAGATAGAATAATTTTAAGGTTGCTCTCCCATTCCCAATGAGGGGTCATTCAATAAATCTATTTTTCACGTTTTTACTTGTTGTTTTGGATAATTACCCTTACCAAAAATGGTGCATTCTTTGTTTATGCCTTTCTTCATATTCAAATGTTGACAATCCTTATTTTACAATCTCCTCCCATTTCCGAAGACATATATTCTGTTTATAATTTTGTAAAATTTCGCCTCTAACCAAACACTGACATATGTTCTATTTATGGTACAATTAAGTCCTAATAACTTTGGGGGCCTTTGCAATTTACGTAAAAAGGCAAACAGCAAAACAAAAGAATAAACCAAGCCACGCTGGCATAGCGCTTGTCAAACGAGCATTGAACCGGGCCCGGTTCATGCGTTTACTTAATCCCCAATTTTGCAGAGAAATTACCATTGGTAATTTCTCTAAGCTAATGTGAGTTTTTTTCACATTAGCAGTGAACATTAACAAAAAAGAACACCCAATAGGGCGTTCTTCATATGTTACAAAAATAAAAAAGCTAATCAGTAGAGAATTGGTGTAGCCAATTCTCTAAGAGTTAAGTTTTCTTCAAGTGCACTTGAAGAAAACTTAACCTCAGCACTCGGAGTACGAGCAGCTATAACACTTCCTACACCCCTCTTCATTGATCACCGACGCGTGCCCACATTCCGGGCAAATATCCCCGATCATCTGGACATCCATCACCGGATGGTCCGGCTCATTTGCCGAATCCTTCCCGTGTCCATTCCCGTTCTTCTCTTTCTTCCGGATCAAGGTCTCAGAATCCTTCAAAGTCGCATCCAGATAATCCCCCAACACCTGCGCCACCCCATCCGGCAATGAGCTCACCCGGTTCGGTCCAAAGCCATAACTCCGGCTCCCCCCGATCCCCTTCAACTGTCGATACACCTCTCGCAGCCGTTGTCTCGGAGAAACTGGTGATGCAATTCGCAGCACGTACGAGATCAACCTGCCGATCGCCTCGGATATCGCTGCAGTCTCCGAACCCGCCTTAGCCGTATTCAAGAACACCTCAAAAGGTTGGTTCTCAACTGTCTGATTGATCGTCACAAAAGCCTTCCCCACAGGCGTGTTCACGCTCAACGTATTCCCACTCAGATCGCGTGGGCGTGGTTCCTTTGTCTGATCCCACATCGGAGCCAACTCTTGCATTGGAGCAGGAGCCTTTTCCTTTGCAGTTGCATGCGTTTCCAAAACCACCTTCTCACGTGATCCCGTCACATAGACCGTGATCCCCTTACAGTTCAGTTCCCATGCCAGTTGGTACGTGCGGGCCACATCTTCAGCGGTCGCATCAGCCGGAAAGTTCACCGTCTTCGACAAACTGTTATCCACAAATGCCTGCAAGGAAGCCTGCATCCGCACATGCTCCTCAGCAGTAATATCGCTCGATACCACAAAAGTTTTCACGATCTCTTTCGGTAGCCCCTCTACGTCCCGCAAAGAACCTTTTGAAATCACTTCATCAATGATCTTTTTTCGTTTCTTTTTATTCAACCCGCTCTCTTCCAAAGCTTGCTCGAAGAGGGGGCTGGTATACGTTAATTCAAGGTCTTCCCCGTTATCATCCACATGCCGGATGTACGCCAACGCAAACACCGGTTCACATCCATATCCCTCACATCCCGAAACCGTCGCAATTGTGCCCGTCGGGGCAACTGTCGTCTGAGCAGCATTACGAATCCCATTTTCCTTGATTCCATCTACGATCTCTGTCCAATCCAACGCGGGTCGCGCATAATCTCGTGTAAAAGGTCGTAAAGGTTTTGGTGCCGTCCATGCCAAATTTTCAGGGTCATAAATACTCCCCTCAATTGCCGAGAAAGGTTGCCGTTCTTTTGCCAACTGCACGCTCGTCTTCATCGAATGGAATCGTACGAACTCCATCACTTGTCCCACAAACTCCTGCCCTGCGGTAGACCCATACCGGATCCCCACATGATAGAGCAAGTCTGCAAGACCCATGATCCCCAATCCGATCCGTCGCGCATTCATTGCTGCCACTTTTAATTTTGGTACCGATGGCACATACGCGTTGCCTTCCACCACATCATCCAAAAATCGGGTGGACAACACAATGCTCTCTTCTAATTTTTCCCAATCAACGGTTTTATCTGCGCCCAAATGTTGTGCCAAATTGATCGAACCCAAACAGCAATTCTCGTAGGGGCCTAACCATTGTTCACCGCATGGGTTGGTTGCTTCTAGATCATATAGATGAGGCACTGGATTTTGGCGGTTTGCCGCATCCAAGAACAGCAATCCCGGTTCCCCATTATGGTGTGCCTGGTCCACGATCGATTGAAATAATTCGCGCGCTTTCACTGTCTTATGGATTCTGATCGGCAGGCCCAATGCCTCCGCTTCCTCCATCGTCCCATCAAAGCCCTTATAGCGTGGGTCGGTCAGATCGTGGAAACGCAGGTCCCAATCCCCATCTGCTTGCACCGCTTGCATGAATGCATCGGTGATCCCCACAGAAATATTAAAATTTGTCACTGCAAACTCGTCGGTCTTGCACGCAATAAAATCTTCGATATCCGGATGATCGATCCGCAACACTGCCATGTTAGCCCCGCGTCTTGTGCCACCCTGCGCGATCTCGCCAAATGCCTGGTCATACACGCGCATAAATCCTACCGGGCCAGTTGCCTGCCCCGCAGACCGCTTAACCGGTGAATGTCTTGGGCGCAATCGAGAGAAGGAGAAGCCATTCCCACCGCCTGTCTGTTGGATCAATGCCGCATCTCTTAAACTTTCAAATATCCCTGAACCATGTTTGCCCATGTCGTCGCTGATCGGCAACACAAAGCACGCCGCCAATTGACCCAAGGGTGTCCCCGCCCCGGTAAAAGTGGGGGAGTTCGGGAAAAATCTCTTTTCACTCAACAGATCATAGAAGTGTCGAGTGGATTCCATCACATCTTCGCCCCATTCATCCTCAACCTTCGCCACGTGGTAAGCCACCCGCCAAAATGTATCCTCAACGGTTTCGATCGCGGTGCCGTCCGCTCCCCGCCGGGCATATCGTTTAAGGAATATACTTTCCGCATTTTCAGTAAGTTCTACATCACGCAAATTCTTCGGACGTGGGGGGGTGGGGAATAAACCCGATTTTTGTTTTTCGGTGGCTGGATTGTCTAACATTTGCTCACTTCTCCTAGAATGTAATACGTGAATTTCGCAAAATTAGGTGATCTTTTTCTATGTTTGCTGTGGTGTGAGTGCGGTTGCCAAAAGTTGATAAAGCTTTCTTAAAAATAAAACCGTCGGACTTTTACTCTTGCAACTCAGAGGTGAATAGTTGCTGAGAAGAACAAATTATTTGTCAAAGCCTTTCTTTCAATGTTTTCCAAATCGTTCAACTCTTCAAGTTATGGAGCTTAGCTTTGACAATTTGCTAGTCCAACGAAGAGGTCGTTTATATTATGCGCTTACCATTAGGCGGTCAAGTTCAGATCTAATCGATTGCAGATCGTCCAGTCCAAGATAAACCAATGCAAAACGAATATAAGCAATATGGTCTAATTCTTTCAGACCCGAGATTATCAAATCACCGATCATCCGGGAGGGAACCTCACTCTTGCCGATCCGTTGTAAGGACGATTCAATTTCCCCAGCCAAACGGTCTAGTTCAGATGCCGAAACGGGGCGTTTCACACAAGCCAAACGTAAACCGCGCATCATTTTTTCCCGATCAAACTCTTCACGGCTGCCGTCTTCTTTGATAACCAATGGTGTAGCTAAGATAGATCTTTCGTATGTGCTAAACCTTTTCCCACATTTTTTACACTCTCTACGCCGCCGAATTCCCCCACGATTATCATGAGTTGTATCGATAACTTTCGTGCCTTTTCTTTCGTCGTGGCAGTGCGGACAGCGCATTTAATTCCTTTTCTCTATAAAAATTTATCCCCCTAGATATGGGGGGTAAAAGCTCTATACCCCATATATTTATCGAGTATTTAAGGATTTTAACATAGATGAGAAAGCAGGGCAAGCGAAAAGGACTTTTAATTATTAATTTAAGGTTGGGCATCAAAAAAATTAGGATAAACTTAGTACGATTTACAGAGTTTATAAGATTTTTCTATGGGTATTTAGAACGAAAAAAATGTAGTTATGAATTAAATGACCAGACCGCCTAAGAGGGGGAACTAGGCGGTCTGGAAAATGTGGGTCGGTCAATCTGGTGGAGGGCCAGATTTATTAGGGCCTATCACCCTAAAATTATTTTCTAATTTTTCCCAACTCTTTTTCGCAAGAAAGTTGGAATATCCAGGTCTTCAGGGTTAAAGGTTGCTGGTTCTAACTCACGCTGGTCACTTGCTTGTTCACCAGCATTTACATTCTGATTGGTATTTGCAGGGCGCTGCTTTGTTCGCAACATTCTGCGTGGCATGCCAGCCTTATCAAATCCAGTGGCAATCACCGTAATGCGAATATCTTCGCCCATTGTAGGATCAATCACTGCACCAAAGATCAAGTTCACATCTGGATGTGCGGTTTCCTTGATGATTGCAGCAGCCTGATTGACCTCAAAGAGTGAGAGATCGGAGCCGCCGGTCACATTGAAGAGAATGCCGCGGGCACCGTCAATAGTGATGTCAAGCAGGTCACTGGTGATGGCTTGTTCAGCAGCCATTCGAGCACGGTCTTCGCCGTTAGCAGTTCCGACAGCCATCAATGCTGCGCCACCTTCGGACATGATCGTGCGTACATCTGCAAAGTCAAGATTGATCAAACCAGGAATGGTGATCAATTCGGAAATACCTTGGATGCCTTGTCGGAGAACGTCATCCGCAACGGAGAAAGCATCGGTTAGGCTCGAGCGTTTATCCACGATCTGCAATAAGCGATCATTAGGAATCACGATTAAGGTATCGACTTGTTCTTTTAATTTAGCTATACCGCCTTCAGCGGTCTGTGCTCTTCGTCCACCTTCAAAGGTGAAGGGGCGGGTGACCACACCAATGGTCAATGCGCCAACCTCGCGAGAGATCTGTGCAACGACTGGTGCAGCGCCTGTGCCTGTGCCACCACCAATTCCGGCAGTAACAAAGACCATGTCTGCGCCTTTGAGCACGTTATAAAGATCTTCTGCTGATTCCTCAGCAGCTTTTCGGCCATTGTCAGGATTACCTCCTGCGCCGAGGCCGCGGGTCAACTTCCCGCCAATGCTTACGCGTACATTCGCATTGGAATTCATTAGGGCTTGTGCATCTGTGTTTACGGCAACGAACTCAACACCAGTGAGACCTTCTTCGATCATTCTTTCCACTGCGTTGCATCCACCACCGCCAACACCTACTACTTTGATGCGGGCATAAGATTCTGCGTTGTTCATAGTTTTCATTTGGTCCTCCATTTGACCAACTTTACAAGATTAATCACAATCATTTGATATACTGCACAAAAAACTGCAAATAATCAAAGTAATTTTACGGTAGAAACCGTTTTAGTACATCTCTAAACCAGTCCCAATTTTTAACACTATTTTGGGATGCTCCCAATTCACTAATTGCAAAGGGATCGATTTCATTCATCAGCAAGGCCCAATGGACCAAACCAATACTGGTTGAATAGGCAGGGGAGTGTAACTTGTCCACCATTCCTATAAGGTTTTCGGGGCGGGCCAAGCGCACTGGCAAACCCATTACTTCACTAGCTAATTTTCTAATTCCCGGCAATTGACTTGTGCCGCCGGTAAGCACTAAACCTGCGGGCAATAAGCCGTCGTAGCCTGATCGTTTGATCTCTTGCATCATCAAGCTGAAAATTTCTTCAACTCTGGCTTCAATAATATGGGTCAATTCTCGTCTGCTAATATTGACCGGTTGTTCTTCGCCAAAAGCTTTGACAGGGAAAGTTTCATCTGCCCCGATCTCACTTGTTAGCGCATGCCCATGATTGATCTTAATTTCCTCTGCCTTTGAGAATGGCAATCGTAAACCGTGAGCAATATCTGAAGTGATATGGTTCCCGCCAACCGCTAATACCATCGTATGCCAAACATCCCCTTCGATGAAGAGGGCCATGTCAGAGGTGCCGCCGCCAATATCACAAACCACTACGCCCATTTCCCGCTCCGTATCCGTAAGGACAACTTCAGCAGAGGCCAATGGGTTGAGTACAAATTGATGGGCATCTACACCTGAGCTGCCAACAACTTGGCGGATGTTGTCCACGGTGGAAGCAGCGGCAGTGATGATATGGGCTTCGACTTCCATGCGATAGCCATGCATGCCATTTGGAACCCGAATGCCGTCTTGACCATCCAAGGTAAACCCACGCTGAATGACATGGATTACTTCGCGATTATGAGGAATGGCTACAGCTCGTGCGGCATCCATCGCTCGGTTAATATCGTTTTCATCGACCACCTGGCGGGAGACACTTGCCACACCGCGACTATTGATCGAAGAAACATGCGAGCCAGCTAAACTGACTAGGGCGGAAGTGATCTCTAAACCAGAACTTCTTTCTGCTTTATCGATCGATAAGGCGATTGCCTTTCCAGCAGCGGCCAAGTCGACAACAGTACCCTTGCGGATACCTTGGGCGGGTTCGATCCCCACACCCAAAATCCTCATTTGGCCTTTACTTTCCATCCGGGCAACCAAAGTACAAACCTTGGTGGTGCCTATATCAATGCCGACTACGATCGTTTCACTCATTTATAATTCCTAAAAAATAAATTTTTCAGATTTTTGCTTATTAAGGTTGCAAGCGATAATAAGGTTGGTGGATATATTCCAAGCTAATGATTGCTGGTAGCGTCCCTTTATCGGTCAAATAATCCACAGTATCTTGATACATAGATATTCTTAGATCCATATCTGAACTATCTGGACCAAAATAGGCGATCCAACCACGAGAATCTGACCAGCCCAAGCCGTGCTCGGGGTCATAGACAATCGTTGTGTCTTCAGGAGCTAGGGCGGATAAACTCAAAATTGCTTGTACCATTTCCTGCGTTAACAGTTGAACCTGTCCTTCTTCAGTTTCCTCGTTTGATAATGGCGCCTGGTTGGCTTCTACATTTACGATGCTTTCGAGTTCACCGGAAGGTTCAAATGCAATCCCCTGCTCATCTACCCAGACTGTGATGCCAGCTTGTGTCCAGGAAAGTTGAGGAATTCTTTCTTCCAGTTCTATACTCACAAGGCTTGGCAAGCCTAAAGTTACCTGAATATTTTTTAATGATTTAAAGTTCTGTTCTAGCGAGTTTGTAATCTGTGCGGGATCCAAACTAAATACGGATTGGTTGCGCAAGCCCAGGAATTGACTGATCTCGCTACTTTCTAAGCGTTCTAATCCAATAATTTCTAATTCTTTCACTTTGAAATTATTGGAGGTCCAAACCATATTGATCGCCCATAGCATCGCAACAGCAAAAACCGCGGATATCAAACGCCATCCGCTTTGGATCTGGGGAAGGGCGGGTAGGCGAACTTCTGCACCTGGTTGTTTAAGGGCGACGTTATATTTTTTTCGAGCTAATTTTCGGCTCGTTTTTCCTTGTGGTGCATGTGCCATGCTTTTATTACGCGTAATAGTTGGCGGCATCGACCGATTGCTTCGGGATGATCGCTTTTTATTTTTTCGTTTCGGCTCTGATTGTTGTTTTCGCCGATTTCGCTTGGCTCGAACATCGTCCGAGCGGCGTTCTGTGGCAGTCATGCGGTTATTCATTTCTCCTAAATGTTCGTTTGGTGGCATCTCTCTCGGCTTTTCGCTCGAGGGCAAACATCACCAATCGGTCTACTAATTCTTCGTTACCTACACCACTGGCTTCCCAAAGCAGGGGGTACATGCTGATCTGGGTAAAACCAGGGATGGTATTTAATTCATTGATGTAAATTTCATCATTGTCTTTATCAATAAAGAAATCTACTCTGGTCAATCCGGCAAGATCACAGGCCTTATAGGCTTTGATCGCTAATACTCTAATTCGATCACTTAATTCCTCAGATATATCAGCAGGAATAACAGTACGAGAACTGTCATCATGATATTTTGCTTCGTAGCTGTAAAACTCTTCAGCAGGGAGAACTTCTCCACATACTGAAGCCAATGGCTGATCATTTCCCATTATGCTTACTTCGATCTCTCTTACTTCGTGTCCTTTTTGAACGACAATGCGTCGATCATATTGGGCGGCATCCATCAGGCCTTCAATCAGGTCTGAAGAATTTTTCGACTTGCTGATCCCCACCGATGATCCTAAATTGGCAGGTTTGACGAAATAAGGATATTCTCCTAAAGCTTCTTCCATTCTCTTTACAACATTAACTGGATCGCTCTCGATCTCAGATCGTAGAACGAGGACAGTCTTCACGATCGGGATGTCATTTGCTGTCATCACATCTGCAAAGATGGCCTTATCCATGCCGACCGCAGAACCGACGACACCTGGGCCAACATAAGCCACATCGGCCATTTCAAGCAATCCTTGAAGGGTGCCATCTTCCCCAAAGGTGCCATGAAGCACTGGGAAAACCACATCAAAATCTGTCACGAAATTTAGTCGGTGATCGTCATCAATTTGATGTAGACCAGGGCGAGATGGATTTGGGAATATCGTAACTGCAGACAATTTGCTAAATTCTTCCTCGATCAAATCATCCAGAACATGATCTCCAACAAACCAATCACCGTGTCGAGTAATTCCTATTTTGGTGACTTCGTATCTTTCTGGGTCTAGCTGTCCGAGTACAAATTTAGCTGACATGAGTGAAACAGCATGTTCTCCCGAACGACCACCAAAAAGCACAAGAATTCTTATTTTTAGTTTCGACATAGGGATTATTTCCAGTCTCCAAAGAGTTGAATTTCCAGTTCCAAAAGCACATCAAATTGATCTTTTACCTTTTCCTGGGCTAATTGGATCAATTGATAGACATCTTGGGCCTTTGCTTCACCATGGTTGATGAAGAAGTTGGCATGTAACTCGCTTATTTGGGCATCTCCTATACGGGAACCCTTCAATCCTGCTACCTCAATCAAGCGACCTGCATGATCGCCAGCGGGGTTCTTGAACATCGAGCCCATACTTGCGCCGGGTGGTTGTGTTCTTCTTCTAAATTGGAGGTATTCTTCCATTTTTTCTTGGATTTCTTCTGGTTTTCCAGGTTCTAAATTTAAAGTTGCAGAAAGAACGATATATTTACCAGATTCAGTTTTTAAAGTGCTATTTCGGTAAGTGAAACCCATCTGGTTCACTGACCATAATTTCCTTCCCTCTTCTAGTTGCAAGACTTCTGCCAACTTTAAATTGTTTGACATGTCCTTGCCATGTGCCCCAGCGTTCCCGAAAATCGCTCCGCCGAGGGTTCCTGGGATGCCTGCTGCCCATTCAAGACCACTAAATCCCTTTTGGGCAGCCTGACGGGCCAGTGACCCAAAATTAGTGCCTGATTCAGCCCAAACGGTGGGTAATTCCTGATCATCTTCATTGAAAGCAAGCTTTTTCGCCTTATTGAGAATGACAAGTTGGCGAACACCTGCATCGCTGATGAGGATATTCGAGCCACCACCTAAAATGTGGAAGGGAATCTCTTCTTCCCATAAAAAAGTCACCATTTTTTCCAAATAAAAGGCAGAATGTGCAGTAAGCATGAAATCTGCATAGCCACCCAATCTTGCAGAGCTAAACTTGGCGAGGGGGGCATTCTCAATTAAATACTCACCAAAAGTATTTATAAGTTTTTCTTTTTGGAGATCAGATATTAGATTATTCATTGATCTGTTCTCCTAATTGCAAGTTATCTAATAACTGGGCACTGATTTCAGTGGCGTCTCCAGCTGAAAATACGATTACCACGTCCTCTGGTGACGTATTTTGGGTCAAATAATTTGTTGCTAAGGGATGGGTATCTGCATAAAAGACGTTTTCATGGTCTATTGCAGAAATTAATTTTTCGGGGCTATAGGTGGCAGGAGCTTCTTCCCTTGCTGCATACACCTTGGTGATCACGACTTGATCCGCATCCACAAAAGAATTGCCGAAAGCCTCGAGAAGTTCAAGGGTGCGTGAAAAAGTATGCGGCTGCCAAACTGCCCAAATTCTTCGGTTTGGGTATCGGACTTTCGTCGCAGAGAGCGTTGCCTTGATCTCGGTGGGGTGATGTCCATAATCGTCGATGATGAGAATGGAAGAGGCTTCTCCTAATATGTCAAAGCGGCGACCGGCGCCAGTAAATTTTGATAAAGATTCGGCGACAGATATTAAATCGAGGCCGATTATGTCCGCGATGATCAGGGCTGCCAATGCGTTTAGCACATTATGCTTTCCGGGAACTTGCAGAGAAGCAGTAGTTAATTTTTGATTTCCTTTGTTTACATCAAAGGTATAACCCGCAAGAGGAACTGGGGAATAGTTATTGGCGAAATAATCTGCCTGATCATTCTCAATGCTATAACTGAGCACCATGATGCCTTTTTCCTTGGCATAGGCTGATAAACCTCTAGCCCCTGGGTCGTCAAGGCAAAGGATCAAAACACCAGATTTTGTAATTCGGTCTGCAAAACCCTCGAAAGCGGTGGCGTATATTTCTTTGGTGGGGAAGCAGTCGGGATGATCATGCTCAATATTGGTCACAACTGCGATTTCGGGAGATATACCCCAAAACATATAATCATATTCATCGGCTTCGATGACAAAATATTTACTATTGCCCGCGGTGGCATTCTTGCCTAAATTCTCTACTTCTCCACCGACAATAAAGCCAGGGGCGATTTCGAGATCGGTGAGCATCCATGCCACCATTGCTGACGTGGTTGTTTTTCCGTGAGAGCCCGCGATGGCGATGGTATTTTTGTCGGAAAGAAAATCTCCAAAATAATCAATTCTTTTTACGACTGGGATATTTGCTGCCAAAGCAACTTGGACTTCCACATTGTCATCGGGCACAGCAGAAGAACGCAATACCATATCTGCACCTGTCACATTTTCTGCAGCATGGCCGATGGTCACTTTAGCTCCTGCAGCCTGAACGCTTTCGGACTGAGGAGATGATTGGCGGTCAGAACCACTGACAACCTCGCCGCGTTCCAAAAGAACTTGAGCGATGGCTGAAAGCCCGGTGCCTCCGATGCCAATTAAGTGGGTATGCGTCATTAAAAAATTACTCCTAAATATAGACGATCACAACAAATGTGAAAGAGATCGCCACCGCAAAATAGATCACAGGACTTTCAAGCCACATGGGGGGCATAGAATTGATCAACCTTAGGGCAGAATCTCCGAGGGGTGTGCCGGGAGTGGGCATGGTGATGAAATTGAAGAAATAGCCGGATTCATGTAGGTAAGCCCAAATTGAGCCAAAAACTAGCCAACCATTGGCGGCACCTAACACCATGCCTAATAAGGAATCTTGTAGTTTTTCTCGGCGGGCAGCATCCATAAAACGAGGAATGTTGGGGGTCTGGTAGCCAAAAAAGGCTAATAAAAATATGATCAAGGTTCTTGTCCAAAATATGACCGAGGGTCCGCCACTTAAGTAGAAGTTTTGCACCACACCCACATAGGTCTCTAATACCAGAATAATAAAAATTGCCAAAATAATACTGAAGACGACCAAAAGCTCTTTGGCCCAGCCACGCATCCAGCCGATGATCGCTGCTAAGAAAACGAGCATATAAAAGACAAATGTTATCGATACCATTAGGCACTTCCTTTGGATTCTGAGCCAATTTTTAGTAAAAGCTCAGCAATTTGTTTTGCTGCATCTGGTTTTGCCTGCGACTGCATGGCCACTTTCATTTGGTTGAGCTTAGTTTTATTTTGCATGAGATCTTGAATTGCGTTTAATAATTTTTCATCGAGTTCTTCATCTTTGATCATGATCGCGGCATTTTTTTGTACCAAATGATCTGCATTTACCTTTTGATAACGCCAAGCATGAGGATAAGGAACCAATATCCCGGGGAGGGCAAAATTGGGAAGTTCACCCAATATTGAAGCACCTGCACGAGAGATTACGAGGTCCGCTGCTGCAAAGGCGGCTCCCATACGATCATGCAAGTATGGAAAAGCTCGATATTTTTTGGATAATTTTTCTGGCAGAGCGAGATAGGCCTTTTCTACCTCTGGCCAGGTGGTGTTCCCAGTGATATGAATTACCTGCATCTCTTCCAGAAGCTCTGGAAGATTTTTGAGAATAGCTTGATTGATCGATCTTGCACCCAAACTGCCGCCAGTGACCATTAGGGTGGGTAGGTCGGGAGATAGCTTGAATGCCTTGAGGGCAGTATTACGATCCCAATCACTTAGGGAGGACCGGATGGGATATCCAGTAACTGTGATGGTCTTTCCCTCCGGGAAGTATTGAATAGATTCCTGAGCGGGGACAGTGATACGATCGGCAAAACGAGCTAAAACCTTAATCGCCAATCCGGGCTCAATGTCTGGTAAACAGAGCAGGGTGGGAATTTTTCTTCCAGCGAGGCCAGTGGGAATAGCTACATAGCCCCCGGTGAAAAATAAGACATCGGGGGAAAATTCCTTAATCAGTTTGCGTGCAGCAAAATAGCCGCGCATTAACTTGAATGAATTCAAGATCGCACGTAGACCCAAACCATGGATGCCACCAGCTGGTACCGTCGTAAACGGAATATCAGCTCGTTTGACCAAATCGGCTTCTATACCCCCTTCACTGCCGACCCAAAGAATCTGGTGTTTGGACTTATCTATTGCTTGGAGCACGGCGAGAGCGGGATTCACCCCGCCGCCGCTTGCCCCGGCGCAGACCATCAGTCGCATTGACACTCCCATTAACTTCATTTCCGGCTAATTTGCTTACCCGGGAAATATTTATCAAAATTCCTACTGAGGCGATCGTCGCCACTAAGTTGGACCCGCCTGCACTAAAGAAGGGCAGGGAGTTACCAGCAATAGGAACTAAATTAATCATCATAGCCATATTGATAAAGGCTTCAAAGGCGATCCAGATCGTGATTCCGGCTGCTAAAAGTGATCCGAGTAGATCAGGTGCCCTGCGGGCAATATGGATACCACGCCAAACGAAAATACTGAATAAAATAATTAAAAATGTTGTGCCGAGCATGCCGGTTTCTTCCCCAATGACAGAAAAAATACTGTCTGTAGCTGGAAGAGGTAAGCCGGTTAGTTTGGTAATTGAATTGCCAATTCCTGCCCCAAATATGCCGCCTTGAACAAAGGCTTCGACAGATCGCTGCACATGGTAGGAAGCTTC
>JABJGH010000059.1 GCA_018662365.1 Chloroflexota bacterium | reverse complement strand
GAAAACCAAGTGAAGATCGTATCATTTTCAGAAGCAATCAGTTATATACAAAACGATGATTTAATCCTGATCGGTGGGTCAGGGGGGGGGCATGCTGTCCCTGAAGGTTTGATCAAAGCACTTCAATCACGATTTCTCAAAGAAAACACACCGCAAAATCTAACATTATTACATCCAGTGGGGATTGGAGATATGGTCGACCAGGGGGTAAGCAGATTGGCATATCCTAACCTCTTGAAAAGAATCGTAACTGGTGCTTTGGTAAATACCCCGGCAATACAAGAGATGGCAAAAAAGGACGAGGTTGAGGCCTATACTTTACCCCAGGGATCTTTATCTCAATTAATGAGAGAAATGGCTTCAGGACGACCAGGCTTGTTATCTAAAGTAGGGTTGCATACATTTGTGGACCCCCGAAATGGAGGTGGTCGGCAAAGTGAATCAGCTAAAGATGATCTGGTAAAAGTCATGGAAGTAGAAGGGAACGAATGGCTATTCTATAAGCCATATCATGTGGACATAGCCTTTTTGCGGGGAACCACTGCTGATGAAATGGGGAATATCACAATGGAAAAAGAGGCGGTCTTTGGCGAAATGCTACCGATGGCACAGGCAACAAAGCGGGGTGGGGGGGTTGTGATCGTTCAAGTTGAGAGACTTGCTAAATATGGGACATTGAATCCTAAAGACGTAAAAATACCTGGCATGTTGGTGGACTTGGTCGTTGTAGAGCCAGACCAGATGCAAACCTATAAAATGTCTTATAGCCCGTCTTACTCTGGGGAACTTCGCGTCCCTCTTTCAGAGATCAAAGTATTGGATCTAGATGCGAGGAAGGTAATTGCACGCAGAGCTGCAATGGAATTATTCCCAGGGGCGATTTGTAATTTAGGCGCGGGGGTATCTACCGGGATATCAAATATTGCAGCAGAAGAAGGTTTTTTGGATCAGATTGTCCTGACAAATGAGCAGGGGCTGATTGGGGGGGCGCCAGCCTCTGGGAGTGATGCAGGCGCAGCAATGAATTATGATGCGATGATAGACCAACCCTATCAATTTGATTTTTACGATGGAGGTGGATTAGATCTGGCATTCCTTTCGTTTGCTCAGGTTGATCCAAATGGCAGTGTAAATGTCAGCCGTTTTGGTGAAAAGATTATCGGAATTGGTGGTTTTCAGAATATAGCTCAAAATGGAAAGAAAGTGGTTTTTAGCGGTACCTTTACGGCGGGGGGACTAGATATAACTTGGCAAAATGGCAAAACCCTGATCAACAACGAGGGAAAATTCGGGAAATTTGTAGATCAGTTGGATCAAATTTCTTTTAACGGAAAGTTTGGCTTTGAATCAGGACAAGAAATAATATTTATTACAGAAAGGGCAGTATTCACTGTAAATGAAAAGGGAATGGTCCTTAGCGAAGTTGCCCCGGGAATTGACCTTGGAAATGATATATTAGACCATATGGGATTTAAACCACAAATAGCTGATGATCTTGAATTGATGGATGAGCGGTTATTTCTCCCTGGGCCAATGAATTATGCAGAAGAATTATTGAGAAAGCCGCAATTGAATTTGCCGAATCGGCTCAAAGGATTGCCGGAGGATAACTAATGTCTGAAATTGAACGGCAAGCAATTGATCTGAGTTATCCTAGTGCTGGAATTGCATTGATTAAAATCCAATCTGAACCATTAGGGGTTCTTCGATTTGGAGTAAAACAAGCACTCCAAAAAAATCTAGCTGAATTGGAAAATGATAATAAAACAAGATGTATTATCCTAACTGGCTCAGAAAAATCATTTTCTGTCGGATCGGATATTAGAGATTTTAGTACAGACGTAGGCTGGCTTTTGGAAAACGATTACATCGAAGCAGGTTTGAATGCTGCCATCGAAAAATCCCCCCTTCCAATTATTGCAGCTGTCAACGGTTTTGCATTCGGCGGGGGGGCAGTGTTGTCTTTAGCTTGTGATATTCGAATTGCGAGCGAAACTGCAAAATTTGGTTTTCCTGAGGTAAAGGTTGGTGCTTTTGCTTCTGGGAGTGGTACCCAACGTCTGCCCAGAATCGTAGGACGAGGTCGAGCCCTAGATCTTCTGTTTACCGGAAGGACAATAGACGCTAATGAAGCTTTAGAAATTGGATTGGTGGAGTTTGTTTTTCCTGAAGAATTATTACTCGTTAGGGCTATCGAATATGCGAAAAGCATCGCAAAAAACTCTTCCTCGGGAATTGCTGCAACAAAAAGATCCGTTATTGTGGGTCTTAATGACGGGATCGAAGCAGGTTTGGCAGAAGAAAAAAAACAAAGAGTGTTAACCGGCCGGGGAAAAGATGCCCAAGAAGGCCGAAACGCTTTTTTAGAAAAACGTGATCCAAATTTTTCTTGATCCGACCTTATTCTGGAGCATTCCGTGAAAATTTTACAGTTTCAAGTAGAAGAAGAAATCCGAATTGGATATTTGTATAATGAGAAAGTAATCGATTTGGTTTCAGCTCTTGAGCATTTAGATGTAAATAAGAAATTTTTAAGGAGATTTTCCAACACTCCTATTGAAATTTTAGCCTTGGATACAGAATTTTCTCAGATTTCAAAAAAATTAATAGAAATAAGTGATGAAATTGAGCCCCCAAGTGATTTGGTTTACCAAAAAAAAATCCGTTATTTATCCCCAGTATCAAAACCTGGGAAAATAATCTGTGTAGGATTAAATTATCCCTCAGCAAAAAATAGTGATTCGCTTGATCTTCCTCATTACCCGATCTTATTTCATAAGGTTGCGAGTTCAGTGATTGGCCATAACCAATCAATTAAGATTCCAAAAATCAGTAAGGCAGTTCAATATGAAGGGGAATTAGCAGTCGTAATTGGGGAAAGGGCCAAACAAGTATCCATTGAATCAGCTTTAGACTATGTAGCTGGATATACTATCGCAAATGACGTGGGCGCAATTGATGTACAGGAACGAAGCACACAGTGGACATCCGGGAAAATGTTTGACACTTTTTGTCCTCTCGGACCCACACTGGTTACGTCAGATGAAATTCCTTCCCCAGAGGATTTGGGAATTTCTACAAAATTAAATGGGGTGCTCGTGCAAAGTGCCAGCACTGGCGAAATGATTTTTGGTGTTCGAGAATTAGTCAGCTATATTTCGGAACTGACAACGCTTGAACCGGGGGATATTATTCTTACGGGTTCTCCTAAAAAAGTTGGTGATTTTCCAGATCCGAGGATATTATTAAAGCCCGGTGATTTGATTTCAATTGATATTGAAAAAATCGGATTATTATCAAATTCAGTAGTTGCAGAGGTTGAATGATGGAAGAAAAGTATCCAATGGCGATTGTTACCGC
This sequence comes from Chloroflexota bacterium, assembly GCA_018662365.1. Classification (GTDB taxonomy): domain Bacteria; phylum Chloroflexota; class Anaerolineae; order Anaerolineales; family UBA11579; genus JABJGH01. The sequence goes on along the minus strand of JABJGH010000059.1, from coordinate 706 downwards.
ACCAGGCAAGATAGAGTTCCAAGAAAAAAAATTGCCAGAGATGGGCGATTTGGATGTCAAAATTGCAATTAAAGCAACGTCGATTTGCGGAAGTGATCTCCATATTTTTAAGGGTTTGCATCCTGCAGCTCCTCTCCCTATGGCTGTAGGTCATGAGATTTCGGGTGAGGTTGTGGATGTAGGAAAGAGAGTAACGAATTTGAATATCGGAGATGGAGTAGCTGTTGAACCAGTAATCAATTGCGATATTTGCCACTATTGTGTTCGCGGTTTATATCATCTTTGTACAGATATCAGTTTCCAATATAGAGTGGGGCAAGGAGGAATTACTCCTTATATTGTGGTTCCAGAGAAATATGCTCATAAAATTCCCGAGGGTTTGTCTTTCGAGGAAGGGGCATTGATCGAACCTTTATCGGTAGCTTTGCATGCAGTTAAGAAGGCAAACCTTCAGATCGGGCAACGAGTGGCAATATTTGGGGCGGGAGCTGTGGGATTAATCATTCATTTGCTATGTAAACAATCTGGAGTTTCTACATTTTTGGTGGATGTCAACAAATTTCGGTTAAATAAAGCAAAAGATTTGGGTGCAACCGGTATATTTAATAATATAGAAGGAAAAACGGTTGAAAAAATCATAAACTTAACAGAAGGATTGGGAGTCGATGTTTCCTTTGAAGCGGTTGGACTTGAGGTCACATTGGTT
>JABJGH010000055.1 GCA_018662365.1 Chloroflexota bacterium | reverse complement strand
TTGCCACCTCAGGAAAATTTTCCTTTATTTTTTTTGTAATTTCAATACCCGTCATATCAGGAAGGCCGATATCCATTAGTACAACATCTGGTAATAATTCCTGAGTTTTATTATATGCCTCAGATGCATTTTCAGCTTCACCCACGATGATCACATCCTCTTCTTGGTCTAAAATCATATGTAGACCGGAGCGAACAACTGCATGGTCATCTACTAATAGTAATTTAATCATTGATACTTCCCTCCATTAAAAACTTTTCTTCTAACTCAGAATTAAGCTTAATCTCATTCCCATCAAAGGGTATAGTGACCCGTATTTGAACCCCATTTCCAGGAGTTGAGTCCAAGACAAAATCCCCCCCAAATAGAGCGGTTCTTTCACTCATGCCCAATAAGCCCCAAGAATCTCTTTTCGTGTCGATTTTCATTCCTTTTCCGTCGTCACTTACGAACAAACTAATTTGGTCCTCTTCATATCTAAGTTCTATAATCACATTTGAGGCGGACGCATGTTTTATTATATTTGTGATTGATTCTTGGGTCATTCGATATATTGCAGTACTCAATGGATCTGGCATAGAGAATTCTTTGCCAATGACATTAAAAATAAATTTAAGGTCAAATTGTTTTTGAATTTTCCCAACGTACCATCGGATTGCTGATGCCAACCCTAGATCGTCTAGATGTGCTGGGCGCAAATTCGAGATCATTCTTTGGAGTTCGTCGATTGACTCGGCAGTGAGATCTTCCAACTTTCCTAAATTTACAAGCGCCTTATCGGGGTCTTTTGAGAAAACAGATGTAATTCCACGCAAGCCTAAACCAATTGCCGTGAGAGTCTGTCCGGTTTCGTCATGCAGTTCACGAGCGATACGTTGCCTTTCAGCCTCTTGGGCAGCAATAACCCTTTTAAAGAGTTCTACCCGTAATGCTTCTCGTCTTTCTGCTTCTCTCATCCTCATCTCTTGCAAGGACTCAATTTGATGTTGGGTCTCCGTCTCAAAGGCTTGCATAAACCTGATCACGGATATTGACACGATAATTGCCAAAATTGTTCGTAATAATTGAATTGGAAAATTGAACCAGAATAGAAACAGCTCTGAATTAACAATTGTCGAAGGCCATAATCTACTAGGCTTTGTAAATATTTGTCCGATTATTCCGTACCAGGCAAAGGCAACGGATGCGACTAATGCATCTCGCCCAAATTTGGCCATACCCGCCTTTCTAAATGTCCTCTGTTGCACTACCATTCCCACAGATGCAGTGATCGCTGCAGGAATACCTAATGAGTATCGAGTCCAAACATCAACGATCGAATAATTGCTATAGCTTAAACTGTATTGATGCGAAAGGAAGAAAATAAAAAATCCCCAAATTCCGGTTAATGCTAAAGGAGCTAAAAGCGCCAATCTTCGAATATTTAAATTTGGGTTCAGTAAAGAGAAACCAAAACCTGCCAACGAAATAAAAGAAAAGGCTAGCAAACCAATTTTTATTCCATTCCAGATCAACCACCAATCATCGCTTCTCAAATTCATTCCAGAATGTTCAAACATATCCATCCATTCGTGGATCCCATGAATAAACCCGAAAGCTGCTAAAGGTCTTAGGGATAATCTAAGTCTTTCGTCCGCGCTTCGATTCCCTTCTATGATGATCGCTAACCCCATACTAAAAAAAGCTAATCCATAGAAGAAATATATGAGCGAATATGAAAAATTCGATATTGTGTAATCCATTTTTTCACCAATAGGTAAATATATCCCCGAAATTGCAAATATTTACCTATACTTATTTATAGTCTATGGAAATTTAGAATTCAATGACATTTGTCACCAAAAGAGATGGACACATACCCCATTTGTGAAACACACTACCAATATATGCTTTTTAATAGATAAAAGGACCATTTTGAAAATGGTCCTTTTATTTTTAACATGCAAACTGCCAAAATTTATTTTGCAAATTTGTCTTTCAAAATATCTTCTAAATTAGGTGATCCGATTTCTTGCAATTCATAACGAACCCGTTGGGTAGGTTTATTGATTTTAATAATTCGGCTAAGGTCGATTGGCGTACCAATGATGACCAGATCTACATCCGCATTATTAATTGTCTCCTCTAACTCTTTCATCTGCTTTTCGCCATACCCCATTGCAGGGAGCACTTTGCCAGTGGTAGGGTATTTATTGTAGGTATCAATGATAGAACCTACTGCAAATGGACGAGGATCGATTATTTCTGCCGCACCAAATCTTCGTGCTGCCACCCACCCAGCACCATAGGCCATTTCGCCGTGGGTCAAAGTTGGGCCATCTTCTACAACTAAGACTTTCTTTCCACGAATTTCAGAAGGATTGTCAACAAATAATGGGGATGCCCCTTCGATTACTATGGCATCGGGAGCAAGCTTGCGGACTGCATCTCTTACTGCGATAACATTTTCGCCATCGGCAGTATCTACTTTATTGAGGACGATCACATCTGCCATACGCACGTTGGCCTCACCAGGATGATAAGAAGTTTCGTGGCCTGGGCGATGTGGATCAGCAACTACAATATGAAGATCTGATTTATAGAAGGATAGGTCGTTATTGCCACCATCCCAAAGGATGATGTCTACTTCTTGCTCTGCTTGTCGGAGGATGGCTTCATAATCTACTCCGGCATAAACGATCACCCCATTATCGATATGGGGTTCGTATTCTTCACGCTCTTCAATAGTACATTCATGCAGATCAAGATCACTATAGTCTGCATATCTCTGCACACGTTGTTTGACTAGGTCTCCATAAGGCATGGGGTGACGGATTGCAGCGACTTTGTAGCCCATATCCCTCAGAATCAAAGAGACTCGGCGTGTAGTTTGACTTTTACCAGAACCCGTTCGAACCGCACATACTGATACCACAGGTTTTGTAGATTTTATTTGGGTATGCTTGATGCCAAGGAGGGTGTAATCCGCTCCAGCAGCCAATACGATGGAAGCTTTGTTCATCACATATTCGTGGGGCACATCACTGTAGGCAAAGACAACTTCATCTATATTTTTTTCTTTGATAAGCTCAACCAGTTTTTCTTCCGCGAAAATCGGGATACCACTGGGATATAAATCCCCGGCGAGTTCTGCTGGATAAGTTCTGCCATCAATGTCTGGAATTTGAGTGGCTGTAAAAGCAACAACTTCAAATGAATCATTATCACGATAATAGGTATTGAAATTATGAAAATCTCGTCCGGCTGCACCCATGATCAAAACTCGTTTCTTTTCCATGTTTTTTCTAGCCTCCATCAGTTATAAATAAGTATACCGTTTTAAGAAAATAGCACCCTCCATTTGACTGGGGTGCTATTATTGGGTAACGGTGACCCGCTTTTCATTACTGTGAGCGTGGGGGGACTCGAACCCTCAACCAATGGCTTAAAAGGCCACTGCTCTGCCATTGAGCTACACGCCCTCTACTGCGGGCAAAATTGTAACACCTTCAAAGGATGTAGTCAACAAAATTACAAAGGACTTGAAATCTTTTTTGGTTTGGAATATTCGCTTCAAAAATAAACCCATTCCCAAGTAAGGTTGACAGACTCAGATAGTCTAGATACCATTGATTAATTCGAAAAATAATCCCTTTCTGGAGTAAAAAGTGAGCAATTTAGTTGAGGTAAATGAAAAAAATTTTAAATCAGAGGTTCTCGAAGCTGAAGGACCAGTGTTGGTTGATTTTGGTGCAGTGTGGTGCGGCCCCTGCAAAATGTTAGATCCCTTGGTGGAAGAAATGGCCGAGGATTGGGGGGAAAGTGTGAAGGTTGTAAAATTAGATATTGATAATAATGTGAATGTGGCAATGAGTTTTCAGGTAATGAGTGTTCCCACCTTGATGTTATTCAAAGACGGGGAACCCGTTGAAAGGATGACAGGATTTAAACCGAAAAATAAAATATTGGAAAAATTGAATCCTCATTTGTAAAGTTTCAATGCCAAGCCAAAAGCTTGGCGCTTTTTATTTTAATGATAAGTGCTCGTCCATGGAGTATATTCAATTTCCAGATTTTCAAGAATATCTGATTCTTCAAACCAAACTGGTTTTAACTCCATATTTGCAAGCAATTCTGATTGGTCATCAAAATGGGATGATTCTTCGCGAATCGTGGCGCTTCCAAACTGGTGAACACTATAAGATTCAATGCTGCCATCTGGCCGCCAGGCAATCAACATTACAAAGCCATCCCCGTTATTTACAATCAATTGACCATTTTCTTCCATGGTTGAGTAAGCAGCGCGAACAACATCGGGACCCCCACCCATTGGCACATCTACAGCACCACATTGAAGTCTTTGAACCTCCCCCCATTCAGGGTCTAACTTTCCAAATTTATCCCACATATGCTCTACGGCTTCAGTAAAAGCCAATTCAACATCCAATGGGGAAAATTCATTTCTTGCCAACATATGCCCCACAAAATCCTCCACATTTTGGCTCAAAAATAACATTGTCATCAGACCCAAGGCCGTCTCTTTGTTTTCTATTCCTGTTCCTAAATCCCAATTCGCTAAAAATTCTTGAGCTTCAATTAATTGCGTATCTTTAAAACTCAAATCAGAGAGCATTTCCATTGCCTGTGCGACATCTGAATCTTGATGATATTGCAGGTTAAATTTATATTCTTTAAATTCTTCAAAACTGATCGACTCATCTAAAACAAAAAGTTCTTTCATCATTAATGCTCGATTTATTTCATACTTCTCAATGCCAAAAGTAATGGAGAAATTATCCAGATCGGGGTTGCCTTCACCGACGGTTGCAGTATAAGGTGAGCTGTTTGCATTTTGAATAAATCCTGATGGCGGATTTAAAACCTGAGGTAGTTTTTCTGGAGGCAAATATTCTGTCCATAAAACATCGGAGGATGTTCCCGGAAGGTATAAATCCCATTGATACCCTTCTGCCCTAATTGGCAAATTGGCAAATTGGCAAATTGGCATTATACAAAAAGTATATATTTCCCTGGTTATCTGCGTACCCCACATTGAAGGTTGGCAATGCCCCAGAGTACATCGCTGTTTGCCATTCTTCAAAATTAGCTGATTTATTTAAATCTACTAATTGTTGGAAAATATCCACACGACCAAAACCAGAATAGCGAATGGCATAAGCCCCATGATCTTGGCGAATGGTTGGACCAAAAACCGACCATAATGCTTCCTGTTTTACAGTCACTTTCAAGTTCCCAATTAATTTAACTTTAATGGGCACTTCTCTAATCTCAAAATCAAGCCAATTCCCATCAAATAGATATTGGTTTTCATTATCAGGATTGATCTCAAGTACATAAATATCAGTTAAGTCGGGATCGTTTACAGTAAAGGCCCAACTTAATACTTCATTATGTCCTTGAATGACGGCGGGGGCGCCAGGGAATAAGGCACCGGTTACATTCCAATTCTCTTCACTATGCAAATGTGCTTCATACCAGGTGACCGGTCCTTCCCAGGGCTGATGAGAATTGACTGCAAAAAACGTTGATCCATCTTCAGTTCGGCTAGGCGCACAATTGCAATTCGTGATCAGAAGCGTTATAGAAGCTCTCAGGCCTGGTGGAAACCTCACTTTGTCGTTCATCAGCAAATAAATCGCTAATTGGTCCGTCTAACCCAAAATACATCGGGGATTGAAATACGGACATGGCTGCCATATCCTTCCCTATCAAAGGGTATGCCTCCGGTACTAAAACTTCTTCGGGATGTAAGGCGGCAAAATGATTTAACCCTTCTGCATAGGCTTCTAAAATCTTTATTGTTTCTGGTGTAAGGTCTTTATAATACTAGGCATCGACAACATCTTGAACCCTAAGTAAGGCCGTTAAATAATCAATTGCAGCCGCGTCAATTCCATAAACTTGTCCCATCATTCCTTTTGCGGCGATGATACTTTGTTGGATCGTTCGGAAATCATCTTCTGAATGGGCAAAGGCTAAACCAAACGCAACATCAGAATCTTTTTCTCCGTAAATATGAGGGACCCCATAGCTATCCCTAAGGATGCGGACATCGTATTTCCCCTCGGGGATTTCGAGGTGGGCAAGATCAATCTTCGTTGGCCAGAATATATACACGGCAGATATGATAAACAGGATTGAAAAACTAATTAAAAATCTTTTCCAAGTAATATTCTTTACTATAGAATTCTTTTTTTTCATTTCCACTCTTTACTCTTTGAATTTTAAATAATTTTCTAAGTATAGCAGAAAGAATTAAAAGTAAAAACGCTTGTATTTCTTTTAAAATACCCCATGTGATATAATTGCAAAAATTCGCAAATGCAAAGGATTGCAATATATGACGGTACGAATGACCTCTGCTAGAAAAGCCATTCTCGAAGAATTAGAAAGCTCAAAAGCGCATCTCACAATAAATCAAATTCATGAACGACTGTCTGGGCGCCTGCCTTCGCTGAATGTCTCAACAGTATATCGGTCTTTAGATTTCCTCTCTCAAAATGGGCTAATTTCCATTTCTGATATGGGGGTCGGCACGCCAGTTTATGAGATCATGAAGGAAGAAACTCACCATCATTTGGTTTGTTCTTCATGCAAGCAGGTTATTGAATTAGAAAATGATTTGGTTGCCCCCTTTTTTGAACAGATCGAGAAAGAGAAAAAGACCAAAGTGATCACGAATCACCTTGTCGTGTTTGGCATATGCCTTGAATGTAAGGAGTACTAATGTATTTATCCCCTACCCCCCTCCATATCCCAGATGGGTTTCTGAGCATCCTTATCTCAATCCTCTTTTGGGCAATTTCAATAATTTTCGTAGGATTGGCTATTTGTCGAAGTCAAAAAGAACTTGAAGACCGCCAAATACCTCTGATGGGCGTGATGGCTGCATTTATCTTTGCAGCCCAAATGATCAATTTCCCGGTGGCAGGTGGAACCTCAGGACATCTATTAGGGGGGGCATTAGCTGCAATTACACTTGGCCCTTGGGCTGGCATTCTTGTGATGACCAGTGTAGTGGCACTGCAAGGTTTATTGTTCCAAGACGGGGGTCTTCTGGTAATGGGAGCTAATATTTTCAATATGGGTATTCTTACGACGCTTGTTGGGTATAGCTTTTATCGTATAGCAATTCACCAAAAGAAAAATATTCGATTGGCATCAGCGGGCATAGCTGCATTTTTAGGGGTTTTAGCAGCAGCGTTGATGACGGCAATTCAATTATGGTTGAGTGGGACTTCTCCTGCGAAGATTGTTTTTCCGGCAATGCTTGGTATTCACTCCCTGATTGGAATTGGAGAAGCCTTGATTACGGTAGCAACTTTGGGATTTATTTATAAAGTTCGCCCAACAATCTTGTCTCTCCAAAATATTGAAGAAAAAGCTAAAAAGGGTTGGGTGATACCAGGCTTTACCATTGCAATACTTGTTGTTCTATTGTCCCCTTTGGCTTCAACAAATCCAGACGGGCTTGAAAAAGTTGCAAATGAACTTGGTTTTATTGAACTAAGCCAAGCCTCAATTTTTGAGATTTTTCCAGATTATATTTTGCCCATATTTGGGGATGGAAATTTCTCAAATATTTTTGCAGGCATAATTGGCTTATTGCTAGTGGGTCTTTTTGCCTATTTCATTGGGAAATTTATCAATAAAAGGAAGACAAGCTGAGCAGCTATGGGAGAAATAAGATTATATGAATGCCTCTTCCCTCGATAGATATCAAAGAGCAGAGAGCCTTATTCACCAGTTGGATCCACGCATTAAAATTCTGCTAAGTATGCTATTTATACTTTCCAATGTTTTACTTCCAGACGGTGCCGCAATTGGATTTTTCTTATCTTGGATGTTGATACTATTAATCAATATCATTTCAAAATTACAACTGAGCTTCATTTTGAAACGTTCGTTTATTGCCCTCCCATTTACCCTGGCTGCAATAACTGTGATATTTACCCTTCCAGGGGAAACTATAGCAGAATGGGAAATCGGTTCTTGGGTTCTAACTGCTACAGATAGTGGTCTATTGCGATTTCTCAGCATTTTGGTAAGAAGTTGGTTATCCGTTCAAGTTGCCATTTTACTTACAGCCACAACCACCTTTCCAGACATCGCTCACAGCTTGCGCCATCTACATTTTCCCAAAATTTTGATCTCTATTTTATCTTTTATGTACCGGTATCTTTTTGTCCTCAGCGAAGAAGCACAAAGATTACTCAAAGCCCGAGCGGCTCGCGCCGCTAGAATCCCCAAGGAAAAAGCTAGGTCGTTTTTATGGCAAGCAAAGGTAGCTGGAAATATGGTCGGCCAATTGTTTGTTCGAAGTTTAGAAAGAAGTGAAAGGGTTTATTCCGCAATGCAAGCAAGAGGATTTAGGGGACAATTCTTGACTTTAAGCCCACACCATTTAAGGAATAAGGATTATCTTATTGGGGTAATCGGGTTCACTTTGCTTATGTCTATTCAATTTATTCAATTTAACATTTGAGGAAACTCATGCCCATTCTTCATCAGGACTCGGTAAAAAAACATAGATTAAAAAAAGATGCATCCATTTTAGAGGTTATTGATCTTCGCCATGATTATCCAGACGGAAATCAGGCTTTAAATGGAATTTCCTTAAAAATAAACAGAGGGGAAAAGGTGGCATTAGTGGGGCCCAATGGGTCAGGGAAAAGCACATTAATGCTGCACACAAATGGATTGTTAAAAGGAGATGGAAGCATTTCGATAAGTGGCCTTGATGTGGTTGAGGAAAATTATTCTACCGTCAGAGCCTTAGTTGGATTAGTATTTCAAAATCCTGATGATCAACTTTTTTCTCCCACGGTTTTTGAAGATGTCGCTTTTGGCCCTTTACACATGGGATTGGATGAAAAAATA
>JABJGH010000052.1 GCA_018662365.1 Chloroflexota bacterium | reverse complement strand
TGCAATTTTACTGCAAATAGCCTGGACACAATAGACATAATGGACAATTTTCACTCCCACATGTAGACGCAATGTACACAATAGACCCCCATAGATAAGATGGACAAAATGACCATACTCTCCTAAAGTGCAGGTTATGCGCTCGACTCGCATCTGGTGCACTTTTCTAATTAAAACCACGAATTACTGATTCCTCACTACATTCTTTAACCGGGTGTGAAAAATAAATTCCACTCGTTTCCCCAAAATAAAAATATATATATCCACTCGAAAAAACACACATTTCCCAAAAGACATCTATTGGCAACTTATATATTAAACTCAACTACTAAAAAAACCGAACCATGCAGATCTCATTTGGATTAAACTTAGAATTACAGCGATCCAAGCAATGATTGCTAAGGTCCTTGACCGAAGGCGAAACCCAAAAATACCTAATACCAAGGCTATTATTGCGACAACCGGAACCACAAAATAAGTTGGCCCCATTAATAAACCATAAAAATAACCATCTGCATCCCCCTCATTCATCCTCCCTTGGGAACTGAGCGAATCAACGATGGGCAATAACCAAGCCTGCCAAAGACTAGATGCAACGCTCAAGAAGATTGAGAATCCATTTAGAAAATGCCCCAGTACCCGATTTTTTCTATTTGTAGGATCTGTTTCTGGTTTTTGGGTATCTTTCACATTTATTCCTTTAATTGCCTGTCAAATAAGAATTGTTCTTAGAAATTTTTACTATTTTATTTGCATAGCAAGGTTTTTATATCCGGTCTAATTAATTCCTAAATAAGATGGGACGCCAAATACAGTTTCAACTACCAGCATCAAATCACTTTCATCGTTCGGAATAATAAATGGCAGCGTTCCACGTATAGACTCGCCACCCTTAAAATCAGCGGATTCCATCAGACCATCTACCCCATTCATAAATACCTCTCTAAACCTCTTTTCACCATAACTCCCAAAAAGGGATATGTACTTTAAACTGAAATGACAATCCTCACTGCTAGGTTTTTGACAAGTAGCTTCTAACCCCACCAAAATATATTCTTCGGAGTCAAACGGCTTATTATTGTACTCATCTCCCGCCATTACGATATCTGTTGCAGGTCTAATGGAGCTTATAACCTCATAGGATATGTCATCAATTACAACCTGAGTCCCTTGTGGGGCAGGATTACTAATAGACGTGATAACCGAATTGGATGGTGGGGCAGCCTCCTCTACACTTTCTTCTGAATTAATGTTCTCCGAATTTTCATTGACTGGGATTTCGTTTACATTTCTATCACCCCCACATGCAAGGATAGTCAAAGCCAGCACCCCCACGGCAAAGTAAATTTTCATTGATCGATTCTTCATATCAGGCTACTCTTTATTGCTTGTCGAACAAAACCCTCATTCCCCGAGAGATCGATTCCCTTATCAAGATTATATAATAATTTTTATCTTCTTAGGAGTATTTCATCTTTTTTTTAGTGTGAAGGGGTTTGCTTCCCCTTTTCTTGACAAACAGAGGACTTTTATGTAAAATTCCCCAATATAGTCTTATATGGACTAATTCAAATAATACTAATTGGGATCGTGTATGGAAAAACAAATTTTTCTTTTGGGACTTATTCGTCAATCGGATATGCATGGTTATCAGATTCTCGATCTAATCAATTCCCATTTCAATATCATCATCAATATTACGAAACCCACTGCCTATAGGTTATTAAACAATATGGCTGAGGATGGCTGGATCTCACTTAGAGAGGAAAAAGAAGGCAAACGCCCCCCTCGCCATGTGTATTCGATCACCCCAAAAGGTGAAAAAGAATTCCAACGCATGCTCCGAGAATCTTTAGCAGAGTATAAACCGATTGAAAGGCCCAACCCGATCAGCATCGCATTCCTACAAATATTTCCACCAGAAGAGATCTTGCCTCATATGCTCAAACGAAAATCATCTGTCGAATCCATTATCGAAGGATTGATAGGCACAAAAGACCACCAAAAAAATTATCAGCTCGTTTTTGAACATCAACATTTTCATCTAAAAGCTGAACTTAAATGGATAAATTATACGATTGAAAAAATGAACTCTCCTGATTGGGGTAAAGACGTCAAATAGGATTCCCGCTTGATTTTTAATTTAGACAATAAATATTGTTAAGGATGTGTAATGTCAGAAATATCAAAAACCGAAGGCAATGATGATAAATTAGATTATAAAAAAATCTTGCCTGTTTTCGTAATCATTTTAATCGACCTTCTTGGATTAACCCTGATTATTCCCCTATTACCACTTTATGCAGCTTCATTTGGCGGATCTGCATTCACGATAGGTATCCTCGGAGCAGCTTATCCGATTATGCAGTTTTTTGGTGCCCCAATTCTCGGCCGTCTCTCAGACCGGTACGGTCGACGTCCAATTTTAATTATTAGCCAGATTGGTACTTTCATAGGGTTTTTAATCCTTGGAATTTCAAATACCTTATGGTTATTATTTCTCTCACGCATTATTGACGGTATTTCTGGCGGAAATATCGCCACGGCTCAAGCGGTGATAGCGGATACCACTAATGAAAAAACTCGCACCCAGGGCCTGGGATTAATTGGAGTAGCGTTTGGTTTAGGATTTATTATCGGTCCAATCATTGCTTTTGTGACCTTAGCAGCGAGCAATAATAATTATGCCTTGGTTGCCTATGTTGCTTCCGCTTTCTCATTAACCTCAATCTTGTTAACCTATTTTTGGCTTGAAGAATCACATCCTGTTGAAAACAGGAATAAAGGCAATAAAAGGATAGCTGTCGGCTTAAGATCAATGTTAACCGCGCTTGGCAAACCTAATATTGGCATTCTTCTTGCCCTTATGTTTTTTCAACAATTTGCCTTTGGTGGGTATGAACAAATGCTTTCCCTTTTTACGCTCAATCGCCTCGGGATGAATGCAAGCAATAATTCTGCCTATTTTGTTTTTATCGGCGTGATCGTTGTCGCCGTACAAGGATATTATGTCGGCAGATGGAGCCGAAAATTTGGAGATCGGTGGATGATCATCTTGGGCATTGCCTTGTTAGCATTCGGATTGACTTTTTCTGCTCTTACTCCAAAACAAGCTGCACCATGGTATTCGCAAAATGCAGTTTTAGAAGAACTTTCTTTGGAAAATTCAGAAGAGGCTATTTCTGCTGATGATGTAAAAATAAGTTTGCCAGATGAAAGCTCAAAAGGATGGGCAGGGATTGTTTGGTTATTGGCAGCCACAGTTCCCGCTGCTATCGGAGGTGGGATATTGCAGCCCACACTTAATAGCAAACTAACCAAAACTGTAAAACCAGAAGAAGTTGGTGGCGTATTGGGTCTTTCCAGCGCATTTTATAGTGCTGCCAATGCATTTTCACCCTTAATGATGGGATTTGTTTTTGAACAATTTGGATCAAGTTATCCCTTCCTTATTGGGGGAGCAGTCTTATTTGTCCTATGGTTTATTTCAAGAAAAAAAATCCTAAAGGATAATTCAGTGTAATTAAATTGCCTCAAGATAAAAATACTATTCATCAAAATACATTCAGTTACTATTCTAAGAAAAAAAGGAGAAACATATGGATCCATTAGCAAGCACGATCATGGGGTTAGCCTTATTGTTTTACACAATTGGAGTCTGGAGCGAGAGGATTGCAGGAAAATTAAAACCTTGGCATCTTATTTTCTTTGTTCTTGGTTTGATTTGCGATACCTGGGGAACAGGGTTGATGTTTCAATTTGTCGGTGGAATGACCTTTGATATCCATGGCATTACTGGAGTGATTGCAATCCTATTAATGCTTATTCATGCGGTATGGGCATTTGTTGTCCTGATTAAGAAAGACGAAAATGCAATCAATAATTTCCATAAATTTAGCGTCTTCGTTTGGGTTATTTGGTTAATCCCCTACTTTAGCCCCATGTTTTTTAATATGGCTGTTTAGTTCAGATGGCCACAATATTAATCTAAAAATTGAGGATTATTGTCAACAGTCCAATAACCTGGTGAGCCGTCTATATCTATTTCATCTCGATATGGATCTATGATTAGGCCATCTGTTGATAATAATCCGAAATGCAAATGGGGGCCTAAGGAACATTTTCCTGAATTTCCTGACAGTCCAATAGTTTCTCCCCTGTTAATTTTCTGGTCTTTCTCTACATATATTCTGGATAAGTGAGAATAAAGTGTTTTTAGCCCATTTGCGTGCAATATTTCTACAGACAATGCCCCAGAACAATCTGTGAAATCGCCTATTCTCAAGACTACTCCTGGACCAGCAGCAATTACATTGGTTCCTGTTTCCATCAAATAATCAATCCCCTCATGCCCCGGTCCAGTTCCATTGATGTATGGTTCAAATGGAAATCCCGCTGACAACATGGTATCTCCCCTGAAATTCCTTACATACTCACCTAGTCTTTCGTCCAAATCCACATAAGAATAAATTTCAAAATCCCCTTTATCCTTCTCCTTATATGGAAGTGTCAGAAAGCCTTCCATTAATCCTATTTCTAAACTCTCCACAGTTATAAAATTAAACTCCGAGTTAATTGGAATAAATTGCGAATCCCATAAAATCTGCTCTTCAACAACATCTCCATTATATTTGTATGCCACTTGGGTAACATTTCCATGAAACAGATTGATATATTTAAAATTAAACATTTGTTGCCCTAGCTTGGGTTCTTCTAATTTTACCGATAGTTGTTCCCCCTCTTTGGAAATTTCTTTAAAAATAAACTCACCCATTAGATTGGTTTGGGTGCAAACCCAATTTTCCTCTAAGTTCAGCGCGCAAATCCCAATATTTTCCATCGGGGATTCGTCAGCCTCCCAAATTCCATTACCATTTTTATCGAAGAATATTGACCCAGAAACATCATTCCTTGGCGTCCCATTAGTAATCGGTGTAATTTCTGGGTCTTGGAGATTAACATTTTTTAATTCTTTTTCAGAATCGGAAAAATAGTTAAAGAATGTAAAAATTTCTCCCGAAAATATGAAAAACAATATGACCGATGCAAGCAAGATATAAGGAATGACCAGATTCCAACGTTTCTTCATTTTATTATTTTACACCAATGAGAAAAGTATCCTTTAATTCCATTGACAATACCCGCGGAGCACTAATCCTCAATCACCCATGGAAAATAACTAGTTCAGTTTTTCCATATATCCTTGACAGAACATCTTGTTTGTTCATATAATCACAATCACATCTGAATAGAAACCCACGATGAGTACCTTACCCCCGGATGGGAAGGTAGAGAAAAAAAATTCTTCGGCGAAGTCGGTGAAAGACCGACGCTGTCCCGCAACTGTTACCTGCAAAACTGCAGGAAGCCAGGACGCCCACTCAAAGTTGGTTCCAATTTTCTTCGAGAGAGAGGAGTCGGAACATGAATCATGTTTACACAATGTTCCCTGCTTCTGAAGCAGGGAATTTTATTTCAAGGTTTTTGAAATGTTTCTTTTCTGTTTTCCCCATCCAAATTACAATAACTAAAATAATTCATCTCAATGGAGGCCACTCCCAAAATACGTTTGGGTTCATTTACCCTAAGAAAAATTTGAAATAAGTTTGAAAATCATTAAAAAAATAAGAACAAAATACTATTCTCAGGAGATTCACAATGATCCAAAAAACAATAGACTCTATAAAACCTCTTGACCAAAAGGCAATTGAAGAGGCTCAAGAAAGACAGAATAATCTCACAAAACCAGCAGGAAGCCTTGGCAGACTGGAAGAAGTATCTATCCAATTAGCCGGAATCTTTAGGAACCCACTTCCTGCTATAAAAGACAAAGTAATAATTACTATGGCCGGGGATCATGGCGTAGCAAAAACGGGTGTAAGTGCATTTCCACCAGAAGTAACCCCTCAAATGGTGATGAATTTTCTATATGGGGGTGCTGCAATTAATGCGCTAGCTAGTCATGTGGGTGCCCGCATCACGGTTGTGGACATGGGCGTCGCATTTGATTTTGAACCTCATCCAAACCTCGTAGATAAAAAAGTTGCCATGGGCACCCAAAATATACTAGAAGGACCTGCAATGACACCTGAACAAGCAAAAGCTGCAGTTCAGGCCGGCATCGAAGTTGTAACCGAAGAAATAGAAAAAGGGTTAGATATCGTTGGTACAGGAGATATGGGAATCGGCAATACGACCCCCTCTGCAGCAATTGCCTCAGTTTTGACAGGTAAACCCGCTGCAAAAATTGCAGGTCGCGGCACAGGTGTTGATGACGAAGGTCTCCAAATAAAGATAAAGGCGATTGAAACCGCAATTGAGGTCAATCAACCTAATCCCAATGACGGTTTTGATATATTGGCCAAAGTTGGGGGGTTTGAAATTGGCGGGTTGGTTGGTGTCATCTTAGGTGCTGCAGCCAATGGAAAAGCGATAATGGTAGATGGATTCATTTCTACAGCTGCAGCTATGCTTGCCGTTTCAATTGCTCCCATGGTCAAACCATATTTAATTTCGGCCCATCGCTCTCAAGAATTTGGCCACCAATTGATGCTAGAATGGTTGGATCTTGAACCCATTGTCGATCTAAACTTCCGCTTGGGAGAGGGGACTGGCGCTGCTTTAGGCATTTCAATAGCTGAAGCATCATGCAAAGTATTATCTGAGATGGCAACCTTTGCAGAAGCCGGCGTTTCAGACAAAGAGGATTAATAAATAAAATGATCGAGTTGATAGCCGCCTTTCAATTTTTAACTATATTCCCAACCGTGGTTCGCCGACCCTTTACTGCAAAAGAACTCGGTCAATCTTCCGCTTTTTATCCGATCGTTGGTTTAGCGCTCGGGGGTATATTAATCGGCGTCCTGAATGGCATGAGTTTTTATTTTTCTCAAATGGTCAGTGCAGCAATTGTTCTCACACTTTGGGTGGTACTCACTCGCGCCATTCATTTTGATGGCTTCCTGGATGCCTGTGACGGATTGTTTGGCGGCTTCAACCCTGAAAAAAGAATGTTAATCATGCGCGATTCTCGCGTAGGTGCTTTTGCTTTACTTGGCGGCACCGTTTTGCTGATCACCATGTTTTCTACAATCATCTCTTCGAATAATATGGCTGGAAGTTTAATTTTAGCACCGGTTTTCGGTCGTTGGTCCCTTACCTTTGCCCTTGTACTCTTTCCCTATGCTAGAGGAGAGGGCATGGGGAAAGATATCAAGGATAATAGTAGTTGGAAACAGCTGTTGTTTGCTAGTCTTACGACCCTGATAATTACCTGGTTTATTGCCCAATGGCTAGGAATAATTATTTTCGGAATTGTGATTATCCTTAGCTCTCTTTGGCTTCGCTATGTATTGCGCCTCCTTCCAGGCTTAACCGGAGATATTTACGGAGCCACCTGCATACTCATTGAGCTTATGGTATTGATAATTTTTAGCGGGAACTTTGTGTAGGAGACCTAATGAGTAAGACAATACTAATTTTGGGTGGGGCAAGGAGTGGAAAAAGCACTCATGCAGAAAAACTTGCTAAAGAAATTGGCGGGGATTCTGTTTTATACGTTGCCACTGCGGAAGCAAAAGATGAGGAAATGAAAACCCGCATAAAAAAACATCAATCTGATAGGCCTAATAGTTGGTCAACTTTAGAATCACCCACTAAGATCGGTGAGGGCATCCAAGAAATCTGGGACTTGCACAAAGTGATCTTGCTAGATTGCCTCACATTATTGGTCTCTAACCTCTTATTGCTCGGCGCAGGGGAAGAAGGGGAACCAATCGATGTAAATAAAATTCAAGAAATTGTACTGGAAGAAATTAGAGATTTTTCAGATACGGTACTAAAACTTGATACAACCGTTATCATTGTCTCCAATGAAGTTGGTTTAGGTCTCGTCCCCCCCTATGAACTAGGACGAGTTTACAGAGACGTACTCGGAAGAGCCAACCAACAAATTGCAAGCTGGGCTAACGAAGTTTACTTTTTAGCAGCTGGTATTCCAATGAGAATGAAGTAAATCATTCAATATTCCTAAGTGAACTCGAGATTTAACAAATGCTCAAACTTTTGTTAGCACGTCATGGTCTAACTCAATGGAACCAAGAAAAACGATATTTAGGAAGTTCGGATATCCCTTTAAATTCAGAGGGAAAACAACAAGCCAAACTCCTTTCAAAAAAATTGAATTCAAGACCCATAGATCTCATATTATCTAGCGAACTAAAAAGGGCATTTGAATCTGGCAATATCATTAAGGCAAATCGAGAATTACAAGTAAACACTAATCCAAGGTTGAATGAGCTCCATTTCGGGGTGTTTGAAGGGCTCACCTATTCCGAAGCTCATTCAAAATACCCAGAAATGTTAAAGAGGTGGTTAGAAGATTATGACCTTCCCCCAGAAGGTGGTCAATCTTTTTCTTCCTTTTCTGAAACTGTAAAAATATTTATCAACTATTTAAAAAACATAACAGAAGAGAAATCTATACTGATTGTTTCCCACGGGGGTGTTATCCGAGAGATAGTTCGATTAGCCCTAGGACTTCCCCAAGATAATCACTGGTCCTTTCAAATTGATCCAGCAAGTCTTTCAGAAGTACATATTGATCATGGACACTCAACAATCATTCATTTGAATGACACAACTCATCTACAAGAGGAATAAATGACCGGAAAAACTTTAATGGTGGTGGGGACGATGTCCTCGGCAGGCAAAAGCCTGTTAGTAACTGGACTTTGTAGAATTTTTTCTCGAATGGGATACAAAGTCGCCCCATACAAATCACAAAATATGTCCAATAATGCAGCTGTTTGTGCAGATGGCTCGGAAATAGGTCGGGCACAGTACACGCAAGCATTAGCTTGCGGCATTGAACCAACCCCGAATATGAATCCAATCCTATTAAAACCGGAAGCCGACTCCAGATCACAGATTATTGTAATGGGGAAACCCTATGCCAATTTATCTGCTCGAAATTATTACAAACATAAAGATAAATTATGGGGAATTGCTACAAAAGCCCTGGACGATCTTAGAGAAGAATATGACCTCGTGATCATTGAAGGTGCAGGCAGCCCCGCTGAGTTGAATTTGAAACGCGGAGACATCGTAAACATGTCTATCGCCCAATATGCCAATGCCCCGGTTTTACTAGCTGGTGATATTGACCGCGGTGGGATTTTTCCCCAACTTCTTGGCACCCTTTGGTTAATGGATCCAGATGAACTGAAACTTATCAAAGGGCTGATCGTAAACAAATTCCGGGGAGACATTACTTTATTTTATGATGGCGTAGAAATCCTTGAAGAAAAAGGCGGTATACCCGTAATCGGAATCGTACCCTACGTGCATCACAGTATTCCAGAAGAAGATGCCGTTGCCATAGAGGCCCAGAATTTTGTGCCCACCGCAGAGGGTGATATTGATATTGTGGTCATTCGATTGCCCAGAATCTCTAATTTTGACGATTTTGACCCGCTCAACAATGAACCTAATGTTCGTGTCAGATATATCGATTCCCCAAAAGAAATCGGAAATGCCTCCGCTATCATATTGCCAGGCACAAAAAGCACAATTGCGGACCTGAAGTTCCTGAAAGACAGGGGTTTGTTTACAGCCATTCAAAACTTTAAAGAAAGTGGCGGAGCGGTAGTCGGGATTTGTGGTGGGTATCAAATGTTGGGCAATTCGATAAGTGACCCAGATTCGGTCGAGTCCTCCTCATTTAAGATGGAAGGACTAGGGCTTTTACCCACAGAAACGATATTTCAGAAAGAAAAAGCAACGCATCGAATAATGGCAAAAATAAATAGTGAAGATACTTGGTTAAGCGAGGTCGGGGACACTCCCATTTCAGGGTATGAGATTCATATGGGGACATCCCAGTTGATGGAAACTTCCCACTGGTTATCCATTTCTGAAAGAAGTGGTAACCCGGTTTCCGTAAATGACGGTGCGATGAGTGAAGACGGAAAGGTATGGGGTTGTTATATCCATGGCCTATTTGAAAACCACCATTTTCGGCACGCCTGGCTTAGATCTTTGGGCTGGCAGGAGTTGGAAGCAAATAGTAGTGATCCCTTTTTCACATCATTAGATGATGTTGCAGATGCAATGGAAAAGTCTTTAGATATGCCCTATTTACGATCTCTTTTAGACTTAGAATAAAATTTTCTAAAAAATAGCCGTCCTACAAAATAACATAAAAAATCCCCTAACCAGTAGGGGATTTTTTATTATTCCTTATTTTAAATTCTTATGGTCAAAAAAGAAATTAATCATCAAGAATAAAAGTAATTTTTAATTGAACTCGATACTCAGAGATGTCCCCATTTTCATCAACTTGAACATCTTGGTTTTCTACCCATGCAGATTTTACATTTTTCAATGTTTTTGTTGCCCGTTTAACACCTTGTTTCAGGGCATCATCGAAACTGACGGTGGAAGAAGCTTTAATTTCAGTTACTCTTGCAATAGCCATTATATTTCTCCTATAGTTTTTTTATCGGACATCTATTATAAATCAAATCTTGATTAATTCGCATTTTGGTAATATATGTCTAGTTTATTAATCTTTCTTAACTGATTTTTGAGAAAAATATTGAAATCAACCTGAAACGAATTTTGTTTAGAACCATCCATCTTCAATCCAACTTTCAATAATGACGGTGGAAAATGTTTGCTGATTAAGTTAATTAAAACAGAGCCATTCAGGCAAGAATGGCTCTGTTGGGAAAGGAGGAAGAACCTAAGCGTTTTTGACCTTTAAATCTTTAATGTAGTTTTTCAATATGATTGATAATCGTCCCTTTTATTACACTTTCCACCGCCAATTCAATTTCTTCAATATCTGAGACAATTGGTTTTATTCCTAATTTTTCAAGCCCCAAATATGCCCCCCGCCCCATCCCCCGAACGACCAAAACATTACAATCTTTAATTGCTTCAAACATTTTCTGATGTTTTTCTTCAGAATGGTTTCCAAACCCTCTGCCCCTTGGATCCTCATGGTGTTCATGTCCCCCCTCCACTTCTAATTTTACGAAATCATTGTGTCCGACTTTATTTCGTGTTTCTGAATGTACAATTTTATTTTCTTGCACAGTAAAAACCAAATACTTTCCAGCCCGTCCAAAATGTTCGCTTATTGTTTTTTCATCATCCGTGATCAATGCAATTTTCATATTTCTCCTAATCTATATTTAATGTGAAACTGTTAATCGGTGGCTAAATCAACATACTTTTCATAAGAAAACCATTCAGCCTCAATCGACTCTCCAGGTTTAATCTCAATGATTCGATTTATGCCAGTTGTCGGTGTAAAACCTTCACAGGTAAAAGGAATATCCGGGTAGATGCAATAAGTGCCTGCCTCTAGATCGTCAAAAATAAAATACCCTTCTTCATCAGAATCAACAGATTGAAAGATGGATTCCGCACAACTGTTTTTATAAATTCGAATTTTGATGTCTTCAATTCCACATTCACAATCACACTCTTTATTCGAATTTTCATCAAAATAAACCCTACCTGTAATGCTTCCAAGTTCGTGTTTAGAGGGATTAATGTTAGAATTATTCGTGCAAGCATTAACCAGCAAAACACTTGTTATCATGCACAAAAAAGTCGTGAGTTTAATGTTTTTTTTCATCATAATCCTTTAAGTGACACTTCTAAATGTGCGTGTGTCATTTTAAATAATTCACACTATAAGTGACATTTTCATACTTTTATTGTACTACAGGATTGGTTCTACATGAAGGAAGTTTTCTATGAATAATAAATATCCTGATGTGGGAAATACAATAAGAAATTACCGAATAAATCAGAACTTATCTTTGCGAGAATTATCAAAAATAAGTGAGCTGTCCTTAAATGCTTTAAGCAAAATTGAACGCGGAGAAAATTCCCCCACGGTTGCCTCCCTGCATAAAATAGCCAGTGCATTAAACGTCCATGTTTCAAATTTTTTCGTTAGCGAAGGGGATCAAACTACGATCTTTACTAAAAAATCGGAAACAAAAAAGGTCGAGCTAGAAGGATTGATTTTTGAAGGCTTGGGGGTCGGTTTGATCAAACAAAGATTTGAGCCCTTTATTATTACTATTCCCCCCGGATCAGAAAATATTTCAGACCCTTCCTCTCATACTGGCGAAGAGTTTATTTACTGTTTAGAAGGGCAATTAGAATACAATATCGCAAATGCTAATTATGAATTATCTGAAGGGGACAGCATATTATTTAAAGCTTCCCAACCCCATAGTTGGCAAAACAAAACCAATTCAGTTGTAAAAGTAATTATTTTATTTGAAACAGATCCGAATCAAACAAAACCTCATAGCCAAATGACAGCTAGAGGTTTTACCCATAAATAATCTTTGCCTTTTGAGATCACTCTTTATCAATCACAAATAGTTTTCAACCAGCGCTCTAGCAGTGGGTTCATCGATAATCAGCTCCGACATCAACTTTCCCCGAAGGGCAGCGTTCAATCCCCGAACCTTCGCCAAGCCAGAAACCACACAAACCCCATACTTTTCCCGAAATAATTGTAGGCTAGGTCCGCTTGCTCTTCTATTTAAAGGGATATTATCGAAACTTCCATCCTCTTTAAAAAACACGGTGGCGATATCCCCCGCAATTTTATATTTTTCCAATTCTTTATAATTCGTTTCCGCCAGATAGCCCCCACTATATACATGGCTGGGAATACCCGCGTTTACCGCCCCAATACTATAAAGCAGCAAGTCTGTCCTAGATTGAAGATCTAATATTCTTTGAATACTCGCCTCCCTCCATAGAGCAGATTTAGTTTCGGGGAAATCAAAAAATGTGGGCACTGGAAATAAATGTGCGCGAGCCCGGTAATTTTCTGAAAAGCGCATGATGATCTGACTTGCATAATCGATGCCCATCGATTGCGTATTTCCCGCCCCATTTAATTGCACCACCTGTGAATTATGAGTCGTTTTACGCAGCAAGTGCCTTGAAACCGCCGTCATCGTTGTACCCCAAGCAATGCCAAGCACCATATTTGATTCAAAGATCGTATTCAAATAATTTGCAGTATATTGCGCAACCCGCTCCAACCACTCCGCCTCCCCCACTACTTCTGGCACTGGCACAACATGAACACCCTTTAATTCAAAGACATCAAGTATTGCCGCTTCGAGTTGGCTGGGAATATCCCTGGGATCTACAATTTGAATATTCACCAAGCCTTCTTCTCGGGCATAAGTAAGCATCCTTGAGATCGTAGAACGAGACACCTTCATTTCTTTGGCTATCGCATCGGTGGTCATATTTTGATAATAATACATCCGCGCCACATTGATCGAATTTGTTGTTTTTTGGGAGCTCGTTTGGTTGGTCATAGTATTCCCATAATAACTTATCCTGCACAAATGTGCAACATCCGTGGAATATATCCCAAAAGCCCACTATGCATTCACCAGTTTTTGCACGTATGTTCAACAGCCTTGACAGGATGTGCTGCAATTCTATAATGAGACTAATTCCCCTTCTATGTGGAGCAAAATACTATGTCTGATATTGTTTTAGCTATTGATCAAGGGACGACCAGCACAAGATGCATGGCCTTCAACCATAGTGGTGAGCCGATTGCCGTCCATCAGTTAGAACATCAACAAATATTTCCAAAACCGGGTTGGGTTGAACACGACCCCATTGAAATTTGGGAAAAAACACAATTAGTCGTTCGCGAAGCTATTAAAAAAGCAGGAGCCAACCCGGGGGATATCGCCGCACTTGGCATCACCAATCAACGCGAAACAACCATCGTTTGGAATCCAAAAACAGGCCAACCCTATCATAATGCCATCGTTTGGCAGGATGTGCGCACAGACAAAATTATCGCAGAACTTGGAAAAAACGATAGTCAAGACCGCTTCCGAACAATTACCGGCCTTCCCCTTGCCACTTATTTTTCCGGCCCAAAGATCAAATGGCTCTTAGACAATGTCGATGGATTGAGAGAAGCAGCCAATCGCGGGGATGCCGTTTTTGGCAATATTGACACCTGGCTAGTCTGGAACCTCACCGGAGGGGTTGACGGTGGCAAACACGTTACTGATGTAACAAATGCCAGCCGCACCCTTTTAATGAATTTAGAAACACTCGATTGGGATAAAGATCTTTGTGCAGAAATGGGTGTTCCTCTTGCCATGTTGCCACAAATTGCTTCTTCTTCAGAGATTTATGGACATACTCAAGAATCCGGCCCACTGGGTGGATCCATTCGGGTTTCCGGAATCCTGGGAGACCAACAAGCCGCTATTGTCGGGCAAGTTTGTTTCGAACCAGGAGAAGCAAAAAACACCTATGGTACCGGATGCTTCATGCTGCTCAATACTGGTGAAGAGATCGTGCGCTCAAAACACGGTCTTCTGACCACCCTTTGCTATCAGTTTGGTAATGAGAAACCGGTCTATGCATTGGAAGGATCGATCGCCATCTCAGGCTCTTTAGTTCAATGGCTTAGAGACAACATGAAAATGATCGAGACCGCTCCAGAAATTGAAAATCTAGCCAACACGGTTGAAGATAACGGTGGGATATATTTTGTCCCTGCCTTCTCGGGTTTATTCGCCCCTTATTGGCGCTCAGATGCCCGTGGAGCCATTGTTGGCATGACGAGTTATGTGAACCGAGGGCATATTGCCCGGGCAGTCTTAGAAGCCTCCGCATTCCAAACCCGAGAAGTACTTGACGCAATGAACGCCGATTCCGGGGTTGACCTCAAGTCCCTAAAAGTGGATGGGGGCATGGTTCATAACGATCTCTTAATGCAATTTCAAGCAGACGTGTTGGGTGTACCAGTCATTCGGCCCATGGTTGCGGAAACAACAGCCCTGGGGGCAGCCTATGCCGCCGGATATGCGGTTGGGTTTTGGGAAAGCAAGGAAGATATGAAAAAGAATTGGCAACTGGACAAGACTTGGCATCCAGATGCAAATAGCGATGTAAATACGAAACTTTATTCTCAGTGGAAAAAAGCCGTCACGCGAACTTTTGATTGGCTAGATTAGGAATCAATAGATGCAAACTAGGGAAGACCGCTTAAAACAATTAAAAGACAATCCAGATATCAGCGTTCTAATCGTTGGTGCGGGCATAAATGGCATCGGCACTTTTAGAGATCTAGCCCTTCAAGGGATAGATGTAGTCATGGTTGACCAAGGGGATTATTGCAGTGGCGCCAGCTCTGCGTCCTCCCATATGGTGCATGGTGGAATACGATATTTGGAAAATGGCGAATTCCAGCTAGTTCGGGAGGCTGTTGAAGAACGAAACCGTTTAATTGAAAATGCACCACATTTAGTAAAACCTCTGAAAACCACTTACCCCATATTCAATCGCTTTTCTGGCTTATTCAACGCACCGCTCAAATTTTTAGGGTTATTAGACAGACCATCAGAACGGGGAGCGATCGTCATTAAGATCGGCATGACTCTATATGATTTCTTTACCCGCAAACAAAAAACTGTTCCAAAACATATCTTTAGAAACAAAAAAGAATCCCGTGCCCTTTTTCCATCCCTAAATCCAGATATTTTGTATACGGGCACTTATTTTGATGGGTCAATGCCCTCCCCAGAGCGAATTGCCATTGAATTGATTAAAGACACCGTTGAAGAAAATGAAAAAGCAATTCCATTGAATTATGTCCGTCTAGATTCAGCATCTGGGTCAACGGTTAAGTTAAAGGACGAGCTTAGTGGCGAAACTTTCAGTGTAAGCCCAAAAATCTTGGTAAATGCTGCCGGCCCCTGGATTGACTTAGTTAACCGATCTGTCGGTACACCCACCCAATTTATTGGCGGTACCAAAGGGTCTCACCTCATTTTGGACCATCCCGAATTACGCACCGCGATCGTGGATAACGAGATCTTTTTTGAAAACAAAGACGGCCGAATTGTGTTGATCTTCCCAATTAAAGACAAGGTTATGATCGGCACCTCTGATATTAGAGTTGAAGATCCAAATGGAATCGTTATCACCGAAGAAGAGATTGACTACTTTTTAGAAATGCTCAAACGCGTATTTCCAAACATCTATGTAGATCGATCTCATATCGTCTTTACCTTCTCTGGTGTACGTCCACTTCAATATTCAAAGAATGGTGCTACCGGACAAATTAGTCGAAACCATAAAGTTCAAGTCCTTGAGCCAGATGATGAAATATCATTCCCCATTCTCTCTTTAGTAGGTGGAAAATGGACCTCATTCAGGGCATTCTCAGAAGTTGCCACCAATAAAATTTTGGGAAGACTTGGGCAGAAACGCGTCGCGAAAACTGAAAATCTAAAAATCGGTGGTGGCAGGAATTATCCTAAAACAATAACGGAGAGAAATGAATTTTTCTCGTCCTGGCAAAAGAATTTTAATTGCTCAGCGGAAAGAGCCGAAATTCTTTTTGAACGGCACGGCACCTATGCAAAAGAAATTATCGAATCTATAGATCATTCAAAAGACTATCCCCTAAGAGAATATCCTGATTATAGCCGTGGAGAATTTAAATACCTAATCCAACAGGAAGATGTTATTCATCTAGATGACCTCATTTTCCGACGAACAATTCTTGCCAAACTAGGGCGGATTACAAAGCCAGGATTAAAGGAAATAGCAGAAATAACCGGAAACATTCTTAACTGGAACAATGGGGAAAAAGAAGAAGAAATCAAGCGAGCTAAATTAATATTACAGAATAAACACCTGATGGAATTTAATAAATACCTTTTTGCAAATCCAGATCGCAAGGAGGAGGCGAAAATCAAATAAGTGGAAATTAACCTATTATCGATTCAAAATAAAGTAATTATTAAAAATGCTTAAGAGATTGAAATAAAAACCAAAACACCCCAATATTGGTTAAAAGTTGTTTAAATTTTATGCGTTGTTGTAATTTTTCGCGCAAGCTTAATGCAAGCAAACGGTGGAGATGTCAAAATTATGATTTGCACCGGAAAACCCCCTCCGGACAGTATATGAACGCTTTACTTTTTACGCCCTCTAATCCTACCGTTGAAAATCCTGGATAGAAGTAATGGACCCCAGTGTTTCAAATATTTATGGTATTTAGGCTTTCCCAGTATTGCTTTACTTCCCATTAGCTGTGATCCTTGATCGCAAGCTATACAAAGTTACTAAAAATCCATATCTCGGTGGAATTATCTTCGCCCTGATTATGACTATCATCGCCACCACAAATACCTTGACCCAACTGCCGTAATCATCTATAACTGCAGGTAAGACAATAAACCCTAGGGAATAAATTCCCTAGGGTTTATTATTTCCAGCCCTGGATTGAATTTTTTTAATATAAATTCAATAAATATTCTTAACTTATAAAAACAAATTAAACAACTAAGTAAGTTGTAAGTATATAATTGATAATAACAATTAGAATAAACCTTACATTCAGCTGACTTTTTCCTGAAGGAGAGAATTATGTCCACTAAGTATGATCAGGAAGGCAAATTTTTTTCACACGTTATTCCGAAAGAAGCCTTAACTGTTACCATTAAAACCATAAACTCGATAATAACAGGGGAAATATACAAAAAATATGATAAGAGAATTTTAGATTCCCTTAATATCAGTGAACAATTTTTGGCAATAACCAATGCTGTTCTAATCGATGATTCAGCCCCAGTGGAAAAATCAGAATTAATTCCTTTTATGATCGTTAATCGAGATCATATTGTATGGATTATTCCAAAGGAATAGTCGATGAGCAATAATAACCCTGAAAATGAATCCAATATCTCAAATTTAAATAAACTCCGCGCGTATATATTCAAAGAAGTAAAAATTGTTGTGGGAAACGGCAGCTTTGACACAAATGAATTAGCCTCAACAATGGAAAATGTTTGTAAGCAAATGAATGTACATATTCCTGAAAAAATAAAATCAAAATTATTTTTAGAATTAAAGAATGATCTTTTGGGATTCGGACCTATTCAGATTCTACTAGATGACCCAAATATTACTGAAGTTATGGTGAATGGCCCCAAAAGTGTGTATGCCGAAATAAATGGAAAATTAGAGAAAACAGCGGTCATGTTTGAAAATGACGCCGAAGTAATCCGGCTAATTGAAAAAATTGTGTTACCAATTGGTAGACGAATAGATAAAGATAGCCCTGCGGTGGACGCACGTCTGCCTGATGGCTCTCGAGTAAACGCCATAATACCCCCCGTTGCAATAGATGGCCCATCAATCACTATTCGGAAATTTGCCAAAGATCGATTAGGAATTCAGGACTTAATAGAATTTGGTTCATTAACTGCCCAGATGGGGGATTTCCTTGAAGCATGCGTTAAAGCCCATTTAAACATTGTGGTATCTGGTGGAACAGGTTCAGGAAAGACCACATTATTAAATATTCTTTCTAGTTTTATCCAAGATACTGAACGAATCGTTACCATTGAAGATGCAGCAGAATTACAATTACAACAGGATCATGTTGTTCGATTAGAAACCAAGGTAGCAAATACAGATGGTATTGGACAAATGACGATTAGGGACTTATTAAGAAATTCATTAAGAATGCGCCCCGATCGTATCGTTATTGGGGAAGTCCGTGGTGGTGAAGCCTTAGATATGCTACAGGCAATGAATACTGGCCATGATGGGTCCTTAACTACTGTCCATGCAAACAACCCCCGGGATTCTATATCCCGATTAGAAACCTTAACTATGCAAGCAGGGATAGATATGCCCATTCCAATTATTAGAAAACAAATTGCTTCTGCAGTAGATTTAATAGTTCAACAATCAAGAATAATTGATGGTTCTCGCAAAGTCACCAACATTACTGAAATTGCAGGAATGGAGGGAGATACCGTCGTAATGACAGATCTATTTGAATTTGAACAAATAGGCATTTCCCCTGAGGGTAAAGTAATTGGAAATCACAGACCTACTGGCATTCGCCCTCTCTTCATGAGCAAATTACAATCGGCAGGATTCAACCTTGGGGCTGATATTTTCATTCCAGAGGTAAAAAAGTAGATCTTTTAACTGAATATTATTCCCCCTCTCTTCATGAAAATGATTTTCTTTTATTAGGAAAAGTTAGAATATTTTTCTCCTATA
This sequence comes from Chloroflexota bacterium, assembly GCA_018662365.1. Taxonomy (GTDB): domain Bacteria; phylum Chloroflexota; class Anaerolineae; order Anaerolineales; family UBA11579; genus JABJGH01. Next base: position 35,580 of record JABJGH010000052.1, on the reverse strand, counting down.
TTTTCATGATTTGCATTTGATCCCAACAAACTCGCCTTAACAATAACCACTTATGAATTGTTTTTCTCCTTCTTGCTTTTTTGACTCCCCGATTAGCATTATTGCGCTATCTGCCAAGGACCTGTCTATCAATGGATCAACGAAAAAGGCACCCTAGACATGGAAGGCTACTGGCCCTGTGATAGCATGATGAAAGAACTAGGGGGAGGTGAGACACCCGCTCCGTTGTGAAGCTGCTGAAGGTGAAACTTGTTTCTCACTATTAGGCAGTTTTGAACTCACAAATAGATGATTCGAGGCAGAATAAGACCTCAAATCATCTGCTAAAAATTTAATTTATCATTAGAAAAAAGGTTTATTTCTACCCCTTGACAATTGTTAGACAAGTAGTATAATTCTGCGGATGAACGTCAGAGTGCCCCCCTCACTTTGGCGTTTATCTTTTTAATTTCAGCCCCACTCCGCGAATTAATATAATTCTTATGTTCAAATATTGACTTTATTAATGCAGTTTGTTATATTTAGGTTGATGAGCGCTAGGGTGCCCCCCTCACCTTAGCGTTTATCTTTTAAATAAAAAAATCCCCAATAACCCCAAAAATTAAAACACGAAAATCACCTGCGAAATTATTGTCAATAAGTATTCGCAGGCGATTCATCACGCTATATATTTCAAATGTTTCTATTTGTGGTTATTTTTGATCTTTTCTAATACTCGACCAAATCGATCGATTTCATCCACCGTATTGTAATGAGCAGGACCAATTCGCACCATCCCCCCACTGTCTTCCACCCCCAAATGTTCAGTAACAGCCAGCGCATAATAATTGCCATCCCAGACATAAATATTGTGTTTATCTAGCTCCTCCGCCAGTTTTTTAGGGTGCATGCCTGCCAAATTGATTGCAAAAGTAGGCACTCGCTCCTCAATTCTGCGAATATCATTTATCCCATACAACTTTATCCCAGGGATAGAGTTCAAAGTATCGATCATTCTCCTGCTGAGTTCGTATTCATAAGCTCGAATTGACGCCATCCCTTGTCGATAACTCATTCCCCTCTCACTCAATTTGTCAGAGAAACTATCCTTATAATCCTGTCCAAATGTATCTCCAACCCAAGCAAAATGCTCTAACGCACCATGGGTAGAACAAATCCCTTCAAAGTTTGCGGTCCCCGTCTGCCATTTTTCAGGGGGCTTATTGGAAGAAGGTCGAACCTTATAAGCTTTTAGTTCATCCAATAAATCAAATTTCCCAAATAAGATCCCCAAATGTGGACCATAAAATTTATACGCCGAGCAAACCAAAAAATCACAATCAAGATCCTGCACATCAATCAGTCCATGCGGTGCATACTGAACAGCGTCAATGAAGGTCAGGGCTCCTACGGATTTCGCCATCTCAATAATTTTCTTTACCGGATTGATCGTTCCCAATGCATTAGACGCATAACCAACCGCAACCAACTTGGGGCTTTTCTCCAAAGCTAAGGAAAATGAGTCCATATCTAGTGTGCCATCTTCGATATTAAAATCGACCCACTCGATATTTAATCCCCCATCTTCAGCGATCAAAACCCAAGGAGAAATATTTGCATCATGATCCAGGCGAGTCACCACAATCGTATCCCCCGGGTTGAACAGATGAGCCAGTGAACGACTAAGATGGAAAGTTAAGCTGGTCATATTTGGACCATAAACAATTTCATTCGGGCTGTTTGCATTCAAAAATTCGGACATCGCCAATCTTGCATCATCAATCACCGCATCTGAGGCTCGGCTGCTCGCAAAAACCCCCTCATGGTTGGCATTCGTTTCGATCATATAGGTAGTCATACGATCAACCGCATTTCTAACTACCTGGGTGCCCGCCGGGTTATCAAAATAGATTATCTCGTCATTAAGTGCGGGAAATTTATCCCTGATCTTATTAATTTCCAATGTCATTTTGCTCTCCAATTTTTATTTATCCTTGGCCTCTTTATACCCCATTTCCCTTAGAAATAAAGAGGAATAATCACGATTTTAATTTAATTCGCCAATAAATCCACAGAAAATTAAAAGCCAAGAAAACACCAACTAGTACCCATCCCATCATCGGTGCCCCCTGGGCATTATTCAACAATGACCAACTCACCCCCAAAATAACGGCCAGCGACCAAATGATCTTCAAATTTAACATCCCTAGAAATACCTCCCTGCCTGCATTTCGACCAATATAAGATTCTATCCCAATACCAAATAGGGCAGCCGCCACCACCCTTGCGCTGATCACATCCATTGTTTGCCATCCAAATAGTTCTAAAGTAAAAACTGGCATGAGCATCAGTGGAATCCCAAATAGCAAATCAACTACTGCATGAACAACGAACCAGTTTCTTAAAGCTTTTGGTACAGTTTTTAAGTCAGTCATGATCCCTCTATGGAGACAGAATGGTTATCCATTATCAAATATCAGTCATAAAACAATTACATATAGAATCGGGAATATTAGCATTCCTTTATATAAACCTATAATCAAACTTTGCCTGTCATTTCCTAAACAGGAAATTCCTCTCGACTTGTTACATCGCAACCCTTACCAATAATATTTTTATTTTTCGCTTTTCCACTCCTTCCTTAACAATCCATATAAATACATATCATACCTTCGACCATCTCGTGCGATATGTTCTCTAAATGTTCCCTCTTTAACAAAGTTTAATTTTTGGGCCAGTTTTATAGAAACAGGATTATTTTCAAATATTGTGATCTGAACTCGATACATATCTAACTCAAAAAATGCATAATCTAATCCAATTTTTACAGCTTGATAACCCAACCCCATTCCCCTTAACCCCTCATCGCCAATTAGGTAAGACATCCCACAAGTATGATCCTCCCAACGAATGCCATCGATTTCTAAATAACCGATCATTTCCCCATCAGGCATTGCCCGTATCCCAAACAAACAATCATTCTTTGAGCCATTTACCCTTTTGATCCATTCACCAATAGTTTCCACTGTCCAAGGAGATGCAGGAACAGAGTTTAGCAGCCTCAAGGTGTTTTCGTTTTGTAACCAAGACAACAAAATTTCAGAATCTTGTTCCTCTATGCTGTCTAAATATAGCTCTTCCCCCGATAACGAAGATTTTTTGCTCATTTCATCTCCAGACCAAGCCATTTCATCTAATTTATTCCAAATTATAACCATTCTTTGCCTATGACACCTAAAATAAAAATGGGTTTGTCGCCATATAAATTTTTCATGTTCCCCTGATTCATAAAAACAGCCCAATCATCAGATGAATCAATAAATGAAATGTTTTTTTTGGAACCTCAATTAAAAAAAACATCAAGGAAACGAACCTTAAATATATTTAAGGTTCACCCCCTGCCCATGGACAAAAATACCTAATTTGCTATCTACCCCCCATATATGGGGGAGAGGAATTTTAACCGGCGACTTCTATTGGGAACAAAAAATCTAATAAAAATATTAAAAAATATTTCACGCGCGTCAAACCCTTTAACAATTCCGAAACTTAAAAAAAGGAATTTATTTAGGTTGGCGTAGGCATTTAGTATTGTACACAACTCGAGCATCTGCTACAATGAAAACCTGAAATCAACAAATTCTTTTTGTTACCACAATTTTACAGGACTTAACATTTTCCAAAATAGTTAAGCCAGCAAGTAGCATAATCCCAAGAAAATTTCCAACCAGGTTTTGCGGTATGGGGCAAGCTATTACGCGCATTGCAGCAGTATTTATTTTTGCTATTTCACTTTTACACACTCCGGAGGAGGAGTACATGATGAGCGCGAACCAAGCCTGGCAGGCAGTTCTTGGTCAACTTCAAATGGAAATGGCTAAAGCAACATTTGATACATGGGCCAAAGACACCAATTTCATTTCCTTTGAAGAAGGCATCTTTATTGTTGGCGTACAAAATGCCTATGCACGTGATTGGCTAGAAAGTCGCTTAACCTCCACCGTTGTGAGAATTCTTACTGGGATCATGAATCGATCCATTGAAATTCAATTTATCGTACAACAAGAAAATACCCAAAATATTGAAACTGAATCCGAAGACCTGCCAGTTTTACCTGTTGAAGAAAAGCCCGTTATCTTTAACCCAAATTCCAATAGCCTCAATCCTCGCTATTCTTTTGAAAACTTTGTTGTGGGATCTAGCAATAGATTAGCCCATGCGGCATCAGTATCAGTTGCAGAGAATCCATCCAAATCATACAACCCTTTATTTCTTTATGGTGGAGTAGGATTAGGGAAAACCCACCTATTACATGCCATTGGAAACGCTTGCAATCAGGGGGGGCTCTCTGTCCTTTATGTTTCCTCAGAAGAATTCACTAACGATCTTATCACTGCTATTCGCTCTCACAAAACCCAAGCATTTCGAGAAAAATATCGTCGGTTAGATGTTTTGTTGATCGATGATATTCAATTTATCGCTGGAAAAGAATCCACTCAAGAAGAGTTTTTCCATACCTTCAATACCTTGCATGGGCAAAACAAACAGATTGTGCTTTCCTCAGACCGATCTCCGAAAGCAATTAGCACCCTCGAAAATCGCCTCCGCTCAAGATTCGAATGGGGGTTGATCGCCGATATACAAGCCCCAGATATTGAAACCCGGTTAGCCATTCTTCAATCTAAAGCGGAACGTCAAGGACGAAAAGTTCCCAATGCAATTTTGGAGGCCATTGCCCAACGCATGCAGTCAAATATTCGAGAATTAGAAGGGGCGTTAAATAGAATTATGGCTTATGCAGATTTGAGGGGAATCCCACTCACTGCCGAACTTATAGACTCTGCCTTGGCTGATATGATGCCAAAAAGGCGAAATTTAGAGCCTGATCAAATTGTAAACATGGTTGCGAAAACCTTCAATATTTCCATCGATCAGATCATGGATCGAAATCGATCCAGACAAGTGGCACTTCCCCGGCAGATTGCAATGTACTTACTTAGAGAAGAAGCCCATATATCCCTACCGCAAATTGGTCAAGTCTTAGGCGGAAGAGACCACACCACCATTATGCATGGCTGTAAAAAAATTGCTGGACTGATTGAACATGATGACCGCTTACGTAGTCAGGTCGTGGATATTAGAGACCGATTATATGGGCAGGCTCTAAGTTCATAAAATATATATTTATTAAAACCAAAAATCCCTAAGCAACGATTGCCTAGGGATTTTTATATTAATTACAAATACTGTTGTATTTTTTCAACAACCTTCTTAACGCTGGGTTCAAATAATATACTACCGTGGTGGGCATCAACTTCATGTATCTCTAGCTCACTGATATCCACGCTACCCCAACCCAATTGCTCATCTGTGATTGCCCCCGGGGGCTGATTGCTAACCCTAAAGAGCACTACTTTTCCATCATAGGATCTAGGTTGATATTTCTCTGAAGCTTCTATATTGGATCGGATAACTTCTTTGATCTCCTTTGGGATTTCTCGTTGAGATTTCCAATTCTCAATTTTTTCACCCAATGCGCTCTTCTTTATTCTAAAATATTCAGGTACAAAATCACGATAATATCTCAAATAGTTTTTCCTCCCCTGAGCATCTGCATTTCGAAAACTAGATAGATGCTTATTTACATAATATCCAAACTTATTCATTTCTTTTTTATATTTCCCAATTCCATTTTCAAATTTCGGATAACCCGGCCCATAAGTGTCAAATAAGACGAGCAAATCGACTACCTCATGGTTGGCCTTAAGTTGCTGGGCAATTTCTAACCCAACCATTCCCCCAAACGAGGCACCACAAAATCGATAAGGTCCTTCTGGCCAAATCTTTTTAATTTCTCTAATAAAATCTGTGGCAATCTCTTCAACCCGTTTCATGGGGGTTTCTTTCCCATTTAACCCTCTCGATTGTAAAAAGAATACCGGTTGATCCTCCCCAAAATATTCTGAAAATTGCCTAAAAGTAAGCGGGTTGCCTCCTCACCGAATAAACAAAACAGGGGAGGCTTATCCCCTAAGGCTTGCACAGAAATAATGGGAGACCAATCAATTACCCTGTCCGTATTGTTCAGGATCATTGCTTGTTTTTCGATATCTCCCGCTTCTAATAAAATCGAGATCGGCATCTTTACCCCAAATGAATCTTCAATTGAGAGAAATAATTTCACAGCGGTCAATGAATCCCCGCCCAGTTCAAAAAAGTTGGCCCGAATGCCAATCTGAGGAATCCCTAAGGTCTCCTGCCATATTTGGGTCAGTTTTTCTTCCATTTGATTTCTAGGCAATTCGCTTTCATGAATTTCAAGGGCTTTGCTAGGTGTCGGACTTGGAAAACTTTCTCTATCGATTTTATTTGTTTGTGTATATGGAAAAGATTCCATGATCAAAAATTGTTTGGGAACCATAAAACTTGGCAATTTTTTCAACATTTCTTGTCGAATTTCTTCAATAGTTAATATCTTGCCTTTCGAAGGCACAATATAGCCCATCAAGATATATTCACCAGCAATCTGTTTGACCAAAGCTACAGCCTGATGTACACCATCTATTGAAAGCATGTTTGCTTCAACTTCCCCCAGTTCAACCCGGTTGCCAAAAATTTTAACTTGATAATCTTTTCTTCCTAAAAATTTCATTACCCCCTGCTCATCGATCATCCCGATATCTCCTGAAAAAAATCGTCCTGCGAGATTCGCTGTCGGGAGTGGACGGTATGATTTGCTACTTCGCTCTGGGTCATTGAAATATCCCCAGGACATGTACTTACTCTCAATAACAATTTCCCCCACCTCACCCGGTTTCAGTTCTTCACCATTCCCCCCCACAATTGTCACTTTTTTATCTGATACCGGATTACCCACCGGTAAATTCCCCTGCTCAACCTTCGTCTCCTGGGAAACGATATGCCTTCGATAGGTCGGCACTTCAGTAGATCCTAAATTATTTAACAAGATACAGTCTTTTGAAAAATATTTTCGAATCAATCGCACATCACCCGCATAAACTGGCTCACCACCTAAATGAATGATCCTCACTGAAGAATAATCTTGTCCCCCCGCCTCTTCTTCAATCAACCTTCTAAATATTGTAGGCACAGAATGGTAAATCGTAATTTTTTCGTTTTGAATCGTTCTACCAATACCATTCAACCCAACGTCCAAGAAATCTATCGGGAAGAGACTAGCTCCGTTTAGCAATGTCCGCAGAATATCCGTAGAGCCAGCCACATAAGAAAGATGAGGAATCAATGTATGCCGATCATTGGGGTCTATTTTTAATGAGTCGGTTTGTACCCAAGTGTTATGCATTATCGTTTTTTGAACATGCATCACACCTTTAGGAACCCCTGTGGATCCAGAAGTGTATATAATTGCAACTAGGTCTTCAGGATTTGTTTGGATTCCAGGATTGTTATCTGGAAGTTCATCCGAAAGAAGATCCATATTGATTATCTTCTTTCCATTTTTTAATCCAAGTTTCGACAATCTTTTTATAAATCGATTGTCCGTAATCACCATTTCACTCCTGGATGAACGAAGTATCTTTTTTATTCGTTCATCTGGCGAACTCGAATTTAAGGGCACAAATGCCTTTCCCGCCTTAAGTATGCTCATCATTGCAATGATCGGAAACTCATTATGGCTCAGAAATATTGCAACCGTATTATCTGCTTTTTCTCCCAACTCTAAAATCTTAAATGCCAATTGATTTACCCTTTGATTTAGGTCTAGAAAGGTAAACTTATCCCTAGCCGTTTTAATGGCTAAGCTTTTTGGATAGGTGGAAACGATTTTTTCAAACCTATCTACGATACTGGTGTCAATTTCTTCTCTGGAAAAGGGAAGAGGAACAATGGGCATATTTAAATCCTGACTAATATTTAATTAATTATCCTATTAAGGACTGAATAAATCAACCACCTCATTTTTTATTCATTATATGGAACACGATTATTTTCTCTGACGTATAATACCCATATGAGTGGTAAAAAAGGTCCTTCACTAGACTGGATGATGTGGCAGATCGATAAAAATCAAAGTGAAGACCCTCCCTTCCAAAATTTAGTACGGGCGATCCAATATTTTACAGAGAAATATGGCCAGGTGCCCAACTGCTGTGAGGTTTCATCTGATTGGGGTATTAAGTTGGTTCCTCCTGAAGGAATGCGCCTAACCCGATCTAAATCCGTCCAGCCTGGAAACATCCTGCTTGCATTGAATTCTTCAATAACAACGAAATTACCAGGAAAAAAATAATCGATGAGCAATAATAAAATCACGATCTACACGGACGGTGCCTGTACGGGAAATCCCGGGCCAGGTGGCTATGGCATTGTCATAAGAGGGCTTGAAGGTACCCAAGAAATGTCTGGCGGGTTCTCCCTAACCACAAACAACCGTATGGAACTCTTAGCAGCCATAGAAGGTCTCAAAGCAATCAAAACACCTAGCGAGATCACCTTATATAGCGATAGTAAATATTTGGTCGACGCCATCAACAAAGAATGGGTCTTTAGATGGCAAACCAATAAGTGGAAACGGAATAAAAGGGAAAAAGCAGAGAATGTGGATCTCTGGAAACAACTTTTGCCAGAGCTAAAAAAGCATAAAGTAAGGTTTATATGGGTCAAGGGGCACGCTGGAGACCCCGCCAATGAGCGTTGTGACAAATTAGCCGTGGAGGCTTCCAAAGAAAAAAACTTGCCCCCAGACGAAGGTTATGGAGAAAAATCCAAACAAAAAAGTATGTTTTAGTTATTTCTAACTAATATCTCACTACCAAAGATTCAAGCCCACGAAAATGATAAGTATCTGCAAACAGGGGTTCTGACTCCAATTGCATATTGGGAAGACGTTCCAAAATGATCGGGATTGCCGTTTGCAATTCCAACCTAGCCAATGGTGCCCCCACACAAAAATGGATTCCCCCACCAAAGGAAAGATGGGGATTATATTCTCGCATCACATCCAACTTTTCTGGGTTTTCAAAAACACCGGGATCATGGTTAGCAGCCCCCAACAACACTGCCACCTGTGTTTTGAAAGGAAACCGTATATCCCCAATTTGGGAATCCTTTAACACCCAGCGTTTGAAAAAATGGAGGGGCGTGTCATACCGAAGAATTTCCTCCACAGCACGATCTATCAGTTCAGGATGTTCTCGCAAAATTTGTAGTTGATCTGGATTTTTTAGTAAGGCATAGATTCCATTCCCAATCACATTTACCGTAGCTTCATGTCCCGCGTTTAACAATAATATGCAATTTGCGATCAATTCTTCCTCAGTTAGTCGCTCCCCCTCCTCTTGAATTTCTATTAACTGAGTTAGCAGATCATCCTTTGGCTTTGATCGGCGTTCTGCGACATGCATTCGCAAATAATCACTAAATTCAATCGTTGCCTTTACCGCTCTAGCTTCATCCGCTTCAGTTTTTCCCAAATGATACATCCGCACCATATCATGTGACCATTTGAACATTTGCGATCCCATCTCTATCGGTACCCCCAACAATTCAGCAATGATTGTGATCGGAATAGGCGTGGCAAAAGATTCAAGCAGGTTCGTTCTTTCTTGCTTTTCAATGTCATCGATTAACTTATGGGAAAGTTCTTCGATCCTCGTTTTAAATCCCCCAATCTGCCTATTCATGAATGACTTTTGAACAAGTTTCCTGATTTGAGTATGCTTCGGTGGCTCCATCCCCAAGATTCCATGGCTGTCATTATTATGAAAAACTTTTACATTTTCTGGAATTTGATCTAACCCCAGCTCCTCACGGGGAGCAAGGTGGTCAATTTGAACCCCGAAATCTCGGTTTCGCAAAACAGCATCCACATCCGCATGATTAACAAAACACCAGATATTAAAATCTTCCCAATAAAATATCGGGCACTTCTCTCTGATCTCAGCATAGTAGGGATAAGGATTTTGATAAAAATCAGGATTCTTAGGATCGAGTTTTACATACTTCGTATCAAGGTTTATTTCCAAAAGAATTTCTCCAAATAAATAGTTTAATCTGCGTCTGATTCATTCCCTGCCAGCTCATCTACAATTTCGATCTCCATACTATAAAGGAGAGACATCGCTTCTGGCATAGAAAATTTGGTCCCCTTCAATTTATTAACTCCAGGCACTATAGAATAGTTTTTCGCCCCCACAAAATTAGCCTGGGTGAGATCTGTTTGATTAAAAATGGAACCTGCTAGATCGGAATTCAAAAAATTCGCCCCTTTCAGTACCGCTTCAGAAAAATCTACCTCTTTCGCCAGACATTTTTCAATTTGAACATTCTTTAGATCTAACCCCAAAAACACTGAATAATTCAAAACGCAATCATAAAAAGAAATCGGGTTATTAATTTTAATGATTTCTTTCTTCCCCAAGCCTGAACTGACCCAATCGATCCCGATCATCTTTGAGCCCATGAACTTAGTGTGGATGAAAGAGCTATTATTTATACCAATATTGCTCAAATCACAACTAGTAAAGCGGCAGTTATTAAAAATACATTTGATAAAACTAGATTCACAAAAAGATGACTTGTTAAATTCACAATCATGGAATTCAACATGTTCTACCCGGCCTTTTTCTAAGATTAGCTTACTGAATCTCTCGTTCTCATAATATATGTTAGCAAATTCAGACATTCTTTTCATTCCTAAATTATTGAATGTATCAATTATAAAGGAAAGTCTACCGATAAATTTATTAATGAAAAAAGACTTAGAAAGTTTCTAAGTCTATTCGCCCTCAGGTTTAGCGTGTTTTTATGTTTGCACTAAATTCCCTGCCTCGTCAATTGAATATTCAAAATAAAACCATTTCTTCTTTGGCGCATCCAATTCATTCTTAAAAGCGGCTATGAGTTTTTTCCCATCCGTCTTCACATAGATCGCCCCATACACTGACACATTTGTTTTACCTAATTCTTTGATGTTTTTATGCAAAGATTTTCTAATTTTCTCCGTTGGAGATTTTGCTAATTTATCCACCTCTTTATGCATTGCCGCCACCAACTTTCTGTCTTCCCTCTCTCTTGTGGATCTTTGCAATTCAGTGGAGAGCAATACCGGAGACTCTCCCCGTCCAAACCTTCCCAACCTGCCTAACAGGTCTGGCCGAGGATGTACATGGCCCTCCTGGTCTCCAGATGAGATTACAAAACAGGCCGGATTCACTGCGGCTAAAAACGCATCTGTGACCTTTTCAGATCCATGGTGACAAACCTTCATCACCTCTGCCCCGAAGGTAGGCTTTGCTTCTTGGATCATCATCAAATAATCAGCACTCTTTTTGGATGGAAATTTCTCCCGGCCAGTGTAATGTTTTAACAAGAATTTTTCTGCGGGAATATTTAGGTCTCCCCCAAACAGAACTTTGAAATCTCCGTATTCTAATTTTAAAATTACTGAATGGCCATTCTTTGTCTCACCATATGCACTGGAGATTCTTCTTAACCGAGGCTTCTGTTCAGAATCATATTCCACCACTGGTCCTAAGACCTCAACCGTATATCCTCGATGGTCCGACGGGGCAAACCCTGGCATGTAAGCTTGCTCCCCCTCCAATGTACCATGTCCAGTTGACAGCATCCGATAATCTTTTATCTTTTCATTCTGTAATGCCTTATGCATCACGCCCGGAAATGAAAACTTTCTAATTTTTTCAGGATCGCTATAAATATCCTCAATTGTTTGCTTTTCTTCTGCCAAATCGACTAGATATTTCACCCCAGTGGCAGGGTCAGTTTTCATTTCCCCCAACTTATCAAAAGTTCCAGACACTGGCCTCTCAACCAATCCGCTATGATAAATCGTTTTAAATCCAATATCATGGTCCTCAAATATTTTCTCAAATCCTAAATAATGATCCTGATCCGGGTGGGTGATCACTGCCGCATCAAAATTAAATCCGCGGTATGCCCGAAAACGGCCATTCAAAAATGCCCGCATATTCCCCCCCTCTCCTGCGTCGATCACAATAATTTTTTCTTTTGCCCCGCTTTCTGGAGTGATCAGAACCGACCCATCCCCCTGTCCCACATCAAGAAAAATAATTTCCAATGGGCGCTTATCAGTAGTTTCTTCTTCTTTTATATATAACCATTGTCTTTCAAGCAATTTTGGTGCCCAAATTACAGGCAGCCAACCCGGTTTAGGATCAGTTTCATGTTTCTCTTTGTCGATTCGCAGCCAATCCCCCCAAAGCACTTGGCGTACTTTTGTGCTTAGATCATCCTTATATAAGAATATTTTCTTCCCATTTTTTCCAAGCCCAACATATTTATGTGCCATCGATCCTCCAATTTATTCGGATTACCTTTCTTCCGTTTCTAGCTTTAGAAGAAATCTACACATTGAACTAATTTAATAAAAAAAGGCAAATAAGGATTATTTCTATACTTTTTATACTATATGTTCTATGAACAAGGCTATGAACGATTCCATCATTCGCCAAGAATATTTCAGAATCAATCAACAAAAAACAAAAAAGCGAACGAATTGCTCGCTTTTTTTTATAATTCAAAATTCTTATCGGGCCAAATAATTTTATTTCTCAATCACTCTCAAAATAATCATTTACTAAAATATTTCAATCTTCAAATACGTTGATCTCGCACCCATACTGGAATAAAACATCATGGTTTTGAGGAACTCCATTTATCAAAAGCTTTCCGTCCCAATATTCCTCTCTTGCACTCACTCCGACAAATGCAGCATTTTCTTTTTCAGCAGTTTCAGAAAAAATACTAAATTTATACCCATGGTTTATTGAATTGTCTTCAATTGGGAAATTAATTGTCATCCAATTATTGTATGGAATGGAATCATTATCTATATTAATATCAAAAATTATTCGCTCGGTCTTAGCATCCAATAATATAAAAGAGGTGGTTCCACTTAGATTCGCAGATGGTTTCATCCACACCCTCAACTCTTCCATATTATTACATCTCACATAAATTTCCTGTTCCAAAGTGATCTCACTTGTGATTTCTTCGGTAAAAGAAGGGCTAGCATCCCAATTCTTATAATTTGGCTTATAACAATATCCAGAAGTATAGTAATTAGTTCCACAATTCACGTGGTAGGAGAGGTACATTCCTGCCCCAAAGATCATTAACATTAGAAAAATACCCGGAATGAAAATTCTTTTAAAATTATTTATCGATATGAATTTCTTGCTACTCAACGCCAGCAATAATAGAGGCATCATTGGAATAAAATATCGTCCCTGAACTCCCCCTATAGATTGTGTACCCAAAGAATTATCTTTCAAATAGAGGAGAGTAACAGTCAATACATATCCTGCAACAAATGTGGTTGCCAAAATAATTCTCTCTCTAACCCCAATACTCTCATCAGGGACATCAGCCGCAATTGCTAGAACCAATAAGACAAAAAACAATATGTATACAACAGGTGGCATTACCCAATACCAATACCCAAATACGCCAACCCATTCCTTATAATATTGTTCGAATCTCTGACTAAAATTATCCACCATAATCTTAGTATATTCCCCTGGATGACGAATAATGAATTCTGCCTGATCGAGCACTATACCCGCATCATTACCAGAAGTGGTTAGCTCAGAAGAGGTCAGGTAACTCCAACCCAATACCACTACGATAAAGATCAAGACAATGCCCAAAATCGCAAAAAAATAATTTCGCATTGAACCAAATTTACTAGGTGGAATCAAGAAAACCAACAAAATTAAAGCTGAGCTGTTAATCTTCAATGTAAACAGTAAAACAATGAGGGTAATTAATATGATGATACCCTTTTTATTTAATCGTTCCTCCCCCTCCCTAGAAAGCTTGAGCACCCATGCTAAAAACAAAAAACTCATCCCATGAGTAATTGCATCTGGCGAGATAATCGAGGCTTGCGTTATTGCCATTGGAGAAAGAACCAGCAAGGTCAACAACCATTTTCCAAAGGGAATTGTCTTAATTGCCAGAAAGGTTAAAAATGCGTAAACTAACAAATAAGAAATTCGAAGAGAGAAATATATAATAAGAACGGGAGTATCAAACAATCTCCCTAACAACCCCATAATAAATGCCTGCACAAGATAAAGGGTTGGAAAATAAATAGAGCGGGTTTCATGAGAAATCATCACACCCCAATCAATTTTTGCCTCTAAATACTTTTCCAGATATTCTGATCCAACTGACTCAATAATGAAATCTTGCCTATAAGATAACTCATTGAAAATTGAAGGGAAACCATTGATTCCAAGTTTCTGATTGGGAAGCAGGGTCCCACTTGACATTTCCCAAATGCGGGCCAAATGTGTATCTTCATCAAATCCTCCCCCAACAGGAACCAAGAAAACACTCATCATGCCAAAAACAATAATCAGTATTGCAAATAAAACCTCAGGTTTTAACGAACTGATTTTATTCAATGTCTTCATTAACAAAAGTATCCTTGGGTTGCCATAGTTTCTATATTTTATCCCATTCCTTAAAGATCAACCTAGACAATTCTTGCTTGAAGACTATTTATCGTTATAATAATCCTGTAAAGATACTTTATTGTATAAATTGAAAGACTGGCGTATAAGGATTGATAATTTGACAAACAAATTTCCTGCTAACCTAAAATACTTGTTAGAAAACGAGACGATTAGCGTTGTAATTCCCGCTTATCGTGTTGAGGAAACCATTGAAATGGTTATTCAAAAAATCCCAAGCTGGGTCAATCACATCATTGTTGTGGATGATGCAAGTCCTGATTCCACATCTGAGCATGTAATGAATGCAACCGATCCCCGACTAACATTGAAGAAACATTCTAAAAACGGAGGGGTGGGTAAAGCAATGTTGACTGGCTACCAAGCCGCATTAGATCTAGATTCTACGATCGTATTCAAGGTGGATGGGGATGATCAATCCCCCCTTGAATATATGACACAGATGATATTACCCATACTTTTGGGTAAAGCAGATTTCACCAAGGGCAATCGGTTTCAGTTTTTAGGAGAAATACGACAAATGCCCCTAATTCGTCGTATTGGAAATCTTTCTTTATCCTTCATCACAAAAATGGCAAGTGGGTATTGGAACATTTTTGATCCCACCAATGGCTTCACTTGCATATCTACTGATATTATAAATTTGATTAACAAAGATCGTCTTCACGACAGATATTTTTTCGAAAGCAGCATGCTAATTGAGTTAAATTTATTACGGGCATTAATTGTTGATGTACCCACACCCGCACGTTATCAGGGAGAAAAAAGCTCGCTTTCAATTACAAAAACTTTACTGGAATTCCCTTTTTTACTCTTCAAGGGGTTTATAAGAAGAATAATGATTCAATATTTTTTACTCGATTTTTCAATAGGTTCAATATACCTACTTTCCGGTATTTTTCTTAGTCTATTTGGTACTGTTTGGGGAGCTTGGGCCTGGAATACCTCAATCATTTCCAATATTCCCGCAACCACAGGAACCGTGATGATTGCAGCAATGCCCATTATTTTAGGTTTTCAACTATTACTTCAAGCAATTTCATTTGATATTCAACAAGTCCCGGAAAAAATTCGTTCTGAGATGAGATCGAGGAAAATTGCTGACTGAGAATCTTCATAATATTAAACAAAAAAAGCGAGCAGTTGCTCGCTTTTTTATTCTTTGGAGGCGACGACCGGACTCGAACCGGTGATCGAGGTTTTGCAGACCACTGCCTTATCCATCTTGGCCACGTCGCCCTGTATATACTACTCGGCTGATAGCGCTCTTGGCTGCCAACTCTGCCAGAGACTACCAGCCATTTTTATTACCTGAGCGGGCGAGGAGATTCGAACTCCTGACCTTCTCCTTGGCAAGGAGGCGCTCTACCAGCTGAGCTACGCCCGCAAGTCGGCCTAAATAAATAGGCCGAGTGCCGAGAGACAGACTTGAACTGTCGACCCTACGATTTTCAGTCGCATGCTCTACCAACTGAGCTACCTCGGCATCACATTTGAAGGCTTTCAAATGCTTGGCAATTCTACTCGCGTGTGAAAAATATGTCAAGCGAGCCCATAATTAGAGCAATAAAAATCTAATCAGAACCCATAATTCTCAATTTTCTCATATTCTCATATTGCCAAAAAACAGGTTATTTTTTAGATTCCCAAAGACTTTTTGATACTCTCTGCCACTCGTCCAGCTGTTTTTCCATCCCATAATTCTGGTCGTATCCCGCTCGGCCAATCGCCATCCAAGATCTTTTGTGCATTTTTCATCAAGGTATCTGGTCCCACTAGAGCATTGGTTCCCTGGCTGATCGTTATAGGTCTTTCCGTATTCTCTCGAATGGTCAAACATGGCACGTTCAAATAAGTTGTCTCTTCCTGAATCCCCCCCGAGTCGGTCAGCACCATTTTTGCCTGCTTTACCAAACTCATGAAAGGAATATATCCCAGAGGTTCGAGCAACGTGATTCCCGCCGCCCTCTCAACTTCTTTCAACAAATCAAAAGCTTCCATCCGCTGACGAGTTCGTGGATGAACCGGAAAGATCAAAGGTAGTTTCTCGCTAATCTCAATGATTTGAGAGATCAGTTTTCTAAACAGTGCTTCATCATCCACGTTACTTGGGCGGTGCATCGTCACTAAACCATATTCACCCGTCCCCAACCCCAATTTCTCCAGACCCTTATCCGCTTCGATCTTCTCGCGCATCAACTCATAAGAATCCATCATGATATTCCCCACCCGCACGATCTTTTCTTCAGCCACACCCTCATTCCTCAAATTCTCATCCCCATCCGGTGAGGGCGTCCACAACAAATCACTGAGTGCATCGGTCACGATCCGATTGATCTCTTCCGGCATCGTCCGGTCACCGCTTCTCAAGCCAGCTTCTAAATGGGCCACCTTGAACCACAATTTTTTAGCCGTGATCGAGCAAGCCAATGTCGAATTCACATCCCCCACCACCACAATAAAATCAGGGGGGGATTCGATCAAGACCTTTTCATAAGCCAACATCACTCCTGCTGTTTGCTCGGCATGGCTCCCACTGCCTACCCGCAGATGGATATCTGGTTCGGGCATATTCAGATCGCGCAGTATATTCCCCGACATATTCGCGTCATAATGTTGCCCGGTATGCACCACGATCGGGTCGCACCAACCTTGTTTTATTAACTCATGATAAAGCGGTGCAATCTTCATAAAATTCGGCCTTGCAGCCACGATCAGATGTACGATAGGTTTTTTTTCTGTCATAAGGGTTTCCTTTATTTCCCCATAATTATCACATAGAAAACTTGATTAATTGTTTTGGATTTGCTGGAAAGAGTTCCCAAGGTTATTGAGGAAATCAAATATATCTACTTCTTATACAATCGCCCAATTTCCTCGTGGGAAACAACTTCTCCCCCGACGGTATAAAGGAACACATGCCAGTGCCTAAAGGTTTTTCACCATATACCGCTCCCCCAGTTCAAACCCCCGTCCCCCGTAATACTTTCGCGTCCCTACTGCAGCGATCACTGCCAATTTCCCAAACCCTTTCATCCCTGCAATCTCTTCTGCCTTTTCCAACAAGGCCGTACCTAGTCCAATATGCTGAGCCGCCCCACCCTTCTCTCTTCCCACCTCGATCGACTGGCCATAGACATGCACTTCCCGCACAATTGCGGAGTCGTCCAAATCGGACAACCCTGTTTCTGGGCTAGATTCTCCTGGCAGGGAAAGTCGCAAAAATCCTGCAATCTTGTCTTCCCCCGTAACAAAACTTAAGAAATGTTCCTCAGCTTTGCCTGTTTCATAAACTAAGTCATCAAAGACCAGATCCTCCCCCACCACTTCTGCCCCCCGAACTTCTCGGCAGCGCACACAGGAGCATTTTTCTCCCCGCTCAGCTAACAGCTTATGAATATCCATTCGCAAACTAGTCCGCTTATTCCCCTCCACCACATTCGTAGAAGGAATATCGCGAATCACCCGGTTTATCCGGCAGTACCTCGGCACCGTCGGTTTAATATCTACTAATAATTCAACCAGCTCTTCTGTCGTATAAGGTTTAAATTCTCCCCGCTGCCAATACTCATATAGTTCCGCATTTTCCAAAAGCTGATTCGGGTATATTTTCAACTCATCTGGGCAATACCCCACCCAGGTCCGCGCAAAATCCTCTCTGTCAGATTCGGGTGTCGCTCCATGCAGATTCGGCATCCAATGCAGCACGATCTTAAATCCCCCCGCTCGCAATAAATGCACCGCCTCCAAAGTTTCTGCGGTGCTATGCCCCCGCTTATTTAGATCAAGGATTTCATCATCAAAACTCTGAGCCCCCATTTGCACCTTGGTCACCCCGAGATATCTCAGCCAATCCAGTTCCTTTGGTGTTACATGATCCGGTCGGGTTTCGATCACCATCCCCACATTTCGATGTTCAGCAGTTTCATTATATTCTTGTGCTTCTTCGAGGGATTCAAATTTCACTTCATTCATCGCATCAAACAAACGCAAGATAAACCATTCCTGGTAATCCTTTCGATACGAGCTCCAAGTCCCGCCCAAGATCAACAATTCAATCTTATCTGTCGGATGTCCCACCGCTTCCAAAGCCTGAATCCGGGCCACCACCTGGTCATAGGGGTCAAATTGATGATGTAGCGCCCGCATTGCTCCTGGTTCATCTGGTAAATAGCTTTTTGGCATTCTTATATCTGTCGGACAAAAAATACACTTCCCCGGGCATGGGTAAGGCTTGGTCAGCACTGTCACCACCGTCACCCCAGACTGTGTGCGCATCGGTTTCATCCGGATTTGAGCCAATAGATTTAAATCAGCTTCCATTTCCCCTTCTGCCACCATTTTCCGATAAGCCGCCACCAACATCTGCTTCCCAATATATCCCCCACCCTTGGTCTGCAGAGGATATCGCTTGATCGCGTCAAATACTTCCACTCCCTCCCGAATATCTGCCAATGCCAACTTAGCCAAAGCCATCTTATCTGGCGTTAGCTTTTTCAGATCAAACCATTCTTTGGATTGTGCCTGTAGATCTTTTTTCATGGCTCACTTTTTCGTTAGAAGCATCTTAGACATTGCTGTCTGATGGGCTATTCTCGATCTTGCTATTCTAATATAATAGAGAAATGCAAGAAAAAACCGCTACTCAATTAATTAAACTGAACTATAAATTTTACCAGACCTTTTCAGAGTCATTCTCTGCTACCCGTCAGCGCCTGCAATCCGGGGTCATGCAAGTCATAAAAATGCTCCCAGAAAATGCAAACATTTTAGACCTGGGCTGTGGGAATGGCAATTTTGCCCTTGAGTTAGCCCAACAAAATTTTCAGGGCAGCTATACCGGCATAGACTTTAGTGAAGACTTGGTTCAAATTGCCCAAGATCAAAATAATCCACATTTTTCCTTTTCAACCGGTGACCTTACAAGCGATAATTGGGATGATGGTCTTGTTTCCAACTCATATGATTTCATCCTCTCCTTCGCCACAATGCATCACCTCCCCGGTAAAAGTTCCCGGTTAAATTTTCTCAATAAAGTCCATGCTCTACTCAAACCAAATGGCCAATTTATTCATTCGAATTGGCAATTTCTTAACAGTGAGAGTCTCAAAGCACGCATTCAACCCTGGGACCGCATCGATCTTAACCAAGCGGATGTCGATGAAGGGGATTATTTGATGGATTGGCGTCGTGGAGGGGAAGGCTTGCGCTATGTCCATCAATATAGCAGCGAAGAACTACATCATCTAGCCGAGCATTCGGGGTTCAAGGTCATCAACGAATTTAGCTCCGATGGCAGAACCGGAAACCTGGGTCTTTATATGATCTGGGAGAAGCTCAATTGACCCCATTTTCCCATTCGTCCCCCCTGATATAATCCACTTATGAGCCAAAGAGACCGCTCCTTTCGCGTTGAAGCCATCGTCCTCAAGCATACCGAGTTTGGCGAAGCCGACCGCATCCTCAGCCTCTACACCCGTGAGCGTGGAAAACTTCGCGCCATGGTCAAGGGCGCCCGCAAAGTCCGCTCCCGAAAAGCTGGCCATGTCGAACCCTTCACCCTCGTCACATTACAACTTGCTAAAGGAAGAAATTGGTATATCGTCACCCAAGCCGAAGCAAAAAACACCCACCAGGCCTTGCGAGAAGACCTCGAAAGCATCGGCTATGCCGCCTATATCGCTGAATTGCTCGACAAATTCACCTATGATGAAGGTCATGAGCATAATGCCATTTACCCGTTATTGGTCAAGACCTTTGATCGGCTCAACCGAGATATTGACCCCCAGATCACTGTCCGCTACTATGAGATCCAAATGTTAGACCTCCTCGGCTTCCGCCCCGAACTCCAAACCTGCGTGGTCTCCGACGACGAGATCATTGCTCAAGATCAATTCTTCTCCGTCTCACTGGGTGGGGTTGTCTCTCCTGAACATGGTAAAAATCTTCCTGGCACAACCCCCATCTCCGTGCAAGCCCTTAAATATCTGCGCTTTTTTCAACGCAGCCGCTTTCAAGATGCGCTAATCGCCAACATTTCTCCCGAGATCCATCGTGAGCTCGAAGTTCTCATGCAGCATTACGTCACCTACCAACTAGAACGCGGGCTCAATTCCCCAGCATTTCTAAGGCGCGTCCGCCATCAAAAAGAGAACGCTAAGAATTCTCCCGATTAGACCCTACTCGTTCCCCCTAACTCCCATTACAATACCCCCATGAAAAAATATGTCAAAATCATCCTGCTCGCCATCCTACTGATTGCGATCATATTAATTTCCCCAAAAATCCTACACCTATTCCAGCCCGAAACATCCAGCGGCTCCTATGCAGATTTTGAGGCCTTTATTCCCTACACGATGGGCTATTTCCCCGAGGATTTCACTATTCTCACCACCGGCACCTACGCCACTCATGAACCCAACCTAGATCAGTTCGAAGAATGGTACGGGTCTGACAAATATTTTGTTAAAATCATTCAATCCCTCGGGCAAGATGTCGACCTATGGGATCAATTCTTCGCCGCTACCCGCTCATTATTAGTTCTCGGGTATCCCGCAGAAATCGTTTATGTCGAGAGTCCCGCAGATTGGGTTGGTAATCAATTTGATCTAAACAATTATGACACCCATCAAACTCGCTTGGTCACTTTTTTCGTCGATGAATTGAAGGTTGAGCTTGTATCCAATCTTCCAGAAGAAGAATTCATCCAGGTAATCGAAAATTTAGTGCCGTCCATCTGTCTTAATCCTACAAAAGAACCCAGCTAAGGAAATCATGGCAAAAAAAGAAGCAAAACCGAATCCCCTTATAGGTCAAGTTCAACTCTCCACTGGCACCGCGTCCACCCCCTATCGCGTCTCCGATGGCAACTGTTTGATAATCGGCGGCACAGCAGACCTCTCCGTCGTCAAAGAACGCTTAGACGGTCAGGCCGTATATCCCATTGAAACCAAAGATGGCAAAGCTTTAATGCTTATTAAGCTTTGCGATTTTCAAGAAGCTGACTTAGGTCCCCATGTCGAACTTCAATATTCTTATCTTGTCAGCCGTTCCCCCCTCACCGCCCTAAAACCACATCCCTTTGGGATCTTAAAGATCATCGCCAACGAACCCAAGGTTGGCCTCTATGCAGATCAGGTCTGGAATGACACCGAACCCGTGATCGCCTACAACAACGAATATTTAGGATTAAATGCTCATTTATGTAATGGAGCCATCAGCCGCGACGAAGAAAAAGGGACGAAAAAATTCATCTTTACCGATCTCGATACTGGGGAATCTTTGTTAGAAGGTGAAGTGAGCGAAAGCCCTAAGAATTTGACCCAAACAACTATTAAACTAATCCGTTTAATGGGTATTAAAAATGCCTTTAAATTCGCCACCAGATTTTGGATCAAAGCGAAGGTTATCAATCCTATCGGGAAGGTCCACCCAGAAAATTGGGCCGCAGAAACCTTCCTCCATGCCGAATCTGTCGTCGTGCAACCCTTTGATCCCAACCTGGACAAAATAAAATTTGGAAATCCTTCAGATATTAAATTAAATTTCGAACCTCAGTTCATTGAGCACATGAATAAAATAAAATTTGTCCATTTAGAACCTAAAATTTGGGAAAAAGAAAAAAAGAAATCCCGCTTTTCATTCGGAAAATAATAAACAAAAGCGCCCGGCAATATTATTTTGTCAGGCGCTTTTTAATTTAAGGAATCAATCCCAGATCAAATCTTCACCCCAACAACTCCCCCAAAACCTCACTTACAATTATCACCTGTTCCTCCGTCATCACCCCGGAAAATGGCAGAGCCAACCCCCGACGCCCCAGGTCTTCTGTCACCGGATAATCTCCCAGTTCAAAACCAAATCTCTCCACCATAAAGGCCTGTAAATGGATTGGTGCAAAATACGGCCGCGCCGGTACGCCCACCTCCCCCATTTTCCGAATTAGTTTATCTCGATCCACACCATTTTCCACTCGCACCACATACACGAACCAGCTCATCCGAGTGGTATCTTCAACCACATTTATCGTCTCAACTGGCAATTTAGCCAAGTGTTTTTCATAGTATTGGGCAACCTTTTCCCGCTGATCCAAAAGCTCATCGAGCCTCGCTACCTGCACCCGCCCCAACGCCGCGCTCAACTCATGCATCCGGTAGTTATAGCCCAAATAGCTATGCTCCAGCCAGGTATCTCCCTCTGCCCTCCCCTGGTTCCGCAATGCTCGCATCAGGGAGGCGGCTTCATCATCATTGGTCACAACCACCCCACCCTCTGCGGTTGTCATTTGTTTGTTAGGGTAAAAAGCAAACACCCCATAATCTCCCAACAATCCCGCCTTCCTTCCTTTATAGGTCGCCCCAATTGCTTCACAGGAATCCTCAATGATCTTCAGTCCATATTGCTCAGCAACTTCTCGAATCGGATCCATATCAGCGGGTTGTCCAAATATATCCAATGGCAAGATCGCTTTTAACTTTGCACCCGCCTGCACACCTTTTCTGGGAAGCCATTTCTTTGCCGCTTCCCCCCCCTCGTTAATATCGGCCGCTGCTTGTGCCACTTGTACCGGGTCAATATTTCCAGTCATTGGGTCCGCATCTACAAAAACAGGCACAGCCTGTTCAAATAAAATCACGTTGCTTGAAGCCATAAAAGAGAAGGGGGTTGTAATCACCAGATCTCCCGGTTCAATGCCAGCTGCTCGGATGCACAAATGTAATCCTGCAGTCCCCGAATTCACCGCGATCGCATGTTTTACCCCCACATATTCCTCAATCGCCTGCTCAAACGCCCTGTATTCCGGACCCATACTTAAATGACGTGTACTCAAGACCCTTAATACAGCCTCTCGTTCTTTTTCCGTAATATCTGGAGACGACATTGGTACTCGAAATTTCATCTGTTTTTTCGCTCCTTAGCGATCCTCAATCTTTTCAATCAATGATATTAACTGAAGATTTGCCATAATGCAACAGTTATCAACGCCCCAAATATCGAGCTAAGGAAATTGACCATATCATTATTCATCCAATCCCATCCCCTTATCGGTGCCATTGTTTCTCCATTCTCGTCATAAACGATCTTCTCAGTTTCTTTCTCTCGAACAGGGTCATAATAGATCGCCTGGATTGTCGCCCCCAAGAACGAATCCATTGTGGCCCCTGCCAACCCACCTAGGGTGATCATTAGCATAACCAACAGCCCCTTCACATTTGGCTCAAATAATATTGCGACAAAACCGATCAATCCTGCCCCGGCAATTGTTGCCATTGTGCCCGCCCAGGTCACCCCACCAGATGTGCCCCGCGGCACTGCTTTCCTGTTGCTGATCAATCTTGGTGTTTCAGCGCTCAACACCCCCAATTCTGTGGCCCAGGTGTCTCCATTCACTGTTGCAAAAGCCCCCGCAAATGCCAGAAATGGCCAAATCGTTTCAGGGAAAAAAACTTGAATCACCACAATAAACACACCCACACCCCCATTTGCCAACACTTGCCCCCAATCTCGTTTAGAACCCTTTGAAAATTTTTCAGCAAGCTCCAGTTTTCTTTTAGCGAACAGTTTTGACATCACGCTGGATGAGATAAAGAAAGTAAGCAAAATTGCTGCCCAAGAAAGCCCCCCAAATCCAAAGATCAATCCACCAATCATCGTTGCGCCAAATGCCCCGCTAATTGCCAAAGCACCCATTCGCCAAGCCACCAGGCCAATTGCAGCAGAAGCGGCAAAACCAACGATCAAATTTTGTAATGAAAAAGGTATTTCCATAGTTTTCTATCGACTTTTTTGTGGATAACTCAATCCGATCTGTGGATAACTGTGGATATCTTGATAAATATTACGAATAACTTAAACCTAAATAAGTCGCAACAAAAAACAATATCGACATTACTGTGCTGCTAAACCATAAAATATAGGTCATCGGATGATCTGCTTTCTTCCGATGGTAATACGCAGACAAAAAGAACGCGCCGCCTTGAAGAATAATGTTTATAGAGGGCACTAAATAGAGTTGAGTAGCGGGAATCGGTCCCATAGGAAATCCCAGGGAATTAAACCCCAGATAAATTTCTGTTTTATTGGGAACCGTAATCCCAACCCAAAGGAATAATCCCAAAGCAAGTACTATCGAAACCACCAAAAATATTTTTGAAGATCGAGAATTCCAAATATTGCTAAACAAAAAACTTGGATATGCGGAATAAGGCTCCAAAGGAGAAATACTCCCCATTTCTGTTACTCGCAAATAAGTGGAGATAAAATCCTTTCCCTTTTCTGGTGAAACGGCAAACACACCCCTTTTTGTCCCAACCAAGATCAATTGGTTTTCATCTGATGCCATAAATTCGACTTTCCCAGCATCAGCATGATTTGTGCTCCCCACAATTGCCCCTGGCCATCGGGGTCGCGGCAGGGTTAAGGGGATGGAAAGGTCTATAGCTTCTCTCACCCACTCTACCTCTGAGATCGGGATTTCTTCAATTCGGTTTCCCCATTTCAGAACAATTCCCTCGCGCCCTAACGTGTAGGAACCTTCCCTAAAAGATTTTAGTCGTGAGAAGATCACTGGTATCGGGACTGCGAGAAACAATGCACCAAATAAAGATAATAAAAAGGGAAGTCCCAGTTCAACCTGGGTTGCCAAAGTAAACAAGATGATTACCAATGCCGAAAGGATGGCGATAGCCATCCAATGGATCCGCAATACATTTGTAGCAATCGGAAAAAAATTTGTCTTTTGATTTTCTTGTAGCATGAGTGAATTATCTATAGGTCAATGACCAATCCTTAATCATTTACCGGATCATTATCTAAGATATCTTCGATCCTCTCCAATATCTCATTTTCTAGCAACTCCACTGATTCACGGGATGCCAAATTATCCTCTAATTGAGATATTTTGGTGGCACCTGTGATTACACTGCTCACCTCTTTTCGCCTCAATAACCAAGCAATCGCCAACTGAGCCATAGTGATGTTCATTTCAGCAGCTATAAGTTCCAATTGCCTAACTTTCTCAATGCGGTCTTCAGTGATATGGTCTTTCAACCAAGCCATGTTCTCAATGGTTGCTCTGCTCCCCTCAGGAATACCATCATTATATTTACCCGATAATATCCCGGACGCCAATGGGCTCCAGGTGGTCAGGCCAATGCCATGAGAGGTACATAAAGGAGATAGTTCAGATTCAACACGTTGTCGGTGGAACATATGATATTGTGGTTGCTCCATTGTTGGTGGAATCAAATTATATTGTCGTGCAATACCAATCGCATCAGCAACTTGAGAAGCGCGCCACTCTGAAGTTCCCCAATATAAGATTTTTCCCTGTTCGATCAAATGTGTCATCGTGTAAACCAGCTCTTCTGTTGGCGTGTCAGGGTCATATCGGTGACAAAAATATAGATCCAAATAATCAGTTCCCAGCCGTTTTAGTGATGCATGAATAGACTCTGTTACATGCTTCCGAGAAAGACCACGTCCATTAGGCCCCTCCATCGTCGGCCAAAACACCTTGCTAGATATCACCAATTGTTCTCTGGGCAAATCCTTAATAGCTTTACCCATCGCTGTTTCCGCCCGTCCACGAGCATAAATATCGGCGTTATCAAAAAAGTTAATCCCATTATCAAAAGCCTTAACGATAAGCTCTTTAGAGGTATCTTCGTCAATTTGAGATCCCATGGTCACCCACGCACCCAAAGAAATTTCGCTCAGTTTTATTCCCGACTTTCCCAAACGGCGGTAATGCATATATATTTCTCCTTAATTCTTTAGCTTTTATAATAGTAGTGGGGATTGGAATTCAAGTCAAGAGACTAGCAATTTAAATGAAAGTAAAGCCAAATTTTAACTGCATTTCCCTCTTAAAATATATTATTCTTCTTTTACTGCCTCAATGATCTCAGCACCCATTTCAAACCGTCCAAATGGCGGCATAAGGTATATTCCCTGTCCCCACCCTTTGATCTTTTCGATCAATTCAATCGCCATTTGAACACCTTCTTTTGCAGAATTTTCTCCCGCATCTTTAATGCGATCAAGATCCTGTTCGGGGATATGAATCCCAGGCACCTCATTATGTAAGAAATTCGCATGTCGAGAATTATATAAAGGCAGTACACCAGCCAAAAGGGGTTTACTCAATGGGCCATAGGTCTCAGCATAAAAGTCCAAAAATTCTTTCGCTTTTTCTGGCTCAAATACCGGTTGGGTTAAAAAGAAATCCGCACCACTTTCTATTTTCCGTTGGATGATTTTTATTTCCCTTTCCGGGTTGCGCGGGGCTAGGTTCAACGCACTGCCCACAAAGAAGTTTGTCGGCTCCCCGATCTGCACCCCCGCATGGTCTACCCCCAGATTAAACCCCTCTTTCACCAACCTAATCAATCCCGAAGGAACCAGGTCATAATTATCCATCGCCTCTGGGTAATCCCCGATCTCGGTCGGGTCGCCCATCACCACAAAGATATTTCTGATCCCGATGGCATGTGCAGCCAACAGGTCGCCCTGCACCCGCAAGAGATTTCTCCCTCGAGTAGGAAAATGTAAAGTGGTCTCGATACCCACATCCCGCTGGATTAAATCACAAACTGCCCATGGGCTCATTCGCATTCTCGCCATCGGGCTGTCTGCCACACTGATCACATCCGCTCCCACATCCGCCATTAACCCAGCCCCCGCTTGCACTTTGTGAATTGACAACCCTCGCGGCGGGTCCATTTCAACACTAATCGCAAATTTACCCGAAGCCATTTTTTCGGCTAATTGTGATTTTTTATCGCTTCTTGGTACTGGCTCGCTTTTTTGCAATATCCGGATTTGACTAGTATCTTTATATTTTTCAGCGGGTGTATTATCAAGAGCGGTTTTCATTGCCTTAATATGAGTGGGCGTCGTTCCGCAACAACCACCAATTATTATTGCGCCAGCGTGTCTAAATGCCAGTGCATATTCTCCAAAATATTCTGGTCCTGCAGAATACATAATTCTGCCACTGACTCTCTCAGGCCATCCCGCGTTTGGCATCACAGAGAATTTCGCATCTGGCACTGTATTATTCATTCTTTTTAGAATTCGTAATATTTGTGCGGGTCCACCTGAACAGTTGATTCCCAGAATATCTGCCCCAGCGTCATATATCATCTGCGCCACCTTTTCCGGGCTGTCCCCTAGCAATGTCCGGTCATCCCGCGTATAAGTCATCGAAGCCACGATTGGCAGATCGGAATTTTCCTTTGCAGCTCGCACCGCTTCTTTAGCTTCATATAAGTCGCTGATCGTTTCAATGATAATTAAATCCACATCACAACTCACCAACGCCCTAATTTGTTCCGCAAATGCCTGGCGTGCTTGCTCTGGTTTTACCCGCCCAAAGGGTGCCAATCGAACACCCAACGGCCCCACATCCCCCGCTACCAATACATCCTTAAATGAGGCCTGAACTACCTTTTTCGCTAGCTGCACTCCTGCGCAATTGATTTCTTCAAGTTTTTCTTCCAAGCCATTTTCTGCTAACTTAAAACGGTTCGCCCCAAAAGTGTTCGTCATGATCACTTGCGCACCGGCTTCAATATATTCTCGATGAATTTCCGCGATTAACGCGGGGTTGCTAAGATTAAGTTCTTCAAAACTCCCCTCAAAACTCTCACCCCGGCCATGCAATACAGTCCCCATCGCCCCATCAAAAAGCACTGGGTTGTCTTGATCTTCTATAAGCTGTAAAAAATTATTTTTCATATTTTTTCTCTTTTTTGGAGGAGAAAGGTTAACAATAAGTTTAGGGGCAGGGGTTATTTATAGTACATCTTAACTGTTTTACAACAGCAAAAACTGCACCATCTCTTTCAACCGTAAAAATTATTGGGGCATTTGGGAAATTATTAAGATCTTGATTCCATCTAGTGGATTGTATCGCAAAATCGTATCCCGTTTCAAAATCATATGTACCCCCTTTTACTGGTTCAACTATTAAATCTTTTCTGGCAACCCTTTTTACAATAAGGTGATTCCCCATTACTACGATCTTAGAATTTATTGTAGCGTAATCATTGAGAAATTCTGAGGCTTCCCTGAATGAAGTGGACCAGTAATCCGTTTCATATTGACGATAACTTCCCTCAACTCCTCCAACAAAACTATTATAGTAAACATATTGATAGGGATGAAGATCGATTAAGGAATAAACTCCTGGAATTAATAATAATGTCACCACCAGCCACTGACCTTGGATACGTTTTATTTTATTGAATATATATTCTAAAGCCTTGCCAGTAATTAAGAATATTGGCGGGATGATAAACAAAAGTTGCCGGAAATTATCATACAAAATTGGTTTATATAAAATAATCATGAAGACTATAAGAAAAAACCAAGAGCAAATTATGATCCAAATTTTCCAATTATTTTTCTTTTTTATGATATCCAATGAGACAATAAGGATTCCAAATACGAATAGAATCACTACCGGTTCTGTAAACTGTATGGACATCAATAGAGGCAAATAATAACTAGGGAGGGAATTTGATAAAAAGAGCTCGCCATTTAACAATATTTCTCCTCCCCAGGGAAAGTCAGACATTACTGTCAAGCTTTTATAAAAATGGCGGATGGGCGATTCCCACAAGGATGGCCAAAGAACATATGTTGTCAAAACTGCAATAAAACCCATGATTATTATTGGGGCAATACTCTTTTGTTTATAAAGGAGAATAAAATAAAATCCTACAAGAAATCCCGCAAACGGCCCTAAAATTCTGATTGCCGTGGTAATTCCAACACATACGCCAGTAAATAATACCCAAGGATTTTTTAGTGAATTTAATAAGTTATTCAAGAAAGGTTTAGCTTTCTCCTCCCAGATGAGTTTTCGTGTCAATGGCAATAATCGAAAAATCCACAAAAGGGTCAGCAGTGTTCCCATTATTACGTAAATTCCAAAAAACCTTTTTAATTGTGCAATGCTTTTTAAAACATAAGAATCAACCGGAATTTCATTAGCATTTATTGCAAGTTGAGCAAACAATGTACCTAGAAATGATTCTTGGTTTTTATACAAATCAATGATCGTATTTTCAACAAAAAGGTTTAACCCCTTTTCCATGAACAAAAAAAGAATAATTGATGAAAGAAAAATAACGACCCAAATTAGAATTGGTTTTCGGTTACCGACAGTTTTCCATTCATTTTTAAAAATATTTCCGGTATTAGTTTCTCGATTAACTTGAAAAGTTGCAATAAGAGGAGCAATTTTTGAGCTAGTCACAATACCTACAGCAATGCTCAACAAAAACATGGCCATAAATGGAATATCCTTGGGATTAATAAAAGCATGACCCCACAAAACAGGTTGGGTGATAAACAAAATCGTTATTCCCAAAGAAAGTTTTTGTTGGAATAGATAATTTGATATCACATAAATGCTACCGGCTGCAATTAAAAAGGAGAAGTAATAAAAAAAATGTCGAATAGGGATTACAGAAATATCTGGTTCAATTATCTGAATAAATTTTGTTCCAAAAGTTATGATCAAATCAAAAAACGGACCATAATAACTTAGGTTTTCCGGACCAAATTTTAAATTGTCTTCGGTAAATAGACTGCTAAAATTATTATATGTATATTCACCATATTCTATGTGTAATTTTTCATCCCAGCTTTCTCCATAATCCTGAACAACAATTAGTCCAATTATTATTAGGAATAAAAAAATTATTACAATTGGAAAATGCTTGTTTTTCACAATATTATTCATTATCAGGTCCCAGAAAAATGCCTTCTCTCTCAATCCCTAAGGTTTTAACCAACGTGACCCACACAACCAATATCCCCGGAATCGCCATTCTCAATAATCCAGTGGTCGCCCACCAACTAATATCATAAGTTCCACCATCTTTGTATCCTAGCAGATGATAGGATACAATTACAAAGAATATATATGTAAATCCTAGGAGAAATGGGGGCAATAATTCCTTCCTGAACCTCTTATTAACAAATAACAGGATGATTGACAAACCTAAACTCCACCCTAAAAATCCCCAAATTTTCACATCGAACAATGATTTGAAGAAAAATCCAATTAAGTATAAAGCTTCCTTTATATGTAAATTCCCTCCGAGGAATTCCTTTAAGCCAGTAAACAGGACTGTGCTGTCATTACTACCCATATTTACATAAACATTTGAATAGGTTACATTCCAAAGAATGCTGAATAAGATGAGTGGGAAGATCGCCCAAATAACCTTGTGTTTTCCCTCTTTTTTACGCCAACTCATCAGGCCAATACTCCCAATGAGAACGATTAATACCATGTTGATCGTCGCAGTCTCAGGTCTTGACCAAGCACCTAAAGCAATTAAGATGCCCCCCAATATGCCCATCCCATTGGGTTTTTGAGAATCCTTCCACAAACTACCTGTAAGCA
This sequence comes from Chloroflexota bacterium, assembly GCA_018662365.1. Lineage (GTDB taxonomy): Bacteria > Chloroflexota > Anaerolineae > Anaerolineales > UBA11579 > JABJGH01. The sequence continues at coordinate 4,674 of JABJGH010000052.1, read as the reverse complement.
ACAAAACCCCTGCACAAAAGTAAAAACCCGCAACCAGGTTTGCATAGGCGATCGTTCCATGTAAAAATATTGTTGGGATTGTTCCCAAGATCAACGCACTTAACAATCCGGCAAATTCCCCGATATTATCTTTCAATATACTATAAGTAAAGATCAGCAAAGAAAGATAATAAAACGGGAAGATTAGTTTAGATTGTGGGATCAATTCATTAAAAAGAGTTTTATAGGTCGCAATCAACAAAGGAATATTTAGAGGATAAGCAGCCGTCGATGTTCCCCAACCAGAAACACCCTTGATTAATCCGTCTCTTGCAATACCGAATCCTTTTGAACCCCATAATATGATGCCATCTGTCTGAAAATATCCTTTTCCAACAGCTAATACAATCGCAATCCCCCCCAGCAAAAATATCGGTAGACTCATCCAGTCAATGGAATGAATATTTGGGAATTCAATTTTCCGATCTTGTTTTCTAATTTTTAATATCAATATTCCCAATGATACTGTGATCATCCCAATATACAGACCCCAGATCACTGCGCTTGACAATGGGATACCAATGAGCAACGCCAAGTAAAGGAGGAAAGAAAACAATCCTGTCCCCAATCCAAATCCCAACGATATTTTTACCAGGAATGTGGATTTTTGAAAAAACCCGTCCATCAAAAAATACCCAATCAAAACAAACCCAAAAGAAAACAACATTCCAGCACCCAGATCAATAAATACTTGCTCAATTCGATCATAACTTTGATTCGCTAAAGGAATTTCCCCCAAGGAGGTTTCTGGAACGATCACTCCAAAAGCATCATCCATCATAATGATTTGTCCAGGATTTAATCCAATTTGGGTGAGATCCTCCCCCATGTCAAAATATATTATTGCATGCGTATCCTTATAATGTTCAATACAATCTATATATGAACTGCCGCAACTTTCAAATTTTCTGGGTGCCAAATAATATGCTAAAGCGCTAGAGGAACCAAACTGGCTTATCCCTAATTTTTCAGGAGGTAAAACTAGATCTACATCTTCAGGCACATTCAAACCTAGAAATTCGATCTTTTCTCCATATGCATTTCCCCCAAACATTCTCGAACCTCTATTGGTAGCTGTTTGACCAATGTTCTGGCGAATAAATACTAGATCTGAATAGGTCTGGGGCACCAAATTTATGATTTGGATGATTAAGAATATTGTAAGTAAGGATAATAAAACAATTCGAGAGACTGCCCCTTTATCCAAATTTTTACTTTTCAATTTCTCTCCAATAATACAATTTAGTAGAGTTTACCATGCCAGAATTTATCGTTTTCTCGAGAATAATTCCTTACCCTGCCTTCTCCTGCATCAACTGCTCTACCCTGCTCACCCCCGCGCCAAAATACTTTGCCTTCGGGTGATGAATGATAATCGCTGCAGTAGATTGTTCTGGTACCAATTGACAAGCCTCGGTCAACGACATCCCCAATTCTTTTTCAGCAGGGAGTAAATCGAATACTTTCTCGTGGTCATCCAAGTCGGGTATCGCCGGGTAACCCCAAGAATAGCGTTTCCCTTGCCCCTCTTCCAATCCTAATTCTCGTCGAATATGCTGGTGCAAATATTCTGCGGTAGCTTCGGCAGTTTGTACCGCCAATCCATGTACAAAATAAGCTTCTGAAAAATCTTCCGCCTCTTGTAAATCATCAAATTTCTTGCTTGCTTCCTGACCAACAGTCACAATTTGAAAGGCCACCGTATCCATCCTGCCTGAGTCCACAGGCGCATAATAATCGGACAAGGCCAAATTTTCACTTCCCCTCTGCCGTGGGAATCCAAATCGTTTAATCTCTTTTGGATCTCCATTTCCAATCGAGTCAGGATCATAAATGATCAACTCATCCCCATCCGATTGTGCAGGCCAATAACCATATACAGCCTGTGGTTGTAACCACCCGCTCGACAAGGCTTCTTTTTGCATTTCAGCTAACCGCAACTCAAATTCACTTTCCAATTTATCCCACTCTTCTCCACTCGCATTTTTGGCACCCCATGACAGCCTAAAAAGTTCCTTTTTATATAAATGGGTAAAAACCATCTCAAGGGGCATATCCTTTACGACATGCACCCCCCATTTTGGTGGGCTGGGGATATTCTCAGCAGAAGCTAATTGCGTCGTCTTCGCCTTTTTTACTTTCTTAGGTTGAGCAACCCGCTCGATCTCGTTTTCCGCTTTACTGAAAAGTTTTTCAAACAATATTTTTTGTTTTTCCTCATCAATGATCTGTTCCATCGTTTCCAGACCCTCAAAGGCATCCGTACAATAAAACACGCCCGGATCATACCGCTCGCCATCATCCGTGTACAAAATTCGCCATCCAAAACGTCGGTTGATCGCTGCACCACCAATTAAGATCGGAAAATCTAATCCACGACGATGCAGTTCATTCACAATTAAAGGCATTTGTTTACTCGTGCTGACCAATAGAGCGCTCAACCCAATCGCCGTTGCATCCACCTCAATCGCCTTATTAATGATCGTTTCCGCTGGCACCTGTTTCCCCAGGTCATACACATCAAATCCGTTATTATCCAAAATGGTTTTGGTTAAATTTTTTCCAATATCATGCACATCCCCATAAACTGTGGCAAGCACAACCTTCCCCTTACTAATCCCCTCAATTTTTTCTAAATAGTTTTCAAGGTGATTTACCGATTTTTTCATCACCTCAGCTGATTGCAGCACAAAGGGCAAGATCAATTCCCCTTTCCCAAATTTATCCCCCACCTCTTTCATTGCAGGCAACAAAGTATTATTAAGCAAATCGACCGCGCACTCATGATCGTTCTCAAATTCTTTCCGGCCGATCACTTCATCAATCGCTTCCTCAATTCCTTCTTTATGTCTAAAATTAATGCTCCAACCAAGGATTTCCTCCGAGCTCATCCCTGCTGTCGGATCTTCAACCTCATCCTCCGAAACAGTCACATTTTCATAGAATTCAATCACCCGTTGCAGAGCATCTTCCCGCTTATTAAAGATCAAGTCTTCCATCAATAGGCGTTCTTCCTCAGGGATTTCCCCATAGGGTCTCACCTTTGAAGCATGCACGATCGCCATATCCAACCCATACAGCACCGCATGGTGAAGCATCAAACTATTCAAAACTGGGCGGGCAGCCTTGCTAAGCCCGAAGGACACATTACTCACACCCAAAGAGGTGAATACGCCCGGCAATTCTTCTTTGATTTGTTTGATTGATTCCAAGGTTGCTACCGCCGAATCCGCAAACTCAGGATCACCTGTAGAAAGGGGAAAGGTCAACGTGTCATATATCAAGTCTTCTGGTGCAAATCCAAACTCGTCCACCGCAATATGGTAAATCCGTTTGGCCACTTCCATCTTCCGTTCCACGGTTTTTGCCATCCCCTCTTCATCGATCGTCAACACCAGAACTGCGGCATTATGTTTCTTCGCAATCCGAAAGATCTGTTCCATTTTGGGGCGACCTGCCTCCAAATGTGTCGAATTAAGCATACACCGACCCGGCGCAATCTTTAAAGCCGCTTCCATCACATCAGGCTCAGTCGAGTCGATCACCAACGGGGCTTCCACGGCCATCGCCAATTTCTTTACCAACTTACTCATCAACCCGATTTCATCCGGATTTTCCGTGACAGCCACCGATACATCTAAGGTATGTGCTCCACCATTGATCTGCTCTCTAGCAATTTCAACCATCGCATCAAAATCTTCATTAAGGAGTAATTTCTTGAATTTCCTGCTGCCGGTGGCATTCAATCTTTCCCCAATCAATAAGGGTCGGGGTTCCTGCGCCATCGACACAGACTTGATCGATGAGGATAAAAATGCACCCATTTTTTTAGGTCGCTCCGGAGTGGGTCGGCCATGGATCTGTTCAACCAACAATTTCAAATGTTCAGGTGTCGTCCCACAACAGCCCCCCACCACATTAACATTATTCTTTTCCACAAACTCGGTCATCGCGTCAGCGAAAGGTTGGGATTCTAAGGGGTACACCGCCTCTCCATCTACATTCAATGGCAGACCCGCATTCGGCAAAGCCGATACTGGCAAAGTGGTATGTTCACCCAAATGTGCCAACGGTTGCCGCATATGCTCCGGTCCTGTGGAACAATTTAGACCCACCACATCGATCGGCATTTTTTCTAGGATAGCCAAAGCCGAGGCAATGTCAGTCCCTAAAAGCATCCGCCCCGTCGTATCTAATGTGATCTGCGCTTGGATTGGTAAAACTTCCCCCGTTTGTTCAAAAGCGATCTGAATACCCTGGATCGCAGCCTTGACTTCTAAAATATCTTGCGCGGTTTCGATCAACAACACATCTACGCCCCCGTCTATCAACCCTCTGGCTTGTACCTCAAATACCTCTACCAAATCATCATAGCTCACATCTGACAAGCCCGGCTCATCTGCCGAAGGAAGTTTCCCCGATGGCCCCATTGACCCCGCCACAAAACGGGGTTGTTCCGCTGTACTAAATTCATCTGCGACAGCCTTAGCAATCTCCGCAGCCGCCTTATTGATCTCGTAGGTCTGCTCTCCCAATCCATACTCATCTAAAGAAATCCGGTTGCCCCGAAAAGTATTCGTTTCAACCACATCCACCCCCACCTCAAAATATGCTCGATGGATCGTATCTACCGCT
>JABJGH010000050.1 GCA_018662365.1 Chloroflexota bacterium | reverse complement strand
GGCCAGTGCCAACAACCCCCAATGTTTTTCCCCTGAGTTCCATACCTTGCATCCCATCACTGGAAAATAAATGGTCGTTTTTATATTGATTATTCCCTCTAACAATATTTCTTGCGACCGCTAATATTAAGCCAAAAGCATGTTCGGCGATCATGTGCGCACCATAATCTGGCACAAAACAAACTGGAATTCCCCGTCGTTTTGCCTCTTCAAGATCAATATGATCATAACCTGCTGATCGGGTAATTACCAATTTTAATTCAGGAAGACTTTCAAAAACCTCTGCGGTAACCTTGCCAAATTGATCTCGCATGCATAAGATCTCTGCTCCTTCAGCAGCCGAAATTATTTCCTCAGCTGTTCGGAGGGGTGGATGAATTGTAAATTCGCATCCTTCTAATTTAATTTTGTCAACATCTTCAAAAACAAAATCAGTAAAAGCTACCTTAATCATTCCTTGAATCCTTTTTTGCTTTAGAAACTTCCTCGATTAGTTGACTAGCAACTTTCGTAAGGTGTTCAAATTTGCCTTCTTTGATCACTTCCTTATCAAAAAGTTTTCCGCCCACCGCAACCGCTTTTGCTCCCGCCCGAATATATTCCCCTGCGTTTTGTACATTAACCCCTCCGGTTGCAACCATTCTGGCATCCGAATAAGGACCCAACAAGGCACGAATGTATCCAGGTCCACCAAGACTTGCCGGGAAGATCTTTAATAAGTCTACGCTATTCTCCATTGCTATTTGCACTTCAGTCGGTGTCAACACGCCAGGAATAATTGCAATACCAGCCTCGAACGCTAACTCCATTACTCCCATACTTAATCCAGGAGTAATAATGAATTGTGCACCCGCTGAAATAGCTTCTTTTGCGGAATACTGATTACGAACTGTTCCGGCACCCACAACAATTTTTTCACCAAATAATTCCCTTGTGCCAGCAATTAATCTTGCTGCATCAGGGGTGTTCATTGTGAATTCAAGCGCTCGAATACCTCCCTCTACTACAGCCTTAGCAGCAGAATCTAATCCCTTGGATGTATTCGAACGGATAATAGCAATAACAGAAGTATCGAGAATTTTTGCTATTATTATTGATTTATCGATCAACGAGCCATCCTTTGTTCCCCTTTTGAGATCAGTTCCTCAACTTCTTTCCGGGTTGGCCACGGCCAATCTGTGGGTGAAGTCTGGGTGAGGGAAGAAAATGCATTCCCCAACTCAACTCCATTTGCAATATCCCCCTCGAGGTAGCCGGTGAGAAAACCAGCTACACAAGCATCTCCCCCACCAAGTCGATCAACCACTTCAATATCATATTCGGTTCCTGTGTAAAGTTTGCCATTTGAATATGAAATCGATTTCCAACGGGCAACCAGATTGGTCACCATACTCCTCATTGTGATGAGTACGGAATCAAAACCAAATCTTTCTGTTAATTTTTCTGCAACTTTTTCCGGGTTTTCTGCACTTATTCCAGAGATCAGCTCTTTGATATTTGGTTCATTTGGTAAAGAAGTAACTAAAATATCGACATATTCCATCATGGGCAGTTGACCCTTTCGAGCTTCTTCCAACGTCCAAAGCGCGGCACGAAAATTAAGGTCATAACTTACAAGACAACCGACTTCTTTTGCCGCTTTCAAAGCCTCCATTTGCACCGTTGCTGCCGAAGTACTTAATGCGGGAGTAATTCCCCCCACATGGAGTAGCCGTGTTTCCTTTAATAAACTATGCCAATCTATCATTCCCGGTTCTATTTTCGAAAAAGCAGAATCTTTTCGATCATAATATACTTTTGTTGGTCGAGGAGCCGCGCTGTATTCTACGAAATAAAGCCCAGCACGATCCCCATTTGCCCAAACGATGTTTTCAACGTTAACACCAAATTCAGCACCTTTATTGGCCATCATGCGCCCCAAGGGATTATCGGGCAATCGACTCACCCAAGTGGATTTTAATCCTAACCTTGCTATGCCTGCCGCAACACTTAGCTCAGCTCCACCAACAGTGGTTTCTAATAACCCTGTTTGCTCTAAACGTGCTTGGCCCGGAGGGGAGAGGCGAATCATCGCCTCTCCAAAAGTTACTACGTCGTATTTCATATTAGATCGGAGGCCATGCAACGGTATAGAGATGCTTTCCACCATTCAGCGGGCCTTTTAATAGTTCGTCAACTTCTTCTTGTGTAAAGCGTTGCGTCACCAGGGATGCATCAGGTAATTTTCCGACTGGGAATTTATCTAAAATATCATCATGTAATTTGACAATATAATCTAATAAAGCTTCAGTCCCTTCTCTTGCTTTTTCCACATCGGCAAGTGTAGCAGTTCCGACAACCCCTTCTGGGTTACCTTCAACTTCAATGGTTCCCAAACCTACATGGGCATACCAGGGGATTGGACGTTGATACGCATTTGCAGCAGAATCTACATGTCCAGGAGGAAGGAAACCAACGGCTTTTGTGTCCACTGCATGTTCCATTTGGATCATTTCAGGGAACAATGCCAAAGAATAGGAAGTTTCAGCTTCATCTGCATGAACAAATGGGGTATCAAATGGTCCGCCATGTGCCTTATCTTTGATAAATGGTTGTATAGCATAGTACCAATTTAAGTTAATTAATATAGATGGAACTTGATATCTTTTAGCAAAGCGATGCATTGCCGTAGGAATCACATATTCTTGTCCATGACCATTCAACAGGATCATTTTACGGAAACCCGTATTCCAAAAACCTGCAATGATCGAACTAAGATAAGCTGTAAATGTATCTTCATCTATAGGAATTGTTCCAGGCATACCAATATGGTGATAAGGGTGACTGCCAAACCAAACGGGTTGAGATACGGTACAACCAGTTTTCTTGGCAACCGCCTCAGCCATTCTAGTAACTAAAAAAGTATCTTCCCCGTAACAAGCATGGGGACCATGAGCCTCGGTACTACCAATTGGGATAATAATGACATCATTTTCTTTTACTCTTGCTTCTACTTCCATCATATTCATATTTTGGAAATAAATTCCATCGGCAGCATCCATATGTCCACCTTCGGGGGGTATAGTCCATTCATGTTTACTCATTTTTTTCTCCTAAGGGTTAATAATTACTTTAATCGATCCACCAATACGTCCATTAAAAGTATCAAATGCTTCATTGATCTCATCTAATTTGAAATGGTGGGTGATTAATGGTTTGAAATCCATCCTGCCATCAGCCATCAACGGAATAGCTCGTTTCAAATTCAACTTTCCTTCGGCTTTGGGCCCGGTGATTAATAAGTTCCACTGTACAATTTTGTCTAATTGCAGGGTAACAGGGTCATGATAAATGCCATTAAAAGAAATTCGCCCATTTTTTCTGATAAAATCTAGAACTTCGGCTGCCGGTGCAGATTGCCCCGTACATTCAACGACCAAATCGGCCCCAACCCCATCCGTTAATTCCATCACACGATCAACCACATTTTCTTCGCGCACATTAATCGTAATATCCGCACCCAATTCTCGCCCTACTGCTAATCTGTTTTCGCGGGTTCCAGTCAAAATTACACGTCCTGCTCCAAGGATCTTTGCAATATGCGCCGACATAAGACCAATTGCGCCAGGTCCAGTGACTACAACTGTTTCCCCAGCACCAACCCAGCCAATACGTTCATATCCATATAAGACTGTGCCTGCACCGGTCAACATTGTCCCTTCATCAAAACCAATACTGTCATGAAGTTTATGTAAAGTAGTGACGTGACAAGCTGCAAAATCTGCATACCCACCATTTGTACTAAATCCATAATGGCGGTGCCCTAATTCATAATTGCCGTAATTTAAACAGGTGGTATATAGACCTTTTAAGCAATTTTCACACCGTCCGCACCCTTTATGGGGCTCTACAGCAACACGATCCCCTTCCTTCAGTTCAAAGACATCTGGGGCAACTTTGACCACTGTGCCAGTAAATTCATGACCAGGTATAAATTCTCCTAAAATTGGATACCCTTTCCAACCTTTATTGATAATTCCCGGGTCACTCCCACAAATCGCTACAGCCTCCACCTTCACTAAGACTTCACCAGCACCGATTTGAGGAACTGGAACTTCTGTAACTCGTAGATCTCCTAGATCGAATAGTACTGCTGCTTTCATTTTTTCCGGAATGTGCATATATGCTCCTTTACACAAGTTTTAATTCACAGAAATGTGAATTTCAAGGTATTAACACTACTTTTACAGCTTCTCCACTTCTAGCTAACTGAAAACCCTCTTCCCAATCTTTTAGTGGCAATATATGAGTAATCAATTCTGTAGGTTTTAAGGATTTCCTCTCAAACATCGAAAGGGCTTTTTCCCAGCTAGAAAATTTTGAGCTATAGCTAAAAGAGACTTTCAAAGCTTTGAATAGCGCTTGTCGATAAGGGATCTGAACATCGTCAGTCGGTGGTTGGCCGATTATTCCTAGCCGACCAAGGGGACCGACAAGGTTAAAGGCCTGTTGAATGGCTGGAAGAGCACCGGCCAGTTCGATTACTACATCGACACCTTTACCATTTGTTAATTCATTAACAAATTTATCGAGATCAATTTTTTGAATATTGACCACATGATCAATCCCTATTTCCCTGGCTTTTGGTAATCTAGCCTTTTCATCTTGCTCCAATCCTGTAATGATCACATCAGAAGCCCCAGTAATCTGAGCCATTTTTGCAGCCGCAATGCCAATCGGCCCACATCCTAAAACCAGGACAGTATCTCCGGGATTAATTCCTGTTCGCTCTAAGACCCCATGTACCGCAACAGCAGAAGGTTCTGTAAACGCTGCTTCTTCGAAGCTGAGAGTATCTGGTATTCTATGAAGTAGCCAAGCAGGCACCTTGATGAATTCTGTAAAAGCCCCATCTGTAAAATATCCGGGGGCTTGCTTGAATTTACATGCGAAGGCGTTTCCAGTTAGACATTGTCTGCAATGCCCGCAAGCTCCTACATGTTGTTCAGATACCACTCGATCCCCCACCTTCCAGTTAACAACCTCCGATCCTACCTCCACGATTTCTCCAGAAAACTCATGTCCAATTACGACGGGAGGGATAAAAGGATGCTGATCGTCAAATATCTTGAGGTCACTACCGCAAATGCCACAAGCGCGAACACGGATCAAAACCTCTGAAGAGGAAATTTCAGGAATATCCACCTCTTGAAGTTCAATATTTCCAATTCCATTGGAAGTCTTAATTAAGGCCAACATCAACTTCTCCTGGATGCAAAAGAATCCTGAGAACTTCTTCGGTTCTATTAGAAAAAATATCCCATGCTTGATCAAATTGAGATAATTTCATATGATGTGTGATTAAGGGTTGGATATCAATTTCACCTTTTCCCATCATGATATTAGCTAGTTGAGAGATTCTTTTTGGATTTGCCATCGTGCCAAATACATCCAGATGCCCGCGCACAATTATTGATAGGTCTATTTCTAATTTGGTCCCGGGGCTTGTAGCCCCGCCCAAAACGACCCGCCCCCCTCGTCTGGCTGCATTTAGAGAAAAATTGGCTGCACTGGTTGTTCCTGCAAATTCTAAAACCAAGTCAGCACCTAAATCATTTGTGAGGTTTTTTATTTCACTTATCGGATCATCAACACTATGGATATTTAAGGTTTTTACATCGCCAAATCCCTCTGCAATTTCCATTCGCTTTTCGTCTTTAGCTGTGCCAACAAGAATGGTTTGCCCAGCCCCAAAGGAAAGGACAGCCTGAACCGCTAGCAGTCCTAGGGTTCCGGGTCCAACAACCACCACATTTTCCCCCTCCATAATTCCTCCTGCACGTTCAATGGCCCAGAGAACAATTCCAATGGCATCAGTAAAAGCCCCATGATCATAATTCAATCCCCCTGGCAATACATGAACTGCTTCTGCCGGAACAAGACAGAATTCTGCTAAACCGCCGGGAGATGTAAAACCGATATGTGCATGGCCTTTTTCGAAATTTCCATAGTTTAAACAAAGGTTGTAAAACCCTTCATTACAACGTGAGCAAGACCCACAGCCCACGTGGACTTCAACACCAACCTTATCACCCACTTTGATATCCACCACCCCCTCCCCAATTTCTTCAACTAATCCCCCAAATTCGTGCCCCGGGATATGAGGATAAGAAATATACGGCACATGACCCTGAAACATTTTTAGGTCCGTCCCGCAAATTGTGGTTGATTTAACTTGAATCAATACTTTTCCAGGTGCAATTAAAGGCTTCGCTACCTCAGCTAACTTGTATTTATTTGGTTTATCAAATACCACCGCAAGCATTGTTCACCATTCCACGATTTATGAAATATTTCTTTTGTATAAATCAAATATTTAATCCCAATCCAATACTTCAGGCAATTTTCCTCTTGCTTTTAGGGATCCAACAATTCCGGCAGGGAAGAACAACAAAACCACTGCTAATAAAACTCCAGTAGCTACAATATTTAATTCCGAAGAACCAAGTTTTGTAACAAAGAACTCGTTTATCCCAATAAATAATATTGCACCCACTACGGGACCAGATACGGTACCTTTACCACCCAGAACGGACATCAAAACCATATGCGCACCAAGCAAGATCGTTAGAAAAATACTGGGTCGCAAATAAGTCAAATAAAAACCCCACATGGATCCAGCAACACCTACAAAGAAGCCACTCAGAGCAAAAGCGAGAATCTTATATTGTTTTGTTGGTATACCAGCCGCTTCAGCCTTGATCTCATCCTGAGATATCGCCCTCAGGCCAAGCCCAAACTTAGAATGCCGTACCCGATATGACATATAAACAGCCCCGACCGCAATAAGCAACATTGCATAATAAAATGGTATTTTGGAGTATTCAAGTGGAATCTTTAAAAATGGAAGGTACATTCCTCCAGTTCCACCACCATAATCCCAATGATCAAGAGAAATTTTGAAAAGCAAAACCATAGCGATTGATGAAATAATGAACGATGCCCCACTTGTTCGCAGGCTGATTAGCCCAAAAAAGAATCCAAATGCAACGGAAAGCAATCCGGCAAGGGGAGCAGTAATAAATGGAGAGATTCCAAATTTTAGGTATGCAATTCCCGATAAGTACCCACCTATCGCTAAAAACACTGTATGGCCTAAAGAGGTATAACCCGTATAACCACCGATCATGTTCCAGCTAGAAGCTAATGCAATAAACATAAAGGTATACAGTAGCATGTGTAAATAATAATTTACATTATCAGCAAAAAATACCGAGCCTGGAATTAGGATTAAGATTCCCAAAATTGAGCCTATAAAAATTTTCTTTTTCGTAGTTATTTTTCCCAAAACTTCTGTTTTGGATTTTGTTGAAACTTCAGAGTTTTTCTCAGTCATCTACTTGACCTCCATCTTTTTACCAAATAAACCTTGAGGTCTAAATAGTAGGATTATGAATAAAGCTAAGAAAAAGGTCGCCACTGACCATGTTGGGCCAAAAAAATGACTCACAAAGGTGGCTGTTACTGACAGCAAAATGGCACCAACAAAGGAACCGGCCAAACTTCCCATACCTCCCAAAACAATTAAGGAGAGGAGAATACCGATCCATTCCCAATGTTTACTCGGATAAAATGGGAACATATATGTCGTCAATGAGCCAGCCGCTCCACCCATCGCAATACCAATACCAAAGGCCACAACGGATGCTTTCTCAATATTGACCCCGACAACTTGGGCTGCGGTTGAATTTTGCATCGTAGCTCTAATTGCATTGCCTAATTTTGAGTATCGCAAAAAT
>JABJGH010000041.1 GCA_018662365.1 Chloroflexota bacterium | reverse complement strand
CCCCCCCATAGGGCTCGTCATCCACGGTCCTATGCTTATCCGTCGCCCAATCTCTAATATTATAGAGATTTACTTTGATTAAATTTGCCAATTGAGCGCGTTTTAAAATGCTTTCATCCAAATATGGAGGAAAGATTTCCGGAAATAGGCTGAATACTTCAAATTGCATATGTGGATTTTACCTCATTAATCTTTAGACAAAAGAATTACAAATTATTCAGCAATCTACTTATTTTTACTATTTTGAAAATTAAAATATAGTTCGAAAAATAATCCCAAAAAATGTCCATTTTTAGCGTCAGGTAGGCGTGGGGTAATCATCAGATTGATTTCCTTGACGACCCCACACCCAGGAGGTAAGATGAAATTATGTATTTAAAAGGTAGTGATTGGCAAATGAAAAAGCGTCGAAAACAGCGGCGTTCAAACCCCGCTTTAATTCTTTTACTTTTAGGATTAATAGCAGCCGTAATCTATTTTGATCGTTTCGTTGTGGCTGAAATTCCAGCAATTTCCCAGCCAACCCCCACCGCAACCCTCAATCCAGAATCAATTTGGCAAAATGCTAAGGAAAATTACGAACAAGGGAATCTTCAACGCTCAATAGAATTATATACGCAGGTGATCCAACTAGATCCGACGAATGACCAAATATACGTAGAATTGGCACGAATTCAAGTATTGGCTGGCTATTACGAAGCTGCTCAAACAAGTGCCTCTAATGCCCTTTTATTGAATCCAGACAACCCTTCTGCCCATGCCGTCCTAGGATGGACTCTGAATTTTTTGGGTCATTCTACTGAAGCTGAACAATCTTTTTTAGATGCCCTAGAACTTGACCCTGAAAGTGCCCAGGCGCATGCTTATTATGCGGAATGGCTAGTGGATGATCTGCAATATGATGAAGCAAAAATTTATGCGAGTAAAGCTTTGGAAATTGAACCAACTTTATTAGAAGCACATAGCGCGCGAGGATATGTGTATTGGATCACCGGGAATTATGAATTGGCAATAGAAGAATATAAAATTGCAATAGAAATGAGTGACAAAATTGCTGACTTACATCTTTCTTTAGGATTGGTATATCAATCCTTAGACTTATTGGATGAGGCAATCAATGAATTTGGTTTAGCAGATAGTTACAACCCGGCGAATCCATTACCGGTTACCTACACAGCGCGTATCTATATGTTCACTGGGGAGTATGCAAAAGCGATTCAGTTTGCAAAGCAGGCTGTTTCAAAAGATCCCACAAACCCCATTCGATGGGGAAATCTGGGTCAGGCATATTATAATAATTTCCAATATACTGAATCCATTGAGGCGTTTGAGTTGGCAATCCATGGCGGGCTAACAGATGATAACCAAGCGGTGGCAGGATTAACTTTAAGTAATGAAGTGTCATTCTATTTTTATTTGTATGGTTTTTCCTTGGCAAATACCCGGCAATGCACAAAAGCAGTGCCAATCGCCCAGGCAATATTAAATGCCGTACCCGGTGACCAAATTGCTGTAGATAATGCCAATGAGATTTACGCTATTTGCGAAAGTTATATAAGCGAAGTCGAGATTACCCCGACAGTCGAGATAGAAACCACATCTCCTCCATCCGGAAATCAAAGAGAGCCAACAAACATGAGGTTTTGGTAAATTCCGCGCTAAATCGGTAAAAATCAAATCATGAAAGTACCTAAAAATAGTTCAATTTTTAATCAACAGGGTGGCTCAAATAATTTTGCGAAGAGGATAATTCTAATCACTCTGATTTTGATTGGGGGGTATATTGGATTAAACTCTGAATTTTTCTTTGAGGAAGAAGGATATATAGAACCCTTTTTTAAACCCACCCCAGAATCCACTCGTACATCCGATTCCTTTATCCTTGAAAGTCAGGCTCACCTCGCCTCAGGAGATTTAGATAAATCAATTGAAGCCTTGGAAAATGCTTTGGAGAAAGATCCAAATAATGTATTGATGTTAACAGAATTGGCTCGAATTCAAACCTATTACTCGGCGATATTAACCAACTTGGAGAGTACTGAAATATTACAAAAGGCTCTGGGAAATATCGATCTAGCAGTTTCCCTAGACGATACAAACAGCGATGCGTTTGCTGTACATGCCTTTGTAAATGATTGGAATGCTAGTTATGCTGAGACTAATGATGAACGAGAAGCATTTCTGGTGCAGGCGGAACAAAGCGCTCAAAAAGCTTTATCATTAGATGTGAACAATGTATTGGCGAATGTTTACCGTGCAGAAATTTTGGGGGATCAAGGTCGTGTCACCCAGGCCTTTCAAGTGATTGAAGAAGCTGTGGCAGCCAACCCTAATTTGATGGATGCACACAGGGTTTATGCATTTTTGTATGAAAGCACAGGATCGGTAAATTACAGAAAGGCGATTGAAGAATATAAATTGGCTGCGGAAATAATGCCCAATTTCACCTATTTATATATCAAAATTGGCCAAAATTATCGTGCGCTTCCAGTTCCCTTATATGACTTGGCTTTAGAATACTTTGATCGAGCGGCCACGATTAATGAGGTTTTAGAGATCAAAGACCCCCTTCCTTACGTGGCGATTGCAAAAACCTATAGCAGGCAGGGTGAATTTTTCATTGCCGCAAGAAATATGCAAAAAGCCTTGGACTTTGACCCCACCAACGCTCAATTATATGGTGAGCTCGGAATAATTTATTCTCAATCCAGAAACTTTGAGGGCTCCATCCCAATATTCAGATGTGCGGTGGAAGGATGTCTTGCGATTGAAAACGAAGAACAAGAAGTTGCGGTAATTGGGCTGGAATTACAGAATTCAACAGTTTTTTTTTACTCTAGATATGGGTCAGTGTTAGCTGCTTTGAATGAATGCCAAAAAGCAGAAGAGATCCTCAACCAGGTAGGAAACGCATTTTCATCAGATGAGATTATTATGGGAATTGTTGAAGAGGGATTATTTATTTGTCGATAAATTCAATATCGAAACAAAACTCAATGTGTGAAAAATCTGTCTAAATTTAACAATTTGGGGGAAATATATGAATTCTGTTAATAATTCTATTTACTTCTTGACGTAAAGAATATAAATGGTATCATTTGCTAGCCCTTAGCACTCTTTTGAATAGAGTGCTAAGGAAATTTATAACAATTAAGGCGTAAGCCGAAAATATTTTTACGGAGGATTTTATGAAGCTCAAACCCCTAAGTGATCGTGTTGTCATTGAACCTGTCGAGCAGGAAGATATGACCCCTGGTGGTATCGTTTTGCCAGAAACAGCAAAAGAAAAACCCCAAAAGGGAAAAGTTGTGGCAGTAGGAACTGGTAAGCGAGATGATGATGGCAACAAAATTGAAATGGATGTTGCTGAAGGTGATGTCGTATTATTTGCTAAATATGCTGGCACCGAGATTAAAGTTGAAGGAAAAAAACTCTTAATCTTACGTGAATCCGACCTGTTGGCAATTGTTGACTAATAGAATTCAACAAAATTGTGTCAGTTTTATTTATATAAATAAGGAGATTTTTAATGGCTAAACAATTGATTTTCTCAGCAGACGCCCGCCGGAAACTTCTAAATGGCGTGGACGCTGTTGCAAAAGCAGTAACAACAACTTTAGGCCCCAAGGGTCGTAACGTTGCATTAGATCGAAAATTCGGTGCACCAACCATTACACATGATGGTGTAACAGTAGCAAAAGAAATAGAACTCGAAGATCCATTTGAAAACATGGGCGCTCAATTACTAAAAGAAGCAGCCACCAAAACAAATGATATCGCTGGTGATGGTACAACCACTTCCACAGTACTCGCTCATTCCATCGTAACAAATGGTATGAAGAACTTGGCTGCTGGTGCAAATCCAATGCTTCTCAAAAGAGGCATTGAGTCTGCAACAAAAGCGATTGCAGAAGAAATTAGCAAGCAAGCGATCCCCGTAAAAACAAAAGAAGACATTGCAAATGTTGCTTCTGTTTCAGCTCAAGACCGCGAGATCGGCAATTTGATCGCCGAAGTGTTCGACAAAGTCGGAAACGATGGTGTTATCACTGTAGAAGATTCCCAAGGTTTACAATTTGAAACCGACTATGTTGAAGGTATGCAGTTTGACCGTGGCTACCTTTCCCCATATTTTGTAACCAGCCCAGAATCAATGGAAGCATTGATCGAAAATGCTCAGATCTTGATCCACGATAAAAAGATATCTGTTGCGCAAGATTTAGTTCCCCTTTTAGAATCCTTGGTTCAAACAGGAAAACGCGACTTAGTGATCCTTGCTGAAGACATTGATGGTGAAGCTCTTGCTACCCTCGTATTAAATAAATTACGTGGCATGCTCAATGTATTAGCAATCAAAGCCCCCGGTTTTGGTGATCGACGAAAAGCAATGTTGCAAGATATCGCCGCCCTCACAGGTGCAACCGTGATCTCAGAAGAGACCGGACGAAAATTAGAAACTACAACTATTGAAGATCTTGGTCAAGCCGAAAAAGTTACTTCTTCCAAAGATGATACAACTATTGTCGGCGGTAAGGGTGATAAAGCAGCTATCAAGGGGCGAATCGAACAAATTCGAGTAGAAGTAGATAAAAGCACAAGTGATTACGATCGAGAAAAATTGAATGAACGATTGGCAAAATTATCCGGTGGCGTTGCTGTAATCAAAGTTGGTGCCGCAACTGAAACCGAATTGAAAGAAAAGAAACACCGCGTTGAAGATGCTGTTTCTGCAACACGTGCTGCCATTGAAGAGGGTATCGTTCCTGGTGGTGGTGTGGCTTTGATCAATGCCTTAAGTGTCTTGGATGGTATGAAAATGGATAATTCGGACGCTCAAGTCGGTGTCAGTATTGTCCGAGATTCTTTAGAAGTTCCGATGCGAAAAATAGCTGAAAATGCTGGAAAAGATGGTTCAGTAATTGTAGACAGCGTTCGCCGCTCACAAACGGAATCAAAGAATACAAATATTGGATATGATGTTTTAGCAGAAGATTTCAAAGACATGGTTGAAGCTGGCTGGATCGATCCCGCCAAAGTTACACGTGGCGCTCTTGAAAATGCCGCTTCCATTGCTGCAATGATTCTTACAACAGAATGTTTGATTAGTGACCTTCCTTCTGAAGAACCCGCAATGCCTGCAGCTCCACCTCCAATGTACTAAACCAAATCACCTTATAAGTGAATTGAACTTAAAAGTCCAGAGATAATCTCTGGACTTTTTTTATCCATTTATTGGTAATGAAAAAACAGTATTTTTAAGTGTAAAATGGAAAATAAACTGAAGTTTTATGTATCGTTTTAATAAAATGGGAAAAAAAGATGAGCGAGAACAAGATTATTAATTGGCTTTTAGATGGGGATGTTTCCATTCAATATCAGGTAAATCGAGATCTGCTAGGATCCGATCTTCCCGAATTACAATCCAGAATAAAATCAGAAGGGTGGGGGGCTAGGTTTCTAGAAAATCAAAACCCTGAGGGGCATTGGGGACAACGTTTTTATCAGCCAAAGTGGATATCTACAAACTATTCTGTATTAGACCTTAAGAACCTTCAAATTGAAAAAAGTAATCCCCAAATTCAAAAATCTCTTTATCAAGTAGTTGAAAAACATAAGGGCCCTGATGGGGGGATCCTCCCAATTGGCAATAATCAATTAACCGATCTCTGTATTAATGGCATGTTCCTAAATTATGCTTCCTATTTTGGAATAAAAGAAGATGATTTGAAGTCCATAGTAGACTGCATCCTTGACCAGCATATGTCGGACGGCGGGTACAACTGCAGATCGAATTATGAACAGACCGTTCATAGTTCTGTTCACACGACAATCTCAGTCATCGAAGGGATATTGGAATATGAAAATAGTGGTTATTCCTACCAATTGAATGAATTAATGAAGACAGCAAAAGAATCACAAGAGTTTTTTCTTCAACATAAATTATTTAAGTCAGACAGAACTGGGGAAATCATTGATAAAAGGTTTTCCATGCTTTCCTATCCCTCTCGCTGGCGTTATGATATATTACGCGCCCTGGACTATTTCCAATTCGCTGGGATAGAGTATGACCTTCGTATGCAAGATGCGCTAGATATATTGTCGAAGAAAAGACGAAAAGATGGCACCTGGCCTGTACAAACAAGACATCCTGGGCAAACCCATTTTGAAATGGAAAAAACAGGGGGACCAAGCAGATGGAACACCTTAAGGGTGTTACGAGTTCTTAAACATTTCAATAAAAACCAATATTGGGAATTTATAGCTTAAATCCTTATTTTTTAAAGATCCAACAGATTTGCAGGGGAGACTTGTCTGTTCCTGGTCACAATAATACAGGAAGATACTAGTCAATGTTCAATATGGAGACCTATACTGGATATACACTTTTTCTATAAAAGAAGGTAGAATTAATCAAGATTCCCCTCGTTTTTGGAGGCTTTGCAACAAACTATTGCCATTATTACATGGGGGAATCAACTTAGAAAAAAATAAGGTAATTATCTATGGCTTATAAACCGCCCTTTCAAAGTTATCAAGAGATACAAAATAAAAAGAAAAACAGATCCCCGATGGTTTTTGGAGTTTTGTCAGTATTATTTATTGTTGCTGGGGTTTTGCTGATCTGGAATTGGATAAATGGAGCCGGGGGAGGTGGATTTTCCTTGTTCCAAACAGATACACCCACTCCAACTACCACCGCAACCATGCCACCTCCAACGAATACCCCCGAAAATACATTAATACCAACCGAAACGTTGATCCCAACGATTACCCCTACAGGAACAGCCGCCGTACCTTTTGAATACCAAGTTCAATCTGGAGACTCGCTAAGCTCTATTGCAGAAAACTTTGGTATTGATGAGATTATTCTGATCATGGTTGTAAACGAACTTCGTTCCGATTTCCTTACCGCAGGTCAGGTGCTTATCATTCCTAACCCAGACATGGAATTGCCAACCCCGACTGCCCTCCCTCCTGGTTTACGTTCAGGGGATGTAATCGAATATATGGTATTACCTGGAGATTCTGTACAAATCATTGCTGAAAAATTCTTGAGTACTGAAGATGGAATAATTGCCGAAAACGAGCTGTCAGATTCTTATCTGATATTTCCTGGACAAATATTACTTGTTCCATATTGGTTGATTACCCCAACTTTTGGGCCTCCTGATAGCACTGCAACCCCAATAGTTACCCCAACGCCTTAATAAAAAAAGTGCCAGCTTTAGCTGGCACTTTTTATTTTACTTGTTATTAGAAGTTAATTGGATTGATTAATCAATACAAATGTCATTGGGCGGCGATTAGTTTCTTTCTGTAAATAATTCCGAACTGCTTTTTCCAAATCTTCCTGAAGAGTACCATTGGCATTTGAAATCGATTCATTTATTTTATTCTTCAAACCATCAATAAGATTTTCGGAATCATATTTATAAATAAACCCTCTAGTGATAATTTCTGGCATTTCTGACAAAGCACGGCCAGTCTCATCCAATTGGACATTTACAAGCACGAAACCATCTCGAGATAATGCTTCCCTTTCACGAACAACGGCTGGGCCTACATCTCCAACCCTAGACCCATCAACAAATACATATCCACCTGGGATCCGATCAGCAATTTTCATTATGCCATTTTCAAATTCTACTGTGGTGCCGTTTTGGATTACGGAAATATTTTCTGATGGAACACCAATTTCTTCTGCCATTCTTGCATGTTGTTTCAAATGTCTCAATTCACCATGGATAGGGATTAAATATTTTGGTTTAACAATATGCAACATTAATTTAATTTCTTCTTGGCTAGCATGTCCAGAGACATGAACCGAAGAAATCGGATCGTAGATAACATTTGCCCCTCTTTGGAATAATTTGTTGATTGTTCGATAAACCAATTCTTCATTTCCAGGAATTGGGTGTGAAGAAAGGACGATTGTATCTCCAGCCTTGACATCAAATTGTCGGTTTCGACCCGTTGCCAATCGACCTAAAATTGAAGTAGGTTCCCCTTGAGTGCCGGTAGACATCAATACAATTTTATTCGGTTTCATCTTTAACGCTTGATCGATGGGAACAACGAGGTCGTCGGCAACTTTGAGATAGCCTAGTTTCCGAGCCATTTTCCCATTATCTCGCATACTCATTCCAACAAACGCCATTTTTCTGCCATGGCGCTCACAAGCATTTGCTACTTGCTGCATTCGGGAAATATTTGAGGCAAAAGAGGCAATAATCAATCTGCCTGGAGCATTACGAAACGCTTCATCAAAAGCCGGATCAATGACTCTTTCTGAGGGAGTCCACCCAGGTTTATCGGCATTAGTTGAATCAGCTAAGAGAGCGAGAACGCCTCTGCCTGCCCATTCAGCCAATTTTGCGTAATCTGTAGGCCAATTATCCACTGGCGTATGATCAAATTTGTAGTCACTTGTATGAACGATTAATCCTTCTGGAGTATCGATTCCTAAGGCAACGCCATCAGGAATTGAATGACTTACGTGGGCGAATTCAACCGTAAAACAACCAATATCCACTTTTTCGCCAGCGTTAACAGTGTGGATTTTGGTATCCTTTATGATTCCCTTTCGGGCAAGTTTTACTTCTATAAGCCCTCGTGTAAGGGGGGTGGCATAGATTGGAGCATTAATTTCTTCTAGAACATGCGTAATTGCCCCCGTATGATCTTCGTGACCATGTGTGATCACAATTCCCTTTACTTTTCTTCTTTTTTCTTCATCTAATAGATATTTGAAATCAGGAATGATGTAATCAATTCCTAACATATCATTTTCTGGGAACATAATGCCTGTGTCCACAATCAGGATATCGTCACCATATTCATACACCATCATATTCTTGCCAACCTCTCCGAGGCCACCCAAGGGTATGATTTTTAATTTTTCATTATTCATTTTTATTATTTCCTTATAATACATTCAAGACATTCGTGTCTTGTAAAGTTTAATTTTTGACGCACCTTGAAAAGCCAGTGGGATAACACCGGATGGCAAATCTACAAGTTAATTGAATTTGTGCGGGGAAAATAAAAAAATCTTGTAAATATTATCGTAAGACCCTACTGGTCTTTTCCACCTAATAAAAATTTTAACATGAAGGACAAAGTTTGTCAAAGTTATTGGAAATAATTGAGATAATACTTTTATTAATCTTTTTAATTTGAAAATTGATCATTAATTATAGGCCAATACTTTTCAAAGGACAAAGAATAACTTTTCAAGTAAAATATGGGGGAGGAAAATTTTGATGAAAATTAAGAAAAACACATTTGACATTATCCTGCTTATCGCCCGTCCAGCAGCGGGAAAATCAGAAATTATCGATTATCTAAAAAGAACCCCCATACATGAAAGAAAAGAACTCTTTCATATTGGTGAATTTGAGGAGATTGATGATTTTCCCATGCTATGGTCTTGGTTCGAGGAAGACCAAATACTGGAAGAAATGGGTCATTCGAGGCTGCACACCGATCAAGATCAATACTTCATTGGTCATCAGATGTGGGATCTTTTAATTAAGAAAATTTGTCTGGAGTATGATAAAAAAATTCGTGATATTTCCCATTACCATGAAACAAACACAGCTGTGATCGAATTCGCAAGAGGAAAACAACACGGTGGATTTACTAGGGCATTTGAGCATCTAAGTAAATCGGTAATAGAAAAAGCGGCAATTCTATATGTGGACGTTTCCTGGGAAGAATCCCTAAGAAAAAATGAAGCACGATTTAATCCAGATCGACCAGATAGTATCTTAGAACATGGTCTAAGCAAGAAAAAGATGGAAGTGCTTTATCGGGAGAATGATTGGCAGGAAATTGTGGGAGAAAACTCAGAATTTATAGAAATAATGGGGACGAAGGTACCTTTCGCCGTATTTAGCAATGAAGATGACGTGACAACCGTACGAGGAGAAGCCTTGGGTAAAAGGCTAGAAGAAGTGTTCAGCAACTTATGGGGAAAATATAAAAAATATAGATAATAAATAGCAATTGTAATTAATAATAGAGGGCAAGAGTCCTCTGTTTTCTTAACAAGGATAATTTTATTCTGCTTTGAAAATCCTTAATGAATCTTCTAATTGTTTGATGTAAAAATCCCCATATTCTAATTTCGAGAGTTCTAATTTTATACCATCCAAGGCTTTCAAGGAATCTACGTTTTTGGGGGTTTGCAATAGAATTGCGACCTGAACAAATCCTTTTGACAGTAGTTCGTCTCCTTCTTCCTTAGCTTTTATGGCAAAATTTACCGCATGCTCAAAATTTTCTTTTGCCAAGAGAAATTCCCCTGAAACTAGTTGGTGAGCAGCAACGATCCAATAGCCCCGGCTAACACCCAAGGCTCCTTTTTCAAGTTCAATTGCGTAATGAAGATTACTTTTTGCAGCTTCATATCCCAACTTAAGGAAATTTTCAGGAATATTTTCTATCCATTCTTCATCCCAGCCCGGCCAAGTAAATGATGCTAAATTATAGCTAATTTGTTTTACATTTGTTAAATAGTTCTTTTTTTCATCAGCAGATGAGGATTTTGCTTGTTCCGCATTATAGGAGATGCCTGCTTGGGCTAGAACCACAGTGGAGTCAAGATCTTGTTTTTTCCAAAATGTGTGGCGCATGAGATCATTAAATAAAGTCCCCGTGCTGACCACTTTTTCTTGATTTTCAAGAAAGTTGATTGCTTCTTCTGTTCCTTTATTTTCAAGAATTGAAATTGCTTTCTCTTTCATTTTGTTACCTCCATGCTTGATCCAATTTATTTTATTGTAGTTTTGGAAATTGGAACGAAAAATTCCTAGTTTTCATCAAAGGGTTGAAGCGCAAGTGGTAATGCTTGGGTTACTTTACTTCCCGCTAAAGGCAATCCCATCAATATTGCGGATGTTACTTCATCGCGGGTTGCCCCCGCTTCCTTAGCTGAAAGCACATGAAAGGGAATTCCACTCAGAATGTTCTTTGCCGCCATGATTCCAATATACACTAATGTAGCAGTTTTATTGTCTAGGGAATTAGCTTGATTGAGGTCCATTGCCAATTTTCCCCAGGCCTCTGCTTGTTTGGGTGCTTCTTCCATAAATGTCATAAAGGCATTTGAAACTAAATTATTCTTCATCATCTCTCCCTTTTGTAATTCCCCTGAATAATAAGTAATATTGAAATACAAACCCAGTTATAGTCCTACTCAGGGTTTATTGAATAATGATTTGAGGGTTCTATTCTTTCTTTCCCCCATTAAGCCCTAAATAAGATTTCAAGTATTGTCCTGTATAGCTTTTCTTTACTTTTACTATTTCTTCAGGGGTTCCTTCCGCAATAATTTTGCCACCTCTGTCTCCACCCTCTGGACCAAGGTCGATGATATGGTCCGCAATCTTAATGATGTCCATATTATGTTCAATGATTACCACTGTATTCCCATTCTCTACTAATCTTTGCAGAACAACGATCAATTTATGTACATCTCCAGCATGGAGCCCCACCGAAGGTTCATCTAAAACATAGATCGTTTGACCGGTAGATCGCTTCGAAAGATATCGTGCTAGCTTAACCCGTTGGGCTTCTCCACCCGAGAGGGTGGGTGCTGATTGTCCAATGCGAATATACCCTAATCCGACATCGACCAAGGTTTGTAATTTATTTATCATTGAAGGATGGGCTTTGAAAAATTCTAAAGCCCGATCTATCGGCATATCTAGAATATCTGAAATATTATGGTCTTTAAATTTCACTTGCAATGTTTCTCGATTGAAACGAGCTCCACTGCACACTTCACATAGGACATATACATCTGGTAAGAATTGCATTTCAATTCTGATCTGACCCTGTCCCTGACAGGCTTCACAACGACCACCCTTTACATTGAAGGAAAACCGGCCAGGTTTATACCCACGCACCTTGCTTTCGGGCAGTTCGGTGAATAATTTGCGAATTTCATCAAATAGTTTTGTATACGTTGCTGGGTTTGACCTAGGAGTCCGGCCAATCGGTGACTGATCAATATTGATGATCTTATCCAAATGTTCCAGACCTTCAATACCATCATGATCCCCAGGAATTGTACGAGCCCGGTTTAAATTTCGGGCTAACGACTTATAAAGAACTTCATTCATCAAAGAAGATTTCCCTGATCCCGAAACCCCGGTGATGCAAATCAATCTGCCTAAAGGAATTTTTACATCAATGTTTTTTAAATTGTTTTGTCGAGCACCCTTCACTAAAATATTTTTTCCATTTCCGGGACGTCTTTCTTTTGGAAGGGGAATTTTTTTCCGCCCAGAAAGGTAATCTCCAGTTAAGGATTTCTTGTTGTTTAAAATATCTTTGACAGTGCCTTCCGCAACAACTTCCCCCCCGTGTTCACCTGCTCCAGGGCCGAGATCTAAGATCCAATCAGCAGCGCGGATTGTTTCATCGTCATGCTCCACAACTAAAACAGTATTTCCAATATCACGTAGTCCAACCAAGGTGGTCAATAAGCGGGCATTATCTCGGGCATGCAAACCGATTGAGGGTTCATCTAGGACGTATAAAACGCCCATTAACCGAGAACCGATCTGAGTAGCTAAGCGAATCCGTTGGGCCTCACCTCCAGAAAGGGAGCCGGCGGAACGGCTTAAAGTCAAATATTCCAATCCTACATCTACCATAAAGGTAAGCCGTTCCTGTAATTCTTTAAGAATCCGTTTAGCAATGATCTTATCTCTGTTTTTTAACGGCGAATTTTTCCCATTTAATGACTTTGTCCATTTAAATGTGTCGTTTACAGGCCATTCGGTAATGTCAAGAATATTTTTTCCTTCAATGGTTACTGCCAATGCTTCTGGGCGGAGTCGGGCTCCCTTGCAAGTTGGGCAAGGCCGATCGTTCATAAACTGCATGATTCGATCACGCATATAGTTTGAATTCGTTTCCTTAAAGCGACGTTCTAAATTTGGAATTCCTCCCTCATAAGCCGCATGGAATGTGGAGAGTTTTCCGCTTTTCCGACGATATCGTACAGTTACCTCTTCCCCATCTGTGCCATATAGAACCACCTTTACTTGCTTCTCGGTCAGCGATTCAAAACTTGCGTCCATGTCAATGTCATAAGCTTCGCATGCTCCTACCAACATTTGCCAATAATAGCCCCCAAAATCGCGCGGGCCATTCCATTCTTGTGCGGTAATTGCCCCATCGTTTATTGACCGAGATTTATCTGGGATCAATAGGTTGGGGTCGATCTCCATTTTTGTACCAATTCCTTGGCAGTCTGGACAGGCCCCGTGCGGAGTGTTAAATGAAAAGGTGCGCGGTTCAATTTCGGGGATACTAATATCATGATCAGGACAGGATAGATTTTCAGAGAATGAGGTGTCAAGATCATTGTTGAGGTCGTGTATGGTAAGGGTCCCTTCTCCAAATTGGAGGGCGGTTTCAACCGAATCTGTCAACCTGGATAGAAAAGAGCCCTTATCCTCTTCATTTTCTTCGAGGTTCAATACAAGACGATCTACGACAGCTTCGATCGTATGATTTTTATAGCGATCCAATTCAATCTTTTCATCCAAACCCATTACATTTCCATCAACTCGGGCTCGCACGAATCCAGCTTTATTTATTTCATCAAAAATTGTCTGATGTGTGCCCTTTCGATGTTTGATGATTGGGGCCAAAACAAGCAGTCGATTTCCCTTGGGTAATCGTAGGACTGCATCAACGATCTCTTGCGCGGATTGACGGACAACCTCTTTTCCGCAAAGTGGACAATGGGGGATACCTACCCTAGCAAAAAGCAATCGCAAATAATCATATACCTCTGTGACCGTGCCAACTGTTGAACGAGGATTTCGCGATGTGGCTTTCTGGTCAATGGATACCGCAGGAGAAAGACCTTCAATATATTCCACATCCGGCTTGTCCATTTGCCCTAAAAATTGTCGGGCATAGGCTGATAGTGATTCCACATACCTTCGTTGACCCTCAGCAAAGATTGTGTCAAATGCCAGCGAAGATTTTCCTGAACCTGACAAACCCGTAATGACCACGAATTTATCCCTTGGAATTTCAACAGTAATATTCTTTAAATTATGCGCTTTTGCACCCACTACACGGATTACTTTTTCAGTCATTCAATATCCTCAAAAATCGTTTTTGAGCTACAATTATAGCACATATGTTTTAGTATTGATTTTGCTTTTTCGTAGTTCAAAAAATCCATTACCAAATAAAAATATATCCAAAAGAACAAAATTATATCATCCTGATATAGACTAATAATATAGGAAATAGGCCTTTTATTAGTTTATAATTGCTCGATATTTATATTATTCACCAGGAGACAAAAATTGAGTAATTCCCCATTAGTGTCGGTCTTTATAACGAGTTATAACCAGGAAGATTTTATTGGGGAAGCGGTTAAATCGGTTGCTGAACAAGATTACCAAAATGTCCAAATTGTGATCAGCGATGATGGATCTACGGATAGTTCCCCTTTGATCTTAAAAGAGCTATCTAAAAAATACCCAAAAAAGATCGAAATTCATTTACACAAGGAAAATAGGGGAAGTACCTGGAATCATAATTATGCCTTTCAACATTGTTGGGGGGAGTATATCTGTTATTTTGATGGAGATGATATTATGTTGCCGGGAAAGATAAGAAAACAACTTGAGTTCATGAGACAACATCCCAAATTTTGCTTGACTTATCATAATGTTGAACTTTTTGAATCAAATAGTGGGAAAACTATCAATACTTGGAAAAATAGATTTGGTGCTAGAACAGGGTCAGCAAAAGAGCTTGTGCGGTATGGAAATTTTTTACCATCATTGAGTATCATGTTTGAAAAAAATACTTTTGATATTGAGTTCAATCAGGAAGTTTCAATGAGTGAAGATTGGTTTTTTTTTATCGAATATCTGCAAAAAACAAAAGGAAAGATTGGTTATTTGAATGAAATTCTTGGTAGATATCGGAGACATAGAAATAATATTGACCTGCCCCCAATAGTTGTACCAGTGCTTATGTTACACCAGCAGACTGAAGTTGTGAAGTGTGCGAGATGAAGGTTGCCGGTGTTGGGGGTTTGTAACCCAGTGAACTATGGGGTCTGATCTGGTTATAATTCCACCT
>JABJGH010000030.1 GCA_018662365.1 Chloroflexota bacterium | reverse complement strand
CTTCCGGAAAAGTTGGGGTAAACAAGGATTCTTTTAATAAACCCAGGAGCAACTCTATATCTTCGACCAGTGATTTGCCATTAAAGCCAGTGGTATGTGTACCGCCACTAAATCCAAGGCTTGCCCCAGCAGATTCGAGCTTGTCATAAACTTGGTTAAAATCTTTTGTTTGGTTGCCGCGCATTAAGGCGCTGGCGACAAAATCTGACAACCCTAAAGTTTCATCCTTATCCTGCAGACTTCCGACATTTAGCCCGCCAGTAACAACAACGGAGGGACTGTTGAAATTTGGGCGGACCAAAACAACGATGCCATTATCTAACTTTACTCGAGTGACATCTTCTGGACCGGGCACTGAATTTGTGGGGCGATAACCTTTCCTAGAGATCATTCTTGGGCACCTCCATTTCCATCTGGGAGGTAAATACCCAATATTCGATTTTCGGGACGGAGATATTTTCTTGCAATTCGCTGCACGTCTTGTGGGGTTACAGCGGCTAACTGGTCTAAATAGGAGGTGAACCAATCATAATCATCGAACATTTCTGAAAACCCTAGCCAGAAAGCTTGATTGGTGATGCTTTCACTGCCATAGGCAAATAAAGCCCGAGCCTGTTTCACTGCTCTAGCGAGGGCTGATTTTTCAGGGAGTTTATTTTGAACGGATTCAATTTGTTGGTCTAATACGGTGATGAGATCCTCCGGTTGATGATTTGGATGAATGGTCATCACGATGGAATAGAGGAAGGGATCGATGGTGGCCTGGAGTCCGCCTGCTACGCTAACAGCCATTTCTTTTTGAACCAATTCTTTGTAGAGAAGGGAGGTTTTGTTGGAAATCCCGCCTCCAAATAAATTGAGGTTACTGGCTCCGGTAAGTAAACTATCGAGGACAGTGAGGATGAAAAAATCTTCGCTAGTGGTTTCTGGGGCGTGGTAGGAGGCGCGGAGGAATGGGGTTTCTCCGGGTCCCTTGACGGTCAGTCTTTTTTCCTCTTTTTGTTTGGGTTCTGCCTGCTCAACTATTGGCAATTCAGGTCCACGAGGAATTGACCCGAAAAGGTCCTTTATCTGCTTAATCATTGCTTCGGTTTCAAAATCTCCAGCAACACAGATGACAGCATTATTGGGGACATAATAGGTTTTGTAATGGGTGTAAAGGTCTTCTCGATTTATACGTTCCAAGTCTTCCATTGAGCCAATCACTTCATATTGATAGGCATGCTTTTGATAGGCGGCGGCCTGGACGGCTTCATCGAGACGAAACATGGGGCTGTTCTCATTTCCTTCCCGCTCTGCAATGATCACGGATCGCTCTGAGTCTACGTCTTCCGAGGCAAAGATGCCGTTCTGCATACGATCTGCTTCGACTCGCAAGATCAGCTCCCCCTTGTCAGCAGGCATGGTGGAGAAATAGGTGGTCCAGTCCATATAGGTCATTGCGTTCCAATAGCCCCCATCGCGAGAGATCGTTTTGTCTAAGACTCCATTTGGAAAAGCATCGGTGCCTTTGAACATCATATGCTCCGTCCAATGAGATATGCCAGTGATCCCAGCTTTCTCATTGCGGGAACCTACTCGATACCAGAGCCAATAACTGATCAAAGGCGCGGTGTGAATCTCCTTGAGCATTATTTTAAGACCGTTATCTAATGTTATTTTTGTAAAATCTGATTGATTGCTTGTAATTATATTTTCTCCACGACCCAAAAATGCGATAGACCAAAAATCCGGAAGGGTGTTTTTTCTAAGAATTGCAAAATTCCCCGAAGTGCGCTGCCGACAATTGGCCATCGGGCGATGAGATTATCATATGCGCCAAAGATGATCGTTTTCCTTATTACCTTTGCAGGAAGACCCTCAAATAAATGATTCATTTCCCTAGAAGTATAGACCTCTACATGGGGGGCGAGTTTGTCACGAAGTTTGCGGGGCAAATAATTGACGAGGGGGATGTTGCCAAATTTATACTTCCCTTTCCAATAGATGCCATGGGTTTCAAAGGGGTACCAACGATTGGGGCAAAATATTGCCGCACGGCCTCCGACAGCCAGGGCACGAATCATTTCTTCAATGGCTTTACGGTCATCTTGGACATGTTCAATGACCTCATGGCTTAATATCAGGTCAAAACTATTTTTTGGATAAGGTAACTGCTCCCCTGCGGCATTAATCAATAGATGGTGATTTTGTGATGCTTCTAATACTCTGGGAAAATCATATTCCAATCCAAAAACCTGCCCCCCAAAAGACTTGAGATGTTCGACATACATCCCCACCCCACATCCATTTTCGAGGATTTTTCCTTGGACACGGTCTCCCACAGCGGCATGGAGCATATCTAAGCGTCTTTGTTGTCCAGCGCGCCAAACATAGGAAGGCTCCCCGCGCAAAGCCGCCTTATCAAGATCGATTTTGGGTGCTAAGTTATTGTTATTTTGTGTCATGATTACTTCTTCTAGCTCAAAATATTTCCCAAGTATAAACCAATAAAAAAATAATTGGTCGATGATAAGAACTGATTTTCAAGCTACGCCCCACCAATCTTTACCTTCTATAAAATCCATTTCTGTTAATCTTTCACGTATGTTTTGACGGGCACCTCTTGCCCCGACTGCCGAGAAGATGACCGGGTTTTTATAATTTTCCCAGGTTGTCATGACTTCCTCGGGGGGAATAATGGGGCGATCCTTTCTGGTGCTGCCAATCTTTTTTGGATCGATATCGACAAAGGCAACGATATTCACATCTGCGCGGAGTAAATGTTTGCTGATTCGTTTTCCGTGCATGCCGGCCCCCCAAATGATGACCGCATCGCGATCTATTAGTGGACCAGAGATCAGGTAATTTGCTTTCGCGCGGATGAAATTTTCTAAGGAGTAACGACTGTCTGCTCGGGTTAGTCTTGTGGGGTGATCTCGCCAATATAGCAAGATTTCAGGTACTTTAGCAAATTTATGGCCTGCTGAATATAAGCGGAGATAGAGGTCATAATCTTCAGGCCAGCCACGGTCTTGATAGCCCCCGAAATTTTTTATTACCTCAGAGCGGATCATGGCGGTCGGGTTTGCAATGGGGCTTTCAACAAATATCTCCCGTCGGACATCTTCATCAGAAATGAGGCTGTTGAGCCAATCCATATAGAGCTTAAATCCCTCTCGCATTTCCCCTGCAGGGGAAACCAGACAACTGCAAATATCTATATCTGGGTTGGTATCCAAAAGGGCGGTTTGTTTTTTAAGGCGATCAGGGTGCATGAGGTCATCTGCATCCATGCGGGCGATATACTCTCCCTGACATTTGGCAAGACCTGCATTTGAGGCTTCAATCACCCCGCTGTGTTCAATTCTTCTTACGGAAAAGTGATCATCTTTTTCGGCCCACTTGGAGAGTATTTCAGCTGTTTGATCTGTAGAGCCATCATCTATGATCACCACTTCAAAATCCTGAAAACTTTGCTGGTGAATGCTTTCCAAGCACTCCTCAATATAGTTCGCAGCGTTATAGCAGGGGAGAAGAATAGATACTTTCGGCATGGGGGGATTGTAACCTAAACAGTTTGGTATAGTTATGAATAGAATAAGTGATCAGGAGAAATAACATGGATGTTGTATGGGAAAATTTATCAGAATTATTTGACACTTGGTGGAAAGGAATGATCGAAAACTTACCCCAAGTATTCGCGGGTGTGCTTATATTTGTAGTGAGTATATATTTGGCTCGTTTTGCCAGTAAGCTCATGGTACAGACTTTAAAAAGAAGAAAAACTGACAAAGAGATATCGATCCTGTTGGAAAGACTGGTGCGATGGGGAGTGATCTCGGTTGGTCTTGTTTTGGCTCTGCAGCAAGCAGGGCAGGATGTGTCTGCTTTACTTACAGGGTTAGGAATATTAGGATTTACAATTGGTTTTGCTTTGCAAGATGTCAGTGCTAATTTCGTGGCTGGCGTGCTTTTATTAATTCAACAACCCTTTGATATTGGTGATTTTATAGAAGTGGCTGGTTATGATGGCAAAGTGTTAACCGTTGACCTGCGTGCTACTGAAATGTTAACTGGAGATGGCCGTAGGGTGACGATCCCAAATGGCGAGGTATTTTCAAATCCGATCATTAATTTCACCCGTACCGAACGCCGGCGAATTTCTTTACCGATAGGGATTGAGTATGAGAGTGACCTAAAAAAGGTGATGGAAATATCTATTGAGGCAATAAGTTCTATTGATGGTGTTTTGAGCGACCCAGCTCCGGCAGTCGCTTATGGAGGGTTTGGAGATACTGCGATTGATTTGACCATTCACTATTGGTATTCAACGAAAGAGACGGGTCTAATAAAGGCTAAAAATGATGGGATATTGGCAATAAAGAAAGCCTATGATCAGGCGGGGATCGGCATGCCTTTCCCCACCCAAACAATCGAATTAAAGAAATAAAATTTAGCAAATATAGAAAAAAAAGGACGGAAAGTTTAAACTTTCCGTCCTTTTTGATAACAAATTCGTTTAATAGTCCCCGTATTTTCCATAAGCCGCTTGGGGTCCCCGGTCTACTTCCCATGGGTAGACGATATGTGCATCGGTGCTGGCAGCAAAGTAATCTGGCCGGGTAGAGCCAAACAAGTTGCGGTGAGGGTTAAAATGAAGCACACAAACATCTGGATGACCGCCCGCAGCAGAGACCCTGTTTTTTACAGCAGTGACGGTTCTGCCAGAACCCCAAACATCATCGATGACTAAAACTTGGCGACCTCGTAGAAGATCATCGTCGGGGAATTGGATGAACTGGGGCCAAACCAATAAATTTTCTCGATCACTTTCCATTTGGGCGGGAAAGTCTACTGCGGCAGTGAGCACATGGGTGATGCCCATTGCTTCCGCCAACATACCCCCAGGAATGATGCCACCACGAGTGATTAACACCATTGCTTCATATTCTCTTTCAAATTGAACCATGAGCAGGTCAATTAGTTTATCTACTTCGTCCCAGCCAATCATTTCTTGGCGCATACAATTTTCTCCAAAAGTATTTCTAAAATCCAATTATAACGTTTGTTTTGTTAAAGAGAAATAATCTCTAAGGTTTTGACTTATAACAAAGATTGCGGGTCTACCTCGACCTGCCATTCAGATAATTTATGTTGAGGCAATAAGGTGGCCGGGTCAGGACCTCTTAGGATAATCTGCCAACGATACCAACCATCTACTTTTGAATAGAAGGCAGGAGCGGGCCCGATGACCTCGGTGGCACGCCTATTTTGAGAATTGATTTGGGCACGGATATTCTCTGTCATTCTCAAAGCCTCGGACTCGGCCTTTTCTTCCTGTCGGTGGCGATATAGCAGGCGTAATAATCGACTATAGGGAGGATAGCCTAATTGTTTGCGGTAGTTTAATTCTTGCTCCACAAATCCAGCATAGTCATGGTTTGCTGCAGCCTGAAGGAGATAATGGTCCGGGTGAAAACTTTGCATGATCACCTGCCCCCCTAAGGGACTGCGACCAGCTCTTCCGGCGACCTGGGATAAGACTTGAAATACTCGTTCTCCGGCGCGGTAATCGGGTAAATGTAGCCCTACGTCTGCCAAAACTACCCCAACCAATGTGACCAGGGGTAAGTCTAAGCCCTTGGCAAGCATTTGGGTGCCGACCAAGATATCGGCGCGATGGTGGGTGAAATGATTCAGGATGATCTCATGAGAACCTTTTTTGCTAGTGCTTTCTTGGTCTAACCGAAGGACTCTGGCATCAGGGAAAAGTTCTTGCACCTCCGCTTCAACTTTTTCGGTGCCGGTCCCATATTGACGAATGCGTTCACTGTTGCAATTGGGGCAATGTTTTTCCATTTGGCGTTGATAGCCACAATGATGGCAGTGAAGATTCTTTTTTTCTTTGCTATGGTAGGTTAAAGACATTGAGCAACGGGGGCAGGTTAAAACGTGACCGCAATCTCGACAAAAAACGTAAGTGGCTGTCCCACGACGATTGAGAAATAAAATCGCTTGTTGGTTCATCTCTAAAACCTTTGCGATTTGTTTTTTTAATGTTTGGCTGAAAAGACTCCTGTTGCCGCTTTGTAATTCAAGACGCATGTCAATGATCTTCACTGGGGGAAGATCTCTTCCTTCAGCGTTGACATTTGGGATGGGTAGATATTCTTCGGAAATATCAAATTTTTCTCGATATCCTTGAATGGTTTCTTGGTGGGCAAGAATGCGGTTTGGTAATTCCAGTAATTTCCAGTTTCCTTTGTCGGCTTGATAATAACTTCCGAGGTCTGGGGTAGCGCTGCCTAATAAGCAAACGGCGTTTAATAGTTTTGCATAAGCGACGGCAGCATGGCGTGCATGGAAATAGGGCAAGCGATCTGCCTGATAATACGAGCTGTCATGGGATTCATCGACAACGATCAAAGCGATGTTGGGAAGGGGAGTGAAGAGCGCGGAACGGGGGCCAATAATGACGGATAGTTTTCCTTGCCTTGCTCGACGCCAGGTGTCATAACGTTCGCCTTCAGATAAGCGGGAATGCATGATGCCCACCCGGCCGGGAAAGCGAGCCATAAATCGGCGGACTGTTTGGGGAGTGAGGGCTATCTCGGGAACTAGAACGATGGCCTGTTGACCATGCTCAATTACCTCTGCAACTGCTTTGAGATAGATCTCGGTCTTCCCTGAGCCAGTCACACCATGTAATAAAAAGGGACCTATTTTTTTGCCCTGGGATGCTTCTAATAAGCCATTTTGAATTTCATTCCAAACCTTTTTTTGATCTATGGTGAGGTTTAGGGGGCTACTTGGATCATAGGATAATCCAGCGAGGGGATCTCGCCAGGCCAGTTCTTCCCGCAATATAATCAAACCTTTCTCGTGAAGTAATTTTAGATCGGCTAAATTAGCATTGCTTTCTGCATAAACCCAAATGATATCTTTCGGTATTGGTTCTTCTGATAAAAACCTTAATACTTCATATCGTCTTTCGATGGTGGTGGCATTATTCCCCAAATTCTCCATATCAGGGTGAACTTCTTCTGGTGGGATGGACAATTGTGCAGTTTTCACATATTTTGGGCGAACGCGCGCGGGCGGCAAAATGGGGGTTGCTGAGAAAATCTTTTTTGCTACTAATTTTCGGGCAATGTTCTTCCATTCTTCTTTTGGAAATGCTCTATTGATTTGGCGACCACGGAGAGCCCCTTTTTTCCCCAATAATTTAATTAGTTTATTTTTGGTTTCATTTCCCTCTAGATAAAGATCATCAATATTATGGTTTAGAGAAAACAAGGTGTCGGTAAATTGACTAAGACCAGGGGGGATCATTAATGCGATGCAAGCTGCAAGGGGAGCGAGGTTGTTTTTTGCCAAGTGTTTGGCTAACTCTATTTGGGCTATGGTGAGGGATATTTCGCTATCTAATAAGCCTTGAACAGGGCGGGTGTCTTCTACTTCAGGCTCATCGATGAAGCGTAAGACAACCCCTTGAATGATTTGTTTTCCAAACGGGGCAATAATTAAATTGCCCAATTGAATTTTATTTTCAAGATGAGGGGGGAGATGATAATGAAAGACCCCCGAAATACGGGGGACATTTACGGCAACTTCGACATATTTAGTCATTAAATTAAGGCAGGAAAGCGATGAGTACTTGATTGTCTAAAGCAATAAAAATAGAACGGGTAGGGCTGATCGCATAAGCGGTTACGACCCCTGCTGGCAGGTCGGTTTCTGATCGTAATTGTTGGATGAGACTCAATTTTAAACTAAATTGATAGACCGAGCGAGTGATGGGATCTAAAAAGTATATAGATGGTTCGGGAGGCTGAGTGCGGGATAATTGGAAGAAACGTGCATCCGGGAGCGTGGCTGCATTCTCTCTGCCAGGTCGCTCATCTTTTAATAATGCGGGGTCCTCACATTCAGTGGGAGCTTCTTCTAAAATGCTATAAGTGCATAAGGTGGTGTGGCCGTCGGCATGTAATATTAATAAGTCATCTTGACTGACGGTCATATCAATTGCAGATTGTAAGTTAGGCACTTCTTCGGTAAAGAAGAAATTTGCACTACCGATAAATTGATCCTTGTTTCCAAAATAGATCCAAACCGCATTGGTGATCGGATCGAGGATATAGAGATTGCCATCTTCAATTGTGATCGCGGTGGGCTGTCCCCAATTGCTGTGGGGTGGCGCCAATGGAACTACATAGGGTGCTTCATCAGGTTCACAGTAGATCAGATTGCCATTGCCATCGAGGCCGATGATCGATGCTTGTTTTTCGCTGTCACGCGGCAAGGTTGCAATGTCAATAATTTCACTCACAATATAGGGACCATATTGGCCTGGACCACAACTAAAGGTGGGGTCCATTTCATAACCTGTCCCGGTCAACCAGGCTCGCATGACTGATCCACTGTTGGAATCAAGCATATAAAGATCTCGCCCAGTTGCTTCCATGCGCTTAATTTTAATTGAAGAACTTAAATTGCCCGCAATCGCTGGTTGGAAATCTAGTCTATTGACATAATCAAAGGTGTCTAAAAAGGTTTGGATCTCTTCCCTTAAGGCTTGTGATTCATCCGTAACTTGATATTCTTCTGCTCGCGTTATATCTGCCAGAGCTGTATTTAAGGTGAGGTGGAGGGAAGATTGATCTCCTTCGGATTTGGCAACTATCATCGCCTGATTTGCCTGTTGGTAATAACGAGCATACTGACGATTGAGTCCTATACGAGCATAGATGAGGGCGGTTGCAGCAACGACAACTACGGGGATGATCACGGCGATAAATGCCATCATTGAGGAAGATATTTTGAATTCTTCCTCATCGGGCAGCATACGAAGAAAGAAAGTTCTTGCGGATCGCAATGCTGTTCCAAACCAGCCACCAGTTTTTTTAATCGCATTCTTTAGAATGGGTCCGATATCAGGGATTTCGCGAGCCGGTTTTGAAACCAGCTCTTGATCCTCATTGGAAACAAATCTCTCTTTGGGTTTTCCTTGTGATTCCGCCACAGGAATGGGAACGGTCTCTTCGGAAAAAGCGACTGTGGGTTGGCTAGATTCAATATTTACTTCAATAGTTTCGGGTGTTGGTTCAGAAGAATCTTCTAAAATTTCTTCTGGGGGGTGAGTTTCTGCTGTATGGCGGGCAGACTTTGCTTCGGCTGAGAGCAAGTATAGGTCGCCTTCCCCTGGTATGGTTTCAATGATTAAAGCTTTGAGATCAGATCCCGCATCAGACAGGAATCGGCGTCTCAATACGCCTAATTGTTGTCCATGGACATTTTCTAGAGTGCCTTTATTCCATCCTTGTGGCAGGTTGGGTAAATAAATTAGTAGGGTGCCTTTTGCCAAGGGTGCCTGAGAAAACTGAACGGAGGCTGTACGGCTTAGGCCGAGACCTCGCCCAGCAATATTTGCATCATAAAAGTGGTCGACCTTTTCCCCTGAGATGAGGAAACCATGCATAAGCCCAGATTGAGCAATATAGAGCATATCTCGCCGCATTACGGCGAGGGTTAAGTAGGCATGGGCTTGTTGACCACTTGAACCATATTTGAGGTTTTGATTGAGCAAGATGTCATTGATTTCTTCTGTGATGGCTTGCAGGGTCGAAGTGATCGTGCCCGTTCGACTGTAATAGGATTTTTCAATGCTCTTTAGTAATTGGTTGAGTTGATCTCGTAATACAACCCCCTTGCCTTCAAAATGCATGAAGATAATCAAGCGGTCTTGACTACGCACGCGGGTGGCTCTCCGAGGGGGCATGGCAACGTGCACACCAGGTAATTCGGGCCTGTCTTGCCCATCTTGGCGAAATAGAGGAAGAATGTTTAGATCAAAAGTCAATTTGTCTCACCCATGTTACAAAAGATAAATGAAAATTATTAATAAAACGCTAAGCAATTTTTTTCCTGTTCTCTCAAATTATACTGGTAAAATCGAAGACGGGTTTTGTCTTAAACTGATTAAAAGAATGAATCTGTTTTTGCGCATTTTGGAAAGAATGGGTCCCTTGGTGGTTCTAAAGTTATGGAGCAAGGGAATA
Source organism: Chloroflexota bacterium (assembly GCA_018662365.1). Classification (GTDB taxonomy): domain Bacteria; phylum Chloroflexota; class Anaerolineae; order Anaerolineales; family UBA11579; genus JABJGH01. The sequence goes on along the minus strand of JABJGH010000030.1, from coordinate 205,546 downwards.
AAGTTTTTGAAAAAGGACAGGAAATATTATTGATGAAGCTTAAAATACTTCGCACAGAAGAAGAATGGAACGAAATTTCTGAAGAATGGAACGAATTATTAGAAAAAAGCATTAGCGATCTACCCTTTTTGCGATCTGAGTATCTGGCCGTCTGGTGGCAATTTTGCGGGGGCGGTGAATGGCCAAATGGCGAGTTGTACATCATTACTGGCAGAGATCAGGCTGATGAATTGGTGGGGGCGGCGCCATTCTTTTTAACTGAAAATAAAGAAGGAAAACCCGCCCTGCTTTTATTAGGTAGTGTTGAGATCTCTGACTTCCTAGATATCATAGTGCAAGAATCAGACCACAAGGAGTTTTTGTCTGCTATTTTGGATCATCTCACAGGAGAAGAAGCACCTGAATGGGAAATCATTGATCTTTATAATTTATTAGAAGAATCTCCTACTTTGGATGTAATAGAACAACAGGCAAAGAAGCACTCGCTTAGTTTTTCTAGTGAAAGGTTGCAACCCTCACCTTATATCCCCCTTCCAAATGATTTCGACGAATATTTAACATCAATAGAAAAAAAATATCGTCATGAATTTCGTAGAAAATTGCGAAATGCAGCAGGATTTTTTATCCCAGTAACTTGGTACACGGTTGAAGATGAAGCAGTGTTGGATGATGAATTGGACGTATTTTTTGAATTAATGCGAGAGGAAAAAGAAAAGCGAGCTTTTCTTACGGAGGAAATGACCGAACAAATGAAAGCTATCGCTCACGCATTCTTCAAGATGGGCATATTAAGACTTTCTTTCATTAAAGTAGGAAATGATTATGCGGGCGGGTATTTCAATCTGGTCTATAAAAATCGTGTTTGGGTTTATAACTCGGGTATGGGGGCGAAGTTTTCTAATCTATCCCCCGGAATCGTATTGACTGGATATTTATTAATGGATGCGATCGAAAAAGGGTTTGAGGTTTTTGATATGATGCGAGGGGATGAAGAGTATAAGTATCATTTGGGCGGTGTAGATCGATATATAATGCGGGCGCAGATAAAAAAATAATACTTAATTAAAAAGCAGGAGAAATCCTGCTTTTTTTGTTTAAGAAGTTGATTAAAAAACTTGATTGAAATAGAGTTCTAGCCGTCCACCAAGGTCGCTTTGACAATGATACGTTCATTATTGATCAAGTAGGGATAGCAAGATATCAGGGTTAGGCTTGGATCTAGGGTGGGATCCATTACTTGCACAAATGCGGGATCCACGATCTGGGTCTCGATATTGATCACGTAGGTGTAGGAGCGGATATTGCTGTGGATGATGATCTGGTCTCCTTCTTGTAAACGGTCTAAATGTCGAAAAATTTCCCCAAAAATATCATTATGGGCCGAAAGAACCAAATTGCCAATTTCACCGGGGTTGGCCGTGCCAATATGTTGACCTACCCCTTTCTTTAATTGCTCCCAGCCATCTCCTTGCACAATTACCTGATTTACATTGATTGCGGGAATTTCGATGCGAGTTGCTTGCTCGGGGCTTGGGGTGGGGATTGCCAAATTATTGAAATATGTCTGAACGATGGGCTGGAGATGTTCCGGAATTTCCGCCATATTAAATTGAGCGCCACCAAGTGAATTTGGGGAGGTGTGTCCGGAGGGTAGCACTATTGCGGTGATTAGGGGGGTGGGGGTTAGGGCAGGTTGTTCGAGCGCAGCGGCAAACTCTTGATTTAGTTTTCGGAGGATATCCATTCCATTGAATAGGATGAATACTAGTCCAACGATAGCGATGATCTCGACAAAAAGCAAAGCTCGGTCCATCCCTTTTTTTCTTTTTGATTGCTTGCCTTCATCCAGGTTGAATTCCCCATCTTCTTCAAGATCGATGCTCCCCCAAGTTTCTTGATTTTTTGTTTCGGGGATCGGATTGATTTCCACAATGCGACCGCTGCGCCTGAAATCATCCAATCGTTTTCGACGGGATTTGCGACGTTTTTGAATTAATAAACGATGCAATTCGCGTTCGCTTAGATCTTCAGGGCGTTTTTTCTTTGGCATAGGCTGATTATACAATACGGTTTTCGATGTGGACAGTCGAATGGGAGATAGGCTAATCGGGGATTCATACTTTAAAAGCTACTGTTCCACCATCTTCTGAATCATGATTTCAAATTTTTCAGTGAGCACTTTTCGATCAAAATGTTTTTCTAAATAGGCGCGCCCGGCCAAACCCATTGATATTGATTTTTCGGGGGAGGAGAACATCTTCAAAATTGCCTCAGCTAACGCTTCTGAATTCCCTGGTTTTACAAACACACCGGCGTTTGCCTCTTCAACAACTTGGCGAATAACGCCATTGATCGCTAAAGCCGTCGGTCTGCCGGCAGCCATATAATCAAAAACCTTATTTGGATAGACCGTTTTATACATCTCGATTGGTTTGAGGATCGCGATACAAAGATCTGAGGCAGCTAATGCTTCTTGCATTTCATCTTTAGGAACGGGAGGAATAAAATGTAAGTTATATAAATTTAAACCTTTTACCTTTTCAATTAGACGCTGTTTTTCCTTTCCGTCCCCAAGTAATATGATCGCAATTTCTTTCTGATCCTCAATTATTTTTGCGGCATCCAAAACCACATCGAGATCATTTGACATGCCGTGGGCACCCGCATAAAGCGCAATGAATTTATTTTCTAAACCATGTTTCTTCCGGAAACCCAGACCTTTTAAATGAGGATCAAACATAGTAGCATCTGCACCGTTTGGAATCAATTGAATATCTTTGCCACCCTTTTCTTGGATATGGAAAATGAACCCTGGTGAGTTGACCATCAATTGGTCTGCACGACGGTAAAGGAATTTTTCTAACAAGGTGGATAACCTGATAAGCAGGGGGTTTTTAAGCACACCTACGGCAACTGCAAAAGCAGGCCATAGATCACGAATTTCAAATAAGAATTTGGCGGATTTTAGGCGGGCCAAGAGCCAGGCGGTAAGGCCTTGAAATATTGGAGGGGAGGTGCCCCAAACCAAATCGACATTTTTTATTTTTATGCCAATAAAGAAGCTGGAGAACATGAAGCTGAAAAAACTAAAGATACGGTGTACAAAACTTTTATGGAGGGCACGATATGTAAAGGCCCGCAGGATAGTGATGTTTTTTCCACCGTCTTGTTTTTCTATCCAGGGGATGCGTTGTTTTGCAGAATTTCCCGTTAAATAACTAATCGGGCTGGCGATGACGGTGATCTTATGCCCTTTAACAGCTAGGTTTTTTGCCATCTCATGATGACGAGTTCCGCCTGGTTCATCTATTGCTGCGAAAGCTTGGTGAATTAATAAGATATGCATGCTCAATAACCTAATCGGGGAATCATCGATGAAACTATTTTATTTGAGGAAATTGCCAAATGCTGGTTAAGTTTACCTGAGATTGGGCATTTGCACGAATTGCAAAGGAGAGGGCTGGTTTTTTTAGGGCATAGGTAGGAGAAACCCATCCGCGGTGGGGAGGAAACTCCGCCTTGCCATAAAGGATTTCACCGGCCCTGACCAAGGAGATTTGGATCGGCGTACCAGATTCAATCCGCAAGGTAATTGGTCCTTTTGGAGAGTCTAGATGAATTGTATCTTCCCCAATTTGCCAAGGCCAATCTGGCAACAACCAATGAAGCTGAGAAACGAAGTTTTTTTTATTTTGACTTGTGAGGGTATCTTTGACCTGCCATTGATCTTGTTGAATTAATTTTAGAGATCTGCGATGAATTATCCCTTGTTTGAGATATCCATCATGTTCTGCAATTATTTGGGTAGGGGCTTGCTTAATTATAGTGGCTTGAGTCCAGTCTAAATATAGAAAGCGGCTGGCTTTAAACATTTGATCTTGGTCATTTATTTGAACCGTATTATGGACGTCCGCACCCCCGAGTGCATTTTGCCAAGGGGAAGCAGCGTTATATAAATAGGAGCCAGCATCTTGGGCAATATTTAGTCCCTGCCACCAGATCTCAACATGAAGCTGATCGGCATGACCGGGGCGATGTTGATGCTTAACCGCACGGATGCTTGCCCAACTGTACTTGCTGTCAATGCGAAATGGATTTAGTTCAATAGTTTCTTCACTTAGGGCCAAAGGTACTTGATTCATCCATTCGCTATATTCATCCCATTCTCCGGGGGGAAAGAAAGAATGACCTAAAAATACTCTTCTTGCTGCTTGCAATACCGGACGGTAATCACTGAAAGGCATTACGGTTAGGGGGAGAAAATAGGCTCCGTCGTTAGGACCGAGATTTGGAACTCTCCCGCTATTCTGATCCAATAGACCAAACAGATATTTTGTGGCTGATGCCATTGCCTCAGCAGTTTTCAGGGGAAGGTCATCCCCTTGAATTTTAGCAATCATTTTTGCCCAGAGGGCAGACTGCAAAAGTACTCGGTGGTAGTTCGAGCTATTTTGAACATAGCTCCCATTTTCCATTATTTGTGTCTGGACAGCGGAGTTGAACCATTTCCAACCCAAGGACCTCCATTTTTTTGCTTTAGGATGGTGCGGAAGAAGGGCCGCTGCAGTGTATAATCCCACTGCCTCGGTAAGGAGATGGTTGTTGTTTTGAGCACGGGAATAGCTAAATGTGGGTGTGATGCGTGAGGCATGATCGGCTATTAATTGAGCGAATAAGGACTTTCTTTCCGGTGTTGTATGGGTAGAATTTTCGAAGATACTGTAACAAAAACTAAGGCAGATCAAGCGAATGGCTACTTCTTGGGCGGAGACCCAATGGATGCCCAGATTCACGGGGTTTGTTTCGAGGAATTCCTCTGTATATGCCCAAAAGGATTGTGCATATTTTTCATTTTTGGTGATGGCATAAGCACGGGCTAAAATCGTGGCCCAAGAAAAACGCGCCATTTCCCAATAAACTTTGATATCTTGATCTGCAATCCAGGTATCCTGGTGTTTTGTCCAATGTTTTATCTCCCCGGGATGAGTAAAATCTAATTTCATCTTTAATTCCCCAAACAAGCTTATTTCTCCTTCCGAGATCGCATTTGCTTCATTTACAAGCTGATTTACTCCGTCTTTGAGAATCATTTGGATATTGGAGATATTAAATTTAAGAGGGATGGGATTGGAATATTTTGTATCCGTTTTGTCATTTGCGTAGGTGAGCAAATGCAAAAATCCGCTTCGGAGAAGAAATTGATACCATGCATATAAAAAGCCTTGCCGCCACCCTAACTGACGAAAAACTTTTAAGGCCAAAAAAATTTTATTCATCTGTTTGCATCTTACCATCCTCAAAATATTGCGTCAACAAGCATTGCAAACAAATTCTATTAGTTAATAAAACGGTGTGTCATAGAAAATTTCTAATTGAAAAGATAAAATTAGCACCTTATTTAAGTTATGCTACAATTCTTTTGTGTTTAAAAACAGAACAAAAATATTATTAATATTCCTCCTGCCCTTCTTGGTTTTCCCAATTCTTGCCCGTGCTCAGACTACAGCTCAGGTTACTTTAGGGCTGATAGATTTGAACCAATTCCCAAAAATCAGCACATTTATGGATGTTCGGGATTCGCAGGGATACTTCCAGTCGGGATTAGGACAAGAGGATGTGGTCATATTTGAAGATGGGGCACAATTGCAAGCCGCGGAGGTGACTGAGCAACGTATTGGTGCACAATTTGTTGTTGCGCTAAATCTTGGGACAGCTCTAAATATCGAAGATGACCAGGGGTTGAAAAGAATCGATTATATATCCCAGGCGTTGATTTCTTGGATTGGATCAACCGATGGACAATCCCCAGATACGTATAACTTGCTTTCTACAGAAGGAATTATTTTAAACCATACTGATAATGGGGAAGAGTGGGCAGCTACATTGCAAGAATATCAACCTGAATTGGCTGTTTTGCCGACATTGGATGTGCTTTCGAGGGCCTTGGATGTGGTTTCCGATCCGGTTCCAAATATTGGGATGGGTCGGGCGGTAATCTTTATTACGCCAGCACTACCATTGGGAAATCAAGATATTATTCAAAGCTTAGCGGATAGAGCTCGGCAAAATGGCATTCGAATATTCATTGGCCTGGTCGATTCGTCAGCTTATTTCAATCAAGAAGAAGCCTCCCAATTACAAAGTTTAGCGATTCAAACGGGAGGACAGTTCTTTGCATTTTCTGGAACCGAGCCACTTCCTGATCTAAATACGATGGTTGAGTCCTCAAGACGGATTTATCATCTGGCTTATAACTCTCAAATTGCGATGGGTGGCGAACATGACATTGAAGTTCTCGTACAAACCCCTGTGGGAGATTTTCGAAGCGGTTTTGAAGAATTTTCGCTAGACTTGCTTCCACCTAACCCCTTCTTTCTCTCGCCTCCTTCTATTATTACAAGATCAATCCCCGAGGGACAGGATATTGAGCCGCAAAACCTTGTGCCGGTAGAAGAACAGATCCAAATATTGATCGAATTTCCTGACAATATTGATCGGGAGATCGTGAGGACTGTGCTTTACGCTAATAATGAGTTTTTAGTTGAGAATATTTCTCCTCCGTTTACTGAATTTGTTGTTAATTTGACACCATATGAGGCTAGCCAACAGATTTTGCTTCGAGTCGAGGCATTCGATGAGTTGGGATTATTTGGCAGTAGTGTTGATCACCCGATTAATATCACCGTTATATATCCCGAGCAAACCCTATGGAAAGTATTATCCGACAATATTAGTGTTTTCGCAATTGGCATAAGTTTATTTGCCGGAACCCTACTATTGTTAATATTGATTTTATCGGGTCGAATAAAACCGGGTGAGTTTGGTGAGAAGTTGCAAAAACAAAAAATTAATCAGGATCCGCTGACTCAACCCATTCTCGGATCTGAATCAACCGCACAGAAGAAATCTTTTATAGACCGTTTTCGATTAAAAAAACCTGCTGAAAGTGAGGCATTTTCCAAGGCACAATTTCTGGGCCGATCAAAACCGGTTGCATTTTTAGAGAAATTTGCAGATGGAGATGAACCAGCAAATGGGATTAGGCATGATATCGGGTCTAAGGAGACCATTATTGGGTCAAGTGGAGATCGTTCCTTAATCCGAATAGATAACCCGGCAGTTGAAGAGCAACATGCGCGTTTATGGAAAGATGAAAAGGGAGAATTTTGGATCAAGGATATGAATTCTGTTGCGGGTACATGGGTAAACTTTTTGCAAATTGGAGAAGAACCAAGCCAAATTTTTCATGGAGATATCATCCATATCGCAGACATTAGGTTTCGGTTTGTGCTGGCTGATGCCCCTGAAACCCCTCAACCGGAAATTGTTTGGACGGGGGAAAAAGAATGATCCGTTCTGAAAAACCACATATCAAAATAACCGGGGGTACCCATGATGGCATGCGGGGTAAAAACAACGAAGATCGCTATGCATTTTTCCATTATCTCTTGAGCGACTCAGACCCAACCCCAGTAATATTTGCAATGATCGCTGATGGCATCGGGGGGCATAATGCGGGAGAAGTGGCGGCAGAGATCGCTGTAAAGATGGTTGGGGATTCGGTTTCAACAAGTGACGGAAGCCAGCCTTTGGAAATCATGCGAGAAGCGATCGAAAAAGCTGGCAATGAAATTTATTTACAGGCTGAGAAAAACAAAGAGCAAGAGGGGATGGGAACCACGGTAATTTGTGCTTGGATCATTGAGAATCAGCTGTATATCGCGTCCGTAGGAAATTCACGTATTTATTTGTTGCGAAATGAAAAAATGATGCAGATCAATAAGGATCATAGTTGGGTTCAGGAAGCGATTGATCTTGGCGTGTTAGATAAAATGGAAGCTCGCACGCATCCCTATTCAAGCGTTATTCGCAGATATTTAGGGTCTCCTGAAACTGTTGAAGTAGACCTGCGGTTATGGCTTGATCTTGAAGATTCAGATACAACAGCTGAAAAAAACCAAGGCACTCATTTATTGGCAGGAGACCGATTGTTATTATGTTCAGATGGTTTAAATGATATGGTCTATGATGAGAAGATCCAAGAAATCATTTGTTCAAAATCTGGTGATCTAGCGATTCAAGAATTGATCGAAGAGGCGAATAATAATGGGGGTAACGACAATATTACCTGCATTCTGATCGATCTCTAACTCAAAAGTAAAAAGACATTCTTTATTCTTCCCAGAGAAACCCTCAACAACAACCCTAGCCTGATGTACAATTAAACTGTGCATATCTTATTAACTCATGAACAGGCAGATTTTGATGCTATTGCCTCCCTATTGGGCGCGCATTTGCTTGAAGTAGAGGCGATTGCGGTATTACCGCGCAAATTAAACCGTAATGTGCGTGCCTTTTTAACCTTGTATGGTGCTGAGTTGCCGTTCACCGATCCAGTTGATTTACCAAAGGGAAATATTGAAGGGATTACATTGGTGGACACGCAATCTTTGATAACAATCAAAGGAATGATGAAAAAAACAAAAATAAATGTAATCGACCATCATGAGGTTCGTTCTGATCTTTCGAAAGAGTGGCATTTAAATATTGAAAAGACCGGCGCGGCAACGACCCTTTTGGTCGAAGGCATCCAAGAAAGAGATCTGCCCTTAACGATGGTTCAAGCAACTTTATTGTTATTGGGAATCTATGAAGATACCGGTGCCCTTACTTATTCTCGTACTGTATCTAGGGATGCCCGGGCAGCTGCATATTTGCTTGAAAAAGGGGCTAGTTTACAAATCGCCAGAGATTTTTTGAATCATCCTTTGTCTCCAGAGCAACAAGAAATCTATAGTCAACTTAAAGATTCAATAGAAACACATTCTATTCAAGGTTCCGACATATTATTGGCAACTGGGGATGCAGGGGAAAGCACGGAGGAGATTTCTTCGATCGTGCACAAATTAAGGGATCTTTTGGACCCTGATGCAGTAATCGTTTTGATTACCACCGCTGCGGGGGTTCAATTGGTAGCGAGGGCAACCACTGACCAAGTAAATGTGGGAGAGATTGCCAAACATTTCGGGGGTGGCGGACATCGACGTGCGTCTGCAGCACTCATCCGCGGACAAGAGCTTGATGACGTTCAATCCGAATTATTAAAAATTCTCCCTGAATTTATCCGTCCAATTGTGACCGTAGCGGAGATCATGTCTCGAGGGCCACAACTGCTATCTCCAGACACCCCTGTGGTTGAAGTAGCGGAACAAATGCGAAGATATGGTTATGAGGGATATCCAATTGTTAAAAACGGGAAGGTGAAAGGGCTTATTACACGAAGGGCCGTTGACAGGACGTTGGCACATAAGTTGAACTTAAAAGCCAAGGATATTATGAAAGTTGGTAATTCAACGATCTTGCCTACAAACTCCATTGAGGATTTGCAAAAAGAAATGACAGACACTGGTTGGGGGCAGATACCGGTGATTGATCCTAAAACAGAAGAAATTATCGGAATCGTCACCCGAACAGACCTGTTAAAAATTCTAACACCCGAAGTAAAAGGAAATGGGATTCATAATATTTCCGACCGGTTGGAAGCAAGGTTATCCCCGAGTAGGCTAGCTATTCTAAAGGCGACTGCAGAAATTGCTCAAAAACATCATCAGGCTGTATATATCGTTGGCGGTTTTGTGCGGGACTTAATTTTAGACCGACCCAGCCAGGATTATGATTTGGTAATCGAGGGAGATGCGATTGCCCTTGGGGATGCGTTAGTAAAAGAGTTTGGCGGGAGAGTAATCAGCCATAAAAGATTTGGTACAGCAAAATGGCAAATTGCAAAAATAGCGGATGAATTGGCTAAGGTTCTAGAAGATAAAAATGGGCAAATGATTAATGCCTCAGATTTCCCGGAATTTTTGGATCTCGTTTCTGCCAGGAGAGAATTTTATTCAGCTCCTACAGTTTTACCGACGGTGGAACGGGGGAGCATAAAACTTGATCTACATCGGAGAGATTTTACGATTAACACCCTGGCACTAAGACTGGATGGAAACCATTATGGAGAACTCCACGATTATTGGGGAGGAATGGACGATCTTAATCAGGGTTTATTAAGAGTTTTGCATTCCCTTTCTTTTGTGGATGATCCGACCCGAATATTAAGAGCGGTTCGATTTGAGAAAAGATTTGATTATGAAATCGAGCCGCGCACCCTGGAATTACTTGAAAATGCCCTCCAATTATTGGATAAAGTTTCTGGTGATCGAATTCGCCATGAACTGAGCCGCATTCTTCAAGAGGGCAATTCAATGCCGACGTTACATCGTTTAGAATCTTTAGGTGTGCTGAGTGCAATTCATCCTGATCTTATTTTTAATTCTGATATCGAAAAGCGGATTGTCTTGAAAGATAATACTCCCTCAGATAAATGGGAATTTGAACCAGTATCAGAACAATTCCCTGTCCAGCTCGCAATCGCTTATTCTTTGTGGTTGCATTCTTTGCCGAAGAATAGTATTGCTTCAATCGCAAAAAGATTGAAATTGCCTGCAGCTCTAACTAAGATAATTTTGGGGGTAGGATCCTTGACAAAAAACAGGGATGAAATTCTAGGAAATTCCCCCGGAAAGCAAACGATGACTTTTGAAGAAGTAAATCCTTTAGCCTTGTATGGGTTTTACCTGGTGGTAGGGGACAAGAAAATCAGGAAGGCGATTGATCAATATATGTCTGAATGGCGATCGATCAAACCAAGCACTTCAGGACATGATCTGCGATTGAAAAATATCCCTCCAGGACCCAAATACCATGAAGTATTAACCGCTTTAAGGATTGCACGAATTAATGGAGATGTGACTTCAGATAACGAAGAAAAAAAACTCCTGGAAAAATTGCTTAATGATTGAGAAAAATAATGAAAAAAACAATTCGAAGGGGGGGGTAATTCCTGAGTGGGCTGAAAAAGTGGTTATTCGCCCCGCAGCGAACATCGATTTGAAAGAGTTAGAATGGGAAGGGGAATTTGCTAACTTCCGCAAAGTATATGCGGAAGTTTTTGACCGAATGCAGAAAGGATTTTCGATTATGTGGGTCGCGGACCTACTTTCATGGGGAATTATCGGACAAGTTTTTGTGCAATTGGTTTCAAAATCAGCTGAATTAGCCGATGGGCATCACCGAGCTTATGTTCATTCCTACCGGGTGCGGCCAGAGTATCGCCATGCTGGTGTGGGGAGCAGGCTGATGCATACGGCAGAGGCCGATCTTCAAAAACGGGGATATAGCGAGGTTTGTCTAAATGTAGCCAAAAATAATCCGTTGGCTCGAAGGATTTATGATCATCTCGGGTATCAGGTCATTTCAAAAAACTCAGGGAAATGGTGGTATTATGACCAATATAATGAACTTCAATATGTAAATGAACCCAGTTGGCGCATGTTAAAAAAAATTAATACATAATTCTCGATCTTAGATTTCACCCCTCCACCCTTGCAACCAGTTTTAATTCATGCTAAAATCCATATGTTAGGTAGGTCAATAATACGAACGTCACCGAGAAGTGGGAATTTCCCCACTTTTCTGCTTATATGGACCAGTGGGCAATTTCAACATTTCCCCCCCAAGTTTGTATTTATAAATCAACCCACAATCCTACCTGGAGTAAGAAAGATGAAGAATGAATTTGCCTTGGCATTCAATGAAGTATTAGAAGAAAAACAACTTCCAAAAGAGGTAGTTGTTGAAGCATTGGAATCCGCGATGGTTTCCGCTTATCGAAAAACTGTGAATGCCTCAAGCGCACAACTTGTTCAAGCCAATTTTGATCTGGACTCTGGAGAGATTAAAATTTTTGCTGAGAAAGAAGTTGTTGAAGAAGTTCAGGATGAACGTACTGAGGTGACCTTAGAAGTCGCTCAAGAAGCAGATGCTGAATCGGAACTAGGAAGCATCGTTGTGGTTGAATCTACCCCCGAGAATTTTGGGCGGGTAGCGGCACAAACGGCGCGACAAGTGATCCAGCAACGAATAAGAGAAGCTGAACGTCAAGCACAATATGAACATTTCCAATCGCAAGTTGGCGAGATCATCAACGGTATCGTACAGGCGGTTGGCGGTGGAGGCATTACCTTAGGCATGGATCGAAATGCAGAAGGGACAATGCCTAGAAATCATCAAATTCGTGGTGAACGTTTTCGCAATCATGATCGAGTACGAGCCTTATTATATGAAGTGAAGCAAACCCCTCGCGGTCCGCAGATCATTCTCTCTCGTGCGCATAAGAATTTTTTGCGCCGATTATTAGAAGATGAAGTTCCCGAGATCTATCATGGTTTGGTTGAAATCCGATCGATCGCTCGTGAACCTGGGTATCGCTCCAAGGTGGCAGTTTCCGCCTTGCAACCAGGTATCGACCCTGTTGGCGCCTGCGTAGGTATTCGGGGTGTGCGAATTCAAGCAATTGTGCGTGAATTACATGATGAAAAAATAGATGTGATTGAATGGAATCCGGATCCTTCTGGACCTAATGGTTTTATTTCTAAGGCGTTAAGCCCTGCTCGAGTGAGCGGCGTTTTCCTGAATGAAACAGACGACAGAAAAACAGCGACAGTGGTGGTGCCTGAAGATCAGCTAAGTTTAGCGATTGGTCGTGATGGGCAAAACGCACGGTTGGCGGCTAAATTAACTGGATGGCGAATTGATATTAAAAGCCTTCCTGAAGCCGCTTCAGATGCAATGTTCAAATTACAGAATGAACCCGCATATGCAGATAACTCTGAAGCCACTAAAGAAATGATTCCAAAGGTGGAGGCTGTCCTAGGAAAGAAAGCAGAAGGACGCCCAGTTACCCCAGAAGAATACCAATTATTAACCCGTTTTGTGAATTTGATCGAAATAGGTGCTGCGGATCGGCGACAAGCTGAATTGAATATTCGTAAAGAACAAGAAGCTGAAGTGCGGGACTCGATTCCTGCTACTGCCTTTGATATCCCCATGGAAGAATTGGGTATTTCCCTCCGAATTGCTAATTTACTTGCTGGAGAGGGATATGCTGCCATTGGTGACTTGATGATGCAAATGGCGATCGACAAAGATGTAGTTTTGGCAATCAATGGCATGGGACCTAAGACTCTAGAAGAAATTGATACTGCAATTGAAGCTTTTGACTTCCCAGTAGTAGAAGAGGTTATAGAAGAGGTAGTGGAAGTCGACCTGGCAGAAACTGCAGAAGAAACAGAAATCGCTGAGGAAACGGAAGTGGCGGAAGAAGAAACCACAGAAGCTGAGGCTGAACCGGTTGGTGAAGAAGCAACTCAAGAAAGTGTTGAGGAGATCCAGAAAGAAAGCGAAGAGGAATTAGTTAAACCTACTCCGAAAAAGAAAGCAGCTGTACCTAAAGCCCAGCAGATCAAATTTGTTGAAGGGGAAGATGATATTTCCAAGCTTGTTCCTGCAGCTGAAAAGAAAAAGAAAGGCTCAAAGAAGGCCTTTAGAGAAATTGAATACGATCCTGATAAAGACATCACTATTGTCCGCCGTCGCCGAAAAGGTGATGCTGGATGGAGTGAGGATGATTGGGAATAGACTGATATTTTATAAATATTTTTTAGTAATTAACCCATTTATGCAGATGGTTTTTCACTAAAAGAGTTTGGGTGAACCTGTGGTGAAGAAGCAAATACCGAAACGACATATTCCTCAACGAACTTGTGTGGGATGTCGTAGTGTGCAAGAAAAACGATCATTGATCCGGATCGTTCGATCCCCGTCAGAGGGTGTTCGGGTGGATCCAAAAGGAAAGATGCCCGGAAGAGGTGCATACTTGCACGACAGCCCAGATTGTTGGCAAAAGGGGCTAAAAGGATCTTTAGCCCAAGCATTAAAAACCTCCATAAGTAAGGATGATTTAGTGTTGCTAAAAGAGTATAAAGAGACATTGTCGGTGAATAATTAAAAAATTATCGGGTTTAGAGAAAAGATTTTTTTGAAATAGCCCGTTTTTTAATAAAGGCTTTCCAAGGCTGAGAAAACCGACAAATATATCGAAAGAGAGGCAAGATGACTGAAGAAATTACTGAAAAAGAAGAAGTAGAAGGCGAAATTGTTGATAATCAAATAGAATTGCCAGCATTTATGATCGTGAGAGATCTTGCTGAAATGATTAATAGCAGCCCAATAGATATTATTAAAGTCTTGATGGCAAATGGTGTGATGGCAAATATTAATCAACAGATCGATTTTGATACGGCCGCAATTGTAGCCTCTGAATTGGGATTTGAAGCCTCCCTTGAAGTAATCGACCAACTTGAATCAGAAGATGTTGGTGAAATAGCTCTTTGGCGCCGCTTAATTTCCGCAGAAGATAAAAAAGATCTTGGCCCCCGACCACCAGTAGTTACAATTCTGGGGCATGTAGACCATGGAAAGACAACTTTGTTGGATGCCATTCGTTCAGCCAAGGTGGCTGAAGGGGAAGTTGGTGGGATTACCCAACATATTAGTGCTTATCAGATCACACATAATGATCGATTGATCACCTTTTTGGACACTCCGGGACATGCTGCTTTCACGGCAATGCGGTCTAGGGGTGCGCAGGGTGCTGATATTGTAATCTTGGTTATTGCGGCAGATGATGGCGTAATGCCCCAGACAAAAGAAGCTCTCAACCATGCGAAGGCAGCTGGCGTGCCGATCATCGTTGCAATGAATAAGATCGATCGACCGAATGCCAACCCGGAACGTTTAAAACAACAACTCGCTGAAGTAGGATTGGTGCCGGATGATTGGGACGGGGATACGATCGTTGTCCCAGTTTCTGCTATTGAAAAGACAGGACTTGAGGATCTGATGGAAGCTATCTTATTGGTCTCTGATAATACTGAGATCTTAGCTAATCCTGAGGGTCAAGTTTTTGGCACAATCATTGAAGCAGAGCGCGACAGAGCTCGTGGAGTTGTCGCAAGCATGCTGGTTCAAAATGGCACATTGAAAAGGGGCGATGTCTTAATTGCTGGTACATCCTACGGAAAAATAAAGGCAATGTTTGATTATCACGGAAATCCTATCGAAGAAGCTGGACCCTCCAGCCCTATCTCGGTTATGGGGTTCGATAATGTGCCTGAAGCAGGAGAATTTTTTAGGGTAGTTGAATCTGAAAAAGCGGCCCGTGTGATCGTTGTTGAGCGTGAACAAAAGAAAAAAGACGAAGCTGCTGCTTCTTTCAAAGTGATCACACTGGAAAATATGTTTGAAAGATTCCAATCTGGTTTAGCTCGAGAACTACGCTTGATCGTAAAAGCTGATGTCCAAGGCTCGCTTGAGCCTATTGTCTCCTCATTGAAGGCGATAAAGGCAAATGATGACGCCGGGGTGATCAATGTGCAAGTTCTTCACTCTGGAACCGGCAATATTAGTGAAAGTGACGTGATGTTGGCCAATACTTCGCAAGCCATTGTGATGGGTTTTAATGTCAGTGCTGACACTGCGGCAAGTTTATATGCAGATCGAGAAAAGATTGATATTCGTTTCTATGACATTATTTATCGGATGACCGAAGATGTCGAGAAAGCTTTGAAGGGTATGTTATTGCCAGAAGAAAAAGAAGTGACAGTTGGCAAAGCAGAAGTTAAGGCAGTGTTTAAAGTCCGGAAAGCCGGAAATATCGCCGGCAGCCGTGTAACCCAAGGTGAGATTCAAAGAAATGCATTTATTCGAGTTATGAGAGCCGGCGAAGTTCTTCATGAGAATTCGGTCAGTTCCCTAAAACACGAAAAAGACAATGTGAATGAGGTTCGCAAGGGTTTTGAATGCGGTATTGGGGTGAAGGGCTTTGATGCTTTCCAAGTTGGTGATATTTTAGAGTGTTATATTCAAGAAACGGTTCCTGTTTCTTAAAAAGTATCGAGGTTAATTGATGGTTTCTCAATCTAGAGCACTACGCATTTCTCAAAGAATTAAGGAAGATCTTGCTGAGTTGCTCTTATATGAAGTAAGCGATCCAAGACTTGCCGGTGTTTTTATCACCTATGTTAAGGTAGACAGAGAATTATCCTTTGCGAGTGTTTTCATATCTGCCTTGGAAGGGGTTGAACGCGAATCTGAAATTATTGAGGGTTTAAGCCATGCGGCAGGGTTTTTGCGACGCAAATTGGCACAATCGATTGATATCCGCTCATTTCCACAACTGCGGTTTAATTGGGACCCAATTCCAGAAAATGCGGAACGCGTCGATAAAATATTAAGTAAATTGAAATCCGAAAGTGAAGAAAATAATGAGCCAGGCAATTCTAACTGAAATAAAACAACGCCTTGAACAATCCAATAATATTTTGATCACTTCCCATATCCGACCGGATGGGGACGCGGTTGGATCAGTAATAGCTGTTGGTCTTGCATTACAAGAACTTGGCAAAAAAGTTCAAATGGTGCTGAACGATGGCGTTCCTGCAAGTTTTAGATTTCTTGAAGGTGCAGACCAGGTAACTAAATACCCAAAACAAGAATTTGATATGGTATTTGTTGTTGATTGTGGTGACCTAAATCGAGTGGGGAATGTAGTCGATTATATAAAAACGATTGATGTGAACATCGATCATCATCCCACAAACCCAAAATTTGGCGAATTGAACCTGGTGCAATCCGATGCAGTTTCCACTACGGAAATTCTTATCGAGCATTTTCCGGAGCTAGGATTTCCGTTTACTCCGGGAGTTGTGGATGCATTAATGACCGGTTTAGTCACAGATACCCAAGGGTTTAAAACCTCAAATGTGCATGCGGGAGCTTTAAGAAGAGCTGCAGATATGATCGAAAAAGGTGCTGATCTTCCCGATCTCACATATCGAGTACTAACTCGAAAATCGTTTGAGGCTGTAAGTTATTGGGCTGCAGGGTTGTCTTTAATTGAAAGGGAAGGACCTTTCGTATGGGCATCGCTGACATATCAGGATCGCAAAAAAGCAAACTATAATGGAAGAGATGATGCAGACCTTGTAAATTTCCTTTCCCGAATTGAAGGGGCAAATGTGGCATTGGTTTTCATTGAACAAACAGATAATGAAGTAAAAATCAGTTGGCGAGCAAAAAATGGCTATGATGTTTCCAAGATAGCCCAGGTTTTTGGCGGTGGCGGGCATGTTGCGGCTGCTGGGGCCACAGTTGAAGGTAATTTACCTGAGGTGCGGGATAAGGTACTCAAAATTACTAAAGAAACCATTCTCGATAACAAAAACTAATTTATAAAGTCATAAAAATGCTAATTTTGGAAAAAATCTTAAAATGTTGTAGGATAAGGATAAAATGATCGAATTATTAATGCAATTAAAAAAATCCTTGGGAGGATATGATGGATAATAATGATGTCAAAAATGTTGTATCCGGGGTGATGGTAGTTGATAAACCTGTTGGGTTAACCTCTCATGATGTGGTTCAAATTATACGACGAGGAACTGGTATTCGACGTGCTGGGCATACTGGCACTCTTGACCCCCGTGCCTCAGGTGTTTTGGTAATATTGCTTGGCCCTGCAGTCCGTTTAAGTGAGTTTGTATCAGCATCTAATAAGCGTTATCAAGCAACCATTCGATTGGGAAGCAGCACCGATACATATGATGGTGAAGGCGAACCAACTGAAGAAATGCCTGTAAATGTTGATGAGGAAGAATTCACAAAATTGATCCAAGGTTATGTTGGAGAGATCGAACAAGTTCCCCCACCTTATTCTGCTGTAAAAGTGGATGGTAAGAAGGCTTATGAAAAAGCTCGTGCAGGTGAAGAAGTTGAATTAGAACCTCGGATTATAAATGTCCATAATTTGGATGTTTTAGAATGGGCTCCCCCAGAGGTTGTGATCGATGTACATTGTTCATCAGGCACCTATGTACGCTCGTTGGCAAATGATGTAGGTGAGGAATTAGGAATTGGGGCTCATTTGGTTGGATTGCGAAGAACAATGAGTGGTCAGTTCTCCTTACGCCATTCAGTATCACTCCGACGATTGAAAGAAGCCTTTGATTCAGGTACTTGGGCGGAGTTTCTTGTTCCGGCTGCCGAAGCTCTTGGAGATTGGTTTACGATAACCATGGATGCAGATCTAATGGAAAAGGTACGCCACGGACATCGTTTCCCAGTTGAGGGAGATCATACTGGATGGGCTCGAGCGGTCAGTGAGCAGGGCGATCTTGTGGCTTTGCTTGAGGTGATCGAAGAGACCAATGAATGGCAACCCAGAAAAGTTTTCTTCACGACATAATCTAGATCATGCAGCATTATTATGGATTAAATGATGTTGCATTAAATAACGCCTGGTTGACCATTGGTGCCTTTGATGGTGTACACCTTGGCCATAGAAAAATAATAGATCAAATTACTGCCGAAGCCCATCAGAACGAGGCTCCGGCAGTTTTGCTTACATTCTATCCTCACCCATCCACCGTGATTCACGGTCCACGCGAGTCTTTCTATCTAACCCTTCCCGATGAAAAAGCAAAGTTGCTAGAAAACACAGGGTTAGATGCAGTGATCACATATCCATTTGATGGTGATGTAGCGTCACTATCTGCCAGTGAATTTCTTGCTGGATTGAAGGAACATTTAGGATTCCAACATTTATGGATCGGGCATGATTTTGCTTTGGGGAAAGGAAGAGAAGGTGATGCTCAACTTCTAAAAAAAATTGGGGAAGAGATGGATTTTGAAGTTCGGGTAATTGATGCATTTGAAATCAAAGAAGGTATTGTCTCCTCAAGTAGAATTCGGAATCTTCTAGATGAGGGATATATTGAAGAGGCCAACGAGCTTTTGGGACGTCCGCATTTTGTAATTGGCGAAGTGATCATGGGGGATCAACGGGGTAGAACGATTGGTATTCCTACAGCAAATTTGGAAATAGATAAGATCAGGGCAGTTCCGGGGGCAGGTGTTTACGCCTGCATTGCGGAGTTTGATGGGCAAGAATTCAAAGCAGTTACTAATGTGGGGGTACGACCCACTTTTGAAACAGAGCCTGTTGCCCCACGGATTGAGACGCATCTTTTGGACTTTCACGGGGATATATATGGTAAAAATGTTGAACTAAAGTTCTTGGCTCGTTTGCGTGACGAAAAACGGTTTGAGAATATTGATGCCTTGGTTACCCAGATTCAATTGGATATTGCCATCGCGCAGGAGATTTTTACCCATATGGAGGTTTAGCATGAAGCAATATTTGGAACTAATGCAACATGTTTTAGACAATGGGGTAGAAAAAGGAGATCGGACGGGGACAGGTACCCGATCTGTATTTGGTCATCAGCTACGTTTTAATCTTTCAGATGGATTCCCCGTACTTACCACGAAAAAATTACATCTTAAATCTATTATCTATGAGCTTTTATGGATGTTGCAAGGAAGCAGCAACGTGCGTTATTTGCAAGAAAACGGTGTGCGTATATGGAATGAATGGGCTGATGAGGAAGGGGAACTAGGACCCGTTTATGGTGCACAATGGCGCTCTTGGACCGGCGCAGATGGCGTGGTGGTCGATCAGATCAGTCGATTGATCGAGGATATTGATCAGAAGCCAAATTCACGGCGATTGATCGTAAATTCGTGGAATGTGGCTGAGATCGAAAAAATGGCTCTTCCCCCCTGCCATATGATGTTTCAATTCTATGTGGCTAATGGAAAACTGTCTTGTCAACTATATCAACGATCGGCCGATATCTTTTTAGGGGTTCCCTTTAATATCGCTTCCTATGCCTTATTCACGATGATGGTTGCCCAAGTATCTGGCCTTGAAGCCGGAGATTTTGTACACACTTTTGGGGATGCCCATTTATATAATGACCATATGGAACAAGTTGAAACCCAATTGGAAAGAACGCCTTTTCCTTTGCCTAAAATGAAAATTAATGAAGACGTGAAGTCGATCTTTGATTTCAAATTCGAGGATTTTAATTTGTTAGATTACCAAGCTCATCCACATATAAAGGCTAAAGTTTCGGTATGATCATTTCAATGATCGTGGCAGTTAGCGAGAATGGCGTGATTGGAAAAGATGGCGATATTCCATGGCGGTTGTCGGCTGACTTACAGCGATTTAAACATCTGACGATGGATCATCATCTCGTCATGGGGCGGAAAACCTACGAGTCTATTGGCAAGCCCCTTCCAGGAAGAAAAATGGTGATCGTCACGCGCCAAGAAGATTATTCAGCTCCAGGTTGCGAGGTTGTGCACTCTTTGGAAGAGGCGCTCTCCTTGGCAGAGAAAGCTGGTGAAACGGAAGTTTTCATCGCAGGTGGGGCGAGCATTTATGCTGAGGCATTCCCCTTGGCTCAGAGACTTTACTACACCCAAGTTCATGATGAGGTAGATGGGGATACTTTATTCCCGACGTTTGCTGAAGAAGATTGGCAGATGATCGAAAACGTGGAGTATCCAGCGGACTTGCGAAATGATTATAGTTTTACATTTACCTCTTTAAAGCGAAATTCAGAATAGCCTAAGATGTCCAATAACGATGATCTGTTTAATGATAAATCAGAAGATTATGCCAGAGCACGCCCTAGATACCCCCAACAAATTTACAAATTCCTAGCTGAACAATGTGTTAGTCATGAGAGCGTGTGGGATGTTGCTAGTGGAAATGGGCAGGCGTCCCTTGGGCTGACTAAATATTTTGACCATATTGATGCGACGGAGATTAGTGAAAATCAGATCGCGAATGCATTTGCCCACCCCAAAATAAACTATTCAATTCAAGCGGCGGAAAAGACGAATTTCAAATCGAATAGTTTTGATCTTATCTGTGTGGCTCAAGCCTTACACTGGTTTGACCATAAAAAATTTTGGCCAGAAGTTAAACGGGTTTTAAAACCAGACGGCATTTTTGCGACTTGGGGATATTCTTGGATCTTGCTGGACGCAGAATTTGAACGAATTTTCAAAAGATTTATTTTAGATATCATTGAACCCTATTGGGCTGATGAAATTCAATTCCTTTGGAATCAGTATCAAGAGATCACTTTCCCCTTTAAGAAAATTGAAGGTCCAGAAATCGAGCTGAGTGTAAATTGGAATTTGTATGAATTATTTGAATATGTGCGGACCTGGTCTGCTGTATCCCAGTGTATAAAAAAGCAGGGATCAGCTTTTATTGAAAAGGCGTTTGAAGAAGTTGAAAAATATTGGGGAGACGCAGAAGAATTAAAAGACATAAAAATGAATTTCTTTTTAATCGTTGGAAGAAATGGGGTTTGATCCATTGTTTTATTCTATAAATAAAATATGCTAATTCTTGTCTAAAAACCAGAGAAATAGGCCATTAATTACTGAGAAGAAATCCTTATTATAGTGATTATTCCTGCTGTTAGATGAACACCTAATTCTGTGGTATCCTTGCTTTTGTGACTAAAAATGAGCTAACTTCCGAGAAATACGGGGAAATTTACCAAAAATTTAATTCCCCTATCACGGCTTTAGATTGCGGGAAAAGATGTGGTCCACATAATGTGGGTGGGAAACCTTTTTGCTGCGATATTTGTCATTCAGTCCCCACAGCTTACGACAATGAATGGAAATACCTCCAACCGAAAACAGATCTTTGGCGGCCTTGGAATGCGGAAACTTGTGAAGAGTCTGTCAAGGAAGCTCAAGAAGAATTTGACAGTTTAAGGGAAGAAACACCTGACAATATGATTCTGCTAGAATGCTTAGGACCGGATGATTGTCAACGCGAGTTTCGAACACTAATATGTCGCCAATTCCCCTTTTTCCCCTATGTGGATTCGAATGGTGTTTTTATTGGATTATCTTATTATTCGGAGTATGAAGAAACTTGTTGGGTAATCAGTAATCTGCAAGTTGTAACGGATCAGTATAGGCAGGAATTTATACAAACGTACGACAAGTTGTTTCCATTAATGTCAAGAGAACTTAACGCATATCAATATCATTCCGAGCATATGCGAGAAAAATTTAGTAAAGAAAACAGAAAAATCCCTCTGCTACATCGTAATGGGGAGAATTATCTAATCGATCCTCAGAGCGAGGCATTAGAAAAAATCAATCTTGAGTCCACAAGAAAATTTGGCCCTTATAAAATTATGGCAGAGATGCCATTTCCGGATGAAATCGAATGAGTGTAAGCAAAAAAACTCAAGATCTGCCTGCTGAATTCACCTTACCCAATCGTTACCCCACCAATCGTTCTGGCCCTGAACGCTGGTTGTTTTCCCATTTCCTAAGATATTGGCCAATTGGCATTTTGCTACTTCTTGGGGCTTTTGGGAATGCGGCCTTGGCTGCATATGTGCCCATAAAAATTGGGGAGGCATTTGATGCAATATTAAATGATCCGCCAAAAACTAATTTATTGCTTGGTTTTTTCTGGGCGGTAGTGATCAGTCAGCTTATTCGTGGTGGGCTTCAATTTGTAAGAAATTTTGGGGCAGAGTGGTTGGGCCAATTATTTGAACGTAATGTTCGCGATGAGCTTTATGTGAGCTTGTTGGGCAAAAGTATGACCTTCCATAATTTACAGTTGGTGGGAGAAACAATGGCCCGGGCAACAAATGATGTCCGAGAAATAAATTTCATGCTCAACCCTGGGATCAATTTGGTGATTGGATCAGGAAATTTTCTAATTCTTCCCATGTTGGTTTCATGGCGTTACCATCCTTCATTGGTCATCATTCCAGCCATTTTCGTACTCGTATATATCATTTCAATCAAACAATATTTGGGAGAACTCCAGCCAATCACTAAGGCTGTTCGTGATTCCTTCGGCACTATGAACACTAGGCTTGCAGAGGCGATCGATGGCATTGAAACTGTTAAGAGTATGTCAGAAGAAGAAAACGAAGTAAAACGGTTTCAGATTAATGCGGGAGTATTTCGGAATGCATTTGTACGCCAAGCAGATGTGGAAGCAAGATTTTTACCCTTGTTATTCATGGGAATCA
This sequence comes from Chloroflexota bacterium, assembly GCA_018662365.1. GTDB lineage: Bacteria > Chloroflexota > Anaerolineae > Anaerolineales > UBA11579 > JABJGH01. Next base: position 182,657 of record JABJGH010000030.1, on the reverse strand, counting down.
CTCAAGCCGCAGGATTGTTGCATTCTCTGATCCTTTTTAAACAAGGATTGATCCAAGTGGGAGATGTGGTGGCATATTTTGGATTATTGCAGCTATTTGGATTTCCAACTTTTGTTTCCTTATTTGCTTACTCCCAAGTTTCACTAGGTATGGCAAGTACCAGGCGTATTCTTGAATTGATTAACGAGGAATCTGATCTTGACCAAAATGAATCAGGATTTGCTGAAGATATTAAAGGTAGTGTCGAATTTAAAAACATTTCTTTTGCTTATGATAAAAATGAAAATGTACTAAATAAGATTAATTTTTCAGTTGAACCAGGACAAACCGTGGCGATCGTGGGGCAAACTGGGGGAGGGAAAACCTCCTTGGTTAAATTGGTTAACCGGATTTATGATGTAAGTGCTGGACAGGTATTGGTGGATGGGATTGATGTGAGGGACTGGCAGTTGGAATCTCTCCGCCATCAGGTTTCGATCATTGAGCAAGATATTTTCCTTTTTTCCCGATCGATCGCTGAAAATATTTGTTTTGGTCAGCCGACCGCCACACGCGAAGAAATAATTGAAGCTGCTAAGGCGGCCCAAGCAGATGAATTTATCTTGGAATTTAAAGATGGCTATGATACTGTCATCGGAGAACGCGGGGTAACGCTCTCGGGAGGGCAACGTCAGCGCTTAGCCCTTGCTAGGGCTTTTTTGACGGATCCAAGAATTTTGGTTTTGGATGATTCAACCAGTGCGATCGACAGTGCAACAGAGGACAAGATCCAAAGGGCGATCTATGCCGCTGCAAAGGGGCGCACAACATTAATCATTACCCACCGTCTTTCTCAAATTCGTTGGGCTGACTTGATCGTGGTATTGCGACAGGGAAAAGTTGCAGCAGTGGGTACACATGAAGAACTGTTGAAAACCTCGGAAGCTTATCGCCAAATATTTAGTGAGTAACAGGGTTTAGTTATGGGATTTTTCTCAAATTTAGATGTGGAAGCATATGACCGTCAATATTCTGACAAGGATCTTATTCAGCGTATCGGTTCATATTTCCGGCCCCAGAAAAAAAGGTTGATCGGAATTGCAATTTACCTGATCTTGATCGCGTTTTTAGCCGCGGCAATCCCCATCATTGTAAGTAACACAATTGATAATATGGAAGGGAATGCGGAAGGCACTACGATTTATTTATTAAGCGGGGCGATATTCTTATCAGGTATCTTTGTGTGGTTTGCTAATTGGATTGCAAGGAGAATGACCGGAAGGACCATCGGAGATGTAGTACTTCAGATCCGGAGCGATGGCTTTAAGGCGGCGGTTTCCCACGATCTGTCCTTTTATGATGAGTTTTCTTCCGGGCGGATCGTCTCTAGAATTACTTCTGATACCCGTGAATTTGGCCAAGTTGTCAAATTAATCACGGATCTTGTCTCCCAAGTTTTTCAGGCGATTATCCTTGGGGTAGCATTAATAATCATTGAACCCAAGTTGATCCTTTACATCTTGGGTTTTCTGCCTATTGTATTTTTTGTTGCTTTAGCCTTTAGAAAGTGGGCCCGAATTGTGACCAAACGGGGGATGCGGGCAATGGGTAATGTGAATGCGGCGATCAAGGAAACGATTAGTGGTATAGGGGTGGCAAAGAATTTCCGTCAAGAAGAAATGATCTTTGGTGAATTTGATAATTCCAATCAAGCCTCTTTTAAAACCAATTTACAAAGGGGGTTTGTCTTAGCATTAATTTTTCCAACGCTTAATGCACTTTCTGGTGTTGGAACAGCGATGTTGCTTTACGTGGGGGGAATGGAGGCCGCAAAAGGCGTGGTAACCGTGGGGGCTTGGTTCCTCTTTTTGCAAAGTCTGGATCGTTTCTGGTTTCCAGTATTAAATCTTTCTGCATTTTGGACGCAACTTCAATCAGGGCTTTCTGCAGCAGAACGAGCATTTGCTTTAATTGATGCCGAATCAAAAGTGATTCAAATTGCGAATAACGATGTCCCACGATTGAAAGGGAAGGTTTGTTTCAAACATGTTCATTTTCGATATACCGAACAAGAACAAATCCTGAGTGATTTTAATATTTGCATTGAGGCAGGAGAGAATTTGGCTTTGGTTGGTCATACCGGAGCAGGAAAATCTTCGATTGCTAAACTAACCTCAAGGTTTTATGAATATCAAGACGGCATGATTGAAATTGATGGTCTAGATATCCGTAGTTTTGACCTAGCAAAATATCGTCGCCAGTTAGGAATTGTGTCCCAGGTGCCCTTTTTGTTTTCTGGAACCGTTTCCGAAAATATTCGATATGCGCGTGAGGATGTGACAGAAAGCGAAATGTTGACCCTGGCAAAGAAGATCGGTGATGGGGCTTGGTTAGAAACGTTACCCCAAGGCTTTGAAACTGAAGTTGGAGAACGCGGGGGCAGGTTGTCGATGGGCCAGCGACAATTGGTTTCATTATTGCGGGTGCTGGTTCAAAACCCAGCAATCTTTATATTGGATGAGGCCACCGCAAGCATCGACCCTTTCACTGAATGGCAGATCCAACAGGCGCTTAATTTAATTTTGGAAAATACCACCAGTATTTTGATCGCCCACCGGTTATCTACAGTAAAAGCAGCAGATCGAATCATCGTCTTGGAAGATGGAGGAATCATTGAAGAAGGCAACCATGACAGCCTGCTTGCAAATGAGGGCCATTATGCAGATTTATATAACACTTATTTCCGTCATCAAAGTTTGGATTATCGACCTCCAGGATTAGACGAAACGCTTTCTTCAATATAGTTATTTACTATGGGGGAACAGGAGCAGGGGAAAACATATCCTTATTAATTTAGAATAAGCGAATACAAGTTATAATTATTTTTATTAGACCTCTTTGATAAAAAATATGCGAAGTTGAAAAGGAACCATTATGAATGAAAATAATTTCGAAAAAGAACCCGAAATTCCACCAGTGGAAGCTGTTGAGATTCCGGTTCCTGTTGAAGAACCAGTTGTTATAGAAGACGAACCTAAAAAAGAAAAATTACCCCCTACAAAATTTCAAAAAAACCTTCGAAAAGCATTAATTTGGGCGGTGGGTATTCTTGCAATTTTCTTGGCAGGGGTGATCACAAATCAGGTGATGCGCTATAAACCCTTTGAAGCAACTGTTGCAGAAAATGAAATACTCGTTCAAGAGGCTCATGAAGAGGAAATTATTGAGTTACAACATGAAATTGGTGGATTAACTTCCCATCGAAACTTTTTGAATGTGCTCGTAGATGTGAACAACGCGCGAATTGCCCTCTTTCTAAAAGATATTGATGGGGCAAAAATAGACCTATTAAACACACAAGAGAGCTTGAGTGATATTCACGCTGATATTGCAAGATATGATTCCACATTGGCAGAAAGCATGTCCAAACGATTGAGCCTGATCATATCTGGGTTGGAAAGAGATTCTGAAACTGCGATCATTGACCTGGATTTGCTAACCAAAGATTTATTGGAGATCGAATCCGTATTATTTGATGATTAGCCATTGTTGAAATAGTTAATGATTTAATTCCACAGAAAAGTTAAGCGCAAGAGGGGTCTATATTTATGCAGTTTACAATTACAAAATCTGACTTTTTATTCTATATGGATGCGCCGCGCCATTTGTGGGCGAAAAAGCATGGGCAATTAGACAATTACGTTCCTTCACCCTATGACCAACATTTGATGGCACAGGGGCAAGAAATTGAAAAATGGGCTGAGCGCTATATCCAAGAAATTGTTTTATCCGAATATAACTCCCCAATAATTTTTGAAGCGCAGAGAAAGTTTGTTGATAAACATTTTGAGGTAATCGTCGATGGATTGGTATATGACCCCGACTCGAAAATGTATGACCTTTATGAGATAAAGAGTTCTACCTCAGTAAAAACAGAACATGTTTATGACGCGACCTTTCAAAGCATAGTATGCGAAGCAAATATTCCTCTTCGAAAAACTTATCTTGTTCATCTGAATAAAGACTATGTTCGGGATGGAGAAACTGAGCTTGAGAAATTATTTGCGGTTGAGGATCTCAGTGAAGAGGTGGCTGCAAAAAAAGAAGAAATACTCCTCCTTCGAGAGCAAGCCTGGCGAGATATTTCTTTGGATAGTTATGAAAGTGTTCAAGATTGCCTAAAGCCTAATGATTGTCCCTGTAAGAAGCTCTGTCACCCCAACCTGCCTGCTGATCCGATCTATAATCTCCCCCGATTACATAAGAATAAAGCACGGGATTTAAAGTCAAAAGGGATTCTATCGATAAAAGACATCCCCGACGGGTATAAATTGTCAGATAATCAGCAGTTGCATCTTAAGGTAGTTAAAAGCGGAAGGCCTTTTCTTGATACTGCGGCAGTGGCATCTGAATTAGCTCAACTATCTCCCCCCATTTATTTCTTGGATTATGAAACCTATAACCCCGCAATCCCTTGGTTCGATGGTTATCATCCTTACCAACAGGTTGTATTTCAATACTCACTCCATATTTTTCGGGGAGAGGGAAGCGAGTTAGAACATTTTGAATGGGTGGAAACGGGAGCAGGTGATCCCGCTTTAAAAATACTAGAAAGTTTAGCAGAGAATATCGGGGAAACAGGATCTGTTGTGGTGTGGAACAAATCTTTTGAGGCTGGGCGAAACCGGGAAATGGGATTGCTTTATCCCCAATATAAGGAATTGTTAGAGTCCATAAATGACCGCATGTTCGACCTAGCCGTACTTTTTCAAAAAGGATATTATGTGCACGCAGATTTCTTTGGCAGTTATTCGATTAAGAAAGTGCTGCCAGTCCTGGCCCCCGATGTAAATTATGATGAGTTAGCTATCCCCGATGGCACTCAAGCAATGGTGGCATGGGCTAAGATCATGGCCGGAGATCTTTCAGTTGACGAGGCTGAAAAAACAGAAAGTGACTTGTTGACATATTGCGAATTGGATACTATGGCGATGGTCCGGATATGGCAAGCTGTTCTAAAAATCCTGGAAACCTAATCCTGTAAACAAAAAATAGATTTAATCAGTAAGAGCGCATACTTGGAATGCGCTCTTACAATTTAAAGGAGAAAAAATGAGTAGACTAGTTAGGGAGGGAAAATTATCAACCCCCTAACTAGAAAGTAAACTTTGTAATATGGGATATACCCAAATGATTATGCAGGTTCTAACGATACTTGGGGGAGATCTGCTAATGCTGCATTGATCTTTTCTTCTGGGTATTCATAATCTTGCAAGCTGCCCGCTAAGTATGCTTCATAGGCAGAAAGATCGAAGTGGCCATGTCCGGAGAGGTTGAAAACGATCACTCTCTTTTCGCCTTTAACCTTGGCGTCTAGTGCCTCATCAATTGCAGCTCTGATGGCATGTGCAGATTCGGGTGCAGGCAGAATTCCTTCGGATTGGGCGAACTGAATGGCAGCCTCAAAAGTCGAAAGTTGAGGTACAGAGATTGCTTCAATGTATCCAGCATCATAGAGCGCACAGATGCTGGGGGACATGCCATGGTAGCGTAATCCACCCGCATGAATTGGGGCAGGTACAAAGGAATGTCCGAGGGTATGCATTTTTACGATTGGCGCCATTTTTGCAGAATCCCCATAATCAAAGGCATATTTACCTTTGGTCAAAGACGGGGTTGCTTGTGGTTCTACCGCTAATAAACGAGTTTTTTGTCCATTGCGAATGTTTTCTCGTAAAAACGGATAAGCAATGCCAGCAAAGTTGGAGCCACCACCAATGCAGCCAATGACCACATCCGGATATTCTCCAGCGAGATCCATCTGTTTGATCGCTTCCTCACCAATGATCGATTGATGGGTGAGGACATGTCCTAGGACAGATCCTAAGCTGTATTTCTTCTCTCCACCAGATGTGGCGGCTACTTCAACTGCTTCTGAAATGGCAATACCTAAGGATCCGGAATGGTTAGGATCTTCTGCAAGCAGGGATTTACCAAATTGTGTGCGGTTCGAGGGGCTGGCATAAACATCTGCACCAAAAGTTTCCATAAATATACGGCGATAAGGTTTTTGTTGATAAGAGATATTGACCATATAAACTTCTAAGGGCATATCGAACATTTTGCAGGCCATCGATAAGGCCGATCCCCATTGTCCAGCACCGGTTTCGGTTACGATCGCTTTGGTACCTTCTGCCTTGTTATAAAATGCTTGGGCGATAGCAGTATTAGGTTTATGGCTGCCTGCTGGTGATACACCTTCGTATTTATAGTAGATATGGGCAGGAGTGTCTAATAATTTTTCTAGACGTCGTGCGCGCATTAATGGTGTGGGGCGATATAGTTTATAGATCTCTTGAATTTCTTCAGGAATATCAATATATTGATCTGTACTGACTTCCTGCATAATTAGTTCCATTGGAAAAAGAACAGATAAGAAATCGGGGGTGACGGGTTCTTGAGTTTGAGGATTTAATATGGGTGCAGGGGCCACTGGCATATCTGCATTCACGTTGTACCATTGCTTTGGCATGTCATTTTCACTGAGGGTATATTTTGTTTGGTCTGTCATCGTAAGTCTCCTGTCGAATAATATTTCTTTATAAATTTGATTTCAATTTCTATTTGATCATTTAGGATTTGAAAGATCCCTTCAAGGTGGAAATCTTGATATATACATATCTGCTCCTAAAGGAAACCTAAGGGAGGCTTTTTTAAAAATTCATGCACCTCTTTTTTCTTATTTTCTTTATTGCCATCGAATAACCCTAGTTTAGCTTGAACCGCCATTAGGCTTGGGGGTCTTTGAATTTCTTTTTTTGTTTTATTGCTTTTTTTCTTCTCTGACATTGCCTTCTCCTTTGAATAAATAATCTTTAGTTATGGAATGGCTTATCACCTGCCAGATTCTAGCGTGATCTGGGGTTTTGGTGATCCAAAAATTTTTATGATTTTTTCTTTTTCAATAGCTGGTCCTTAATAAAAAAACAGCCCTCATCCCAAAGGGGACGAAAGCAGTTATGCATTCCGTGGTACCACCCCGGTTAAGTGGCTTTAAGCAAAAATCCTCCTGTGATGCGATAGGGGGATTGTTCAAAAGCCAGCTTCACTCGAGCAGAGTGCGGCAAAGTTTTTTGTTTTGCGATACTCCTCACCTTGATAACGGGGTGTTTCCGGCATCGGCTAATTGGGGAACCCTTTCACCTTGCAACTCTGAGGACCATTCATCGTCGTCGTGCGTGCGGGGTTTTCACTAATCCTCGCTCTCTGGTCCGTCGTTTCGACGCTTACTATTCCTCTTCACAGTCTTTGATTTGGCGTATGCAGTAACCCGAAGGTTACGAATGTTTCGTAGTTTATATCATTTTCTACTAAGGTTTGTCAAGGAGCAAAACTTTGCAACTTAGATATCTTTTGTCGTTTTTCTAAAATAATACGATAACTGGGAAAAATAAACCCCATAACCTGATCTACGGATTTGGGGTTTTATTCAAAAGAAGTATAATGAAATTAGGAAAAGCAAAAGCGATTAGGAAGGAAAAATGAAACAAGATAAATTTTTAATCGTCATTATTATTACGGTGATCATATTAATGATCGTTGCCGTGGGGGTGTTCTCTGTTCGACAAAATTCACAAGATTATGTAAACGAAGATACACCCGAGGGAATTGTGCATAACTTTGTCTTTGCGATACAGCAAGATGATTTTGAAAGGGCGTACTCCTATCTTTATGAGGCTGAAGGAAAACCAACCTTATCTGAATTCCGTCAATACTATAAAAGTAATAATCTAGTCAATATTGGGGCTCAGATTCAAGGAAGCGAGATCTTCGATCAACCTAAAGGAGATCCAATCGCTGCGGTTGATCTAATTGTAGTCCGATCAAGTAACGAACCTTTTAGCGGTAGTAGTCGATATTCCGATTCTGTTAGTTTACAGTTTCAAAATGGAGAATGGAAGATCACAAATTTCTCCTATCAACTTTGGTTCTGGGACTGGTATCAGGAAGAATAAGCAGAAATTTCTAAGTACGATAATTTATTAATTCGAAAAGAGAGATAACATGAAAACGATACGAAGAATATATATTTATTTGGTTGCATTCATCAGTTTTGAATTGACTGCCTGGGCGATCATTGGTCTGGTGCGTTCAATCTTTGATACTACTTCCATAGGTGGAAATACAGCTGATCTTGCACAAGCGCTATCTATGATCGTGGTAGGAGGAGTCGTATTTGGGATTCATTGGCGCATGGCTCAAAAAGACGCTGCCGAAGATCCTAAAGAAAGGCTTTCTACGGTTCGAGCGATTTTCTTCTATGCCCTATGGGCATCCTTAATCGGACCTGTTGTCCAAAATTTATTAGCCATCATCTATAGGGGCTTGAGTGCAATTTTTGATGTCCCAATAAATTCATATGCTTTCGCTGGTAACCAGATTGCCTCAGATAATATTATTGCTGTCGTGGTAAATATCGGGTTAGCGACCTACATATTCTCCTTGATGAAGAATCATTGGAAAACCGAACCGGATGTAGATGCATTTAAAACAGTGAGAAGAATATTCAGATATGCCTGGATGCTATACGCATTGGGCATGACACTTGCTGGCATTCAACAGCTTTTAAGTTATCTATTTGGCGGTTTTGGCACTATTGGCTTTGGTGCCACACGAACTTTGGTTTGGGGAATAAGTTATTTGCTGATCGGGTTACCCTTATGGATCAACATTTGGCAATTGATCGTTGATTCCCTCAAGGATTCTGGAGAACGGGAATCCTTGCTGCGCCAGATCATTTTATATATCATAACTCTCTTGGGTGCAATTCTTTTCTTATTTGTGTTTGGGATCCTTGCAAACGAATTTTTGCAAACCATCTTTATATCAAAAGTGAGATTTAGCGATTTCTTCTCTCGCGTAGTAGAAGCTGTAGCAATTTTGGTTCCAGCACTTTTAACTTGGATATATTTTAATAGGGTCTTAAAACAGGATCGCGCTGCAGATCCTCACATCACCCGACGGTCTGGAATGAGACGGCTGTATATTTATATCCTATCCTTTTTGGGTATTCTAACCACTTTCATAGGTTTAGAAATTTTAGTTGTTTTCATAGCAGATGTTCTTTTTGGGGATAACTATCTGGTTGGAAATGGGTGGATAAATGAGTTGATCAATATCTTTGTGTTGTTGGCAATAGGAATCCCTGTTTGGTTGAGGCATTGGTTGCCGATGAACAGTGAAGCAGCTGAACAGAGTGAAGCAGGTGATCATGCCCGCCGATCCTTAAATAGAAAAGGATATTTGTACATCATTTTATTCCTGGGCGTGATCGGAATTATGTTCATTGCAGGGAGTTTACTCTTTTTGATCATTAGCACCGTATTAGGAGATCCGCCTGATAATCTGGCGACCTTCCTCACACAAGTGCTAGGGTCACTGGTCTTTGTGACTATGCTAACGATGTACCATTGGCAACAACTTAGGGCTGACAATAGCAAGTCTTCCGTATCTTTATCTGCACAACATGCCGAGTTTTCTGTGCTTATTTTGGAATCAGGGGAGGAAGAATTCACGGCACGATTGCTGAAAGAATTTAAGGAAGAAGTGCCTAGTATGCCAGTATCTGTGCAAGCAATTGGAAATAAGTTTGCAGAAAACGCAGAAAGTGTGGATGCGGTCCTTTTCCGATCTAGCTTGCTAACCAGTCCAACAAAAGAGATTAGTGATTGGTTGACAAAATTTGAGGGAACTCGCGTGATAATTCCTGATGAAACAGATCATTGGGTCTGGGTTGGGCTTTCAGGAGGCAATGAGGAGAAATGGATAAAAAATGCGGTTCAGTCAATTGAAAAAATTTCTGAAAAGCAGGTATTTTCCCTATCTGGCAGATCTCCTTGGATCTATGTACTGCTGGGATTGTTCGGGCTTCCATTGCTTTGTGGGTTGATTAATTTTATTGCTGAAAACGCTTTTTAGCCGTCAAAAATTGTATTAAAAAAGCAAAAGAAACAATTAAAATTACGACCAGATTTACTCAGACAAATTGAAACTTAGAGCTGTTAGTGTAGATATTCTGGTATTTTTAGGACTAACGTTGTATACTTTTTAATATCTTATTTTAAAGGGCTGTGAAGCATGAAAGTATCCGTATTACAAGAAAACTTGGCCCAAGGGTTAGGAATTGTATCCCGTGCAGTATCTTCACGAAGTACACTTCCAGTCCTAGCCAACATTTTAGTCAAAACAGAAGATGGAAGATTGCGCCTATCTGCCACAAACCTCGAAATTGGGATCACATGTTGGATTGGGGCGAAGATTGAAGAGGAAGGCTCCACAACGGTTCCCTCCCGAACATTTTCTGACTTGGTCGGTACTCTCCCAAATGCCCAAGTGGATATGTCCTTGAACACCCAATCTCAAAATCTAAATGTGAATAGTGGCCCTTCGAATACAGATATAAAATGTATTGATTCCCAGGAATTTCCACCCATGCCCAAACCGGAATTGGATGGTGGGGCAGAGTTTAATGTGAAAGACCTCAAGGAAATTATTCGTCAAGTGGTGTTTTCGGCCTCCACTGATGACGCACGCCCAGTGTTAACCGGGGTGTTGTTGGTCATTGAAGGCAACAAATTAATCATGGCTGCTGCCGATGGTTTTCGCCTTTCTGTTCGAGAAGCAGAACTGTCTCAAGCTGTTGAAGCACCGATTCGGGCAATCATACCTGCCAGAGCACTGATGGAATTGGCCCGGGTTGCTGGGGATGGCGATGAAATTGTAACCATGTTGCTTCCCGAAGGTCGCGGTCAGGTGATCTTCAGGATGAAGAATATTGAGCTTTCTTCACAGCTTATAGAGGGAAATTTCCCAGAATACCAACAGATCATTCCAGGAAGTCATACCACTCGAACGGTGGTTTCCACAAACGCATTCCTAAAAGCTTGCAAGCAAGCTGAGATATTCGCTCGTGAAGGGTCTCATATAGCCCGAGTGAATGTAATCCCTGGAAATGAAATGCAACCAGGGACAATCGAGATTTCTGCACAATCAGAAGAAACAGGATCTAGTGAAGTTTTTGTGGACGCAACCATTGAAGGAGATGCAGTTTTGATCGCATTTAATGTCCGGTATTTACGAGAAGCCTTAGATGTCATCAGCACACCAAATGTGGCATTAGAAACTACAGCTGCAGCTGCCCCCGGGGTGTTGCGCCCTCTTTCTGAGGAAGGGTTCTTGCACGTGATCATGCCCATGCATTTGGGAAACTAGTTAAACTTCATTTCAATAACTGATCAATAGTTTTCCAGGTCTTGTTCCTCATTGGCAAGACCTGTAGTATTAAAAAACCAAGTTGAAAAAAATCTATGACTCTTCCTTCATCATTTATTGATCCCTTACTCCGAATTCATCAATCTTTAAGTCAATACCCGATCTTAAGAACAAGAATCAGATCACGAATGCGAAAAGAGATTTTCTCGCGTGGTATATTGACAGCAGAAGAGTTTAAAATTCAGGTTCGGGAACAAGCAATTTCCTCCCAATCAAGAGAAGGCATGTTGGATCCTTTTGGTGAAGAACCAGAGGACATTTGGCGAACCAGGCTTGCAAGAGTACGTTCTTATCTTACTGATTTTCATTTTGCTCACAATCTATCTTATGAGTTATATGAAGAAATCGTTCGGAAAGTGTTAGAGGAAAGGGGAGCGTTGGATGGGGATTGGTTGGCTGATTTTAATGCTGAATTGGCCCCGCAAGAATTTATAGTTGAGCAAGCGCAACAAATCAGCCTATTGCCCCCAGAAGAGCAAAAAGTATATCAAGCCAGGATGGAAGAATTGAAGGTCGTAATGATCCGAAATATGATCAGTGATCAATTGGCCTATATTAAAATCGCAAAAAAATGGTTCACGATTGAAGACTTACTGAATATTAGTGAACGGAAGAGCGGGATGGGGAAGGTAGGGGGGAAAGCAGCGGGAATGTTGTTGGCCCAACGTATTATCAAACAAATAGGAGATAAGGATCTTCAAAAATGTGTAAAAATTCCTGATTCCTATTTTTTGGCAGCAGACGTGATGTATGCCTATATGGCAAATAATAATTTGATGCATTGGGCTGATCAAAAATATCAAACGGTTGAGCAGATCCGCGAAGATGAAGATAAATTGTTGGGAGAATATCTTCAGGGAAGTTTCCCGTTGGACATTGAAGAAGAATTATTGGATATCATGAAAAAGATCGGTGGGAAACCGATGATCGTGCGATCTTCGAGTTTATTAGAAGATAATTTCGGCACTTCATTTGCTGGTAAATATGAAAGTCATTTTCTGCCCAATCAAGGAACGCGAGAAGAGAATTTCAGGGCGTTTATCCGAGCGATACAAAAAGTATATGCCAGTGTGCTATATGCGGATCCATTACTTTACCGGCGAAGCAAGGATCTGATTGATTATGATGAGAGAATAGCAATCCTGATACAAGTAGTTGAAGGGGAAAAGATCCGTGATTATTACTTGCCCCACGCGGCAGGTGTTGCGTTCAGTTCTAATTTATACCGCTGGTCTCCTCAAATTAAAAAAGAAGATGGCTTTTTACGTTTGGTCTGGGGATTGGGCACACGCGCAGTAGATCGGGTGGGGAATGATTATCCGCGCATGGTAGCCTTAAGTCACCCTATGCTGCATACCCAATCAGACGCACGCAGTATTCAAGGATATTCTCAAAAAGAAGTTGATCTGATCGATCTCAAAGAAAATGTTTTTAAAACCTTGCCGATCGAAAAGGTTTTTCATAGAAAATATCCGATAATGCGGTATATCGCTCAGGTCTATCATCAAGGATATCTAAGCCCGATCAGATCAAATCTCATCGAAGATGGGGTTGATAATTTGGTTATTACTTTTGATGAAATGTTGCGCCGGACACCACTAGCAGATAAAATGCGGCGGATGCTAAAAACCTTAGAGAAAGAATATCATAGTCCGGTGGATTTGGAGTTCACTGTAAAAGTTAAAAAACATAATACAACTTCCCCCGACGTCAGTATTGCAATATTACAATGTCGTCCCCAAAGCTCTTTTAAGGAGGAGGACGTTGCCCTTCCCCAAGATCTTCCTGAAGAAGATATTATTTTTTCAACAAATAGGGTTCTTACCCACGGCCAAATCTCCGGAATTGAGTATGTCCTCTATGTTGATGCGGGAGGTTATTTTAAATTGCCTACAAGTGCAGATAGATTTGCATTAGGGCGCACGGTAGGGATGGTCAATAGAAAACTCGCAGAGGAAAGTTTTATATGTGTCGGTCCTGGACGTTGGGGAACGATCAACCCAGACCTGGGCGTGCGAGTAGGATATTCTGAAATTTATCATACGAAGGCATTGATTGAATTGTCAGGTCAAGAAATCGGGTCTGCGCCAGAGCCTTCTTTTGGCACCCATTTTTTCCAAGATCTTATTGAGGCACATATTTACCCATTGGCTGTTTATTTGGATGATAAAGAAATGATTTTCAACCGAGATTTTTTTGATAATACCAAAAACATTTTCCCAGAAATGTTCCCTGAGGAAAAGAAATTCTTTGATAGTATACGGTTAATCAAGGTGTCAGATTTTCGTCCAAAAAGCCATATTGATATCATTATCAATGATGACGAGGGAAAAGCCGTTGCTTATCTGGTTTCTGAAGAGGAATCAAAAACCGAGGATGACCTTGTGGAGGGCGCATGAAACGATATATTGCGATAGCAGGTAATATCGGAGTTGGAAAATCGACCTTAGTGGGAAAAATTTGTAACCGGCTTGGGTGGGAACCCTATTATGAACCGGTTGCAGAAAATCCTTATTTGGAGGATTTTTACTCCAACATGGAATCCTGGTCTTTTCATTCTCAAGTCTTTTTTCTAACCCATCGCTTACGGTCTCATAAGGAATTATTAGCTAATCCTTCTTCTGTAGTACAAGACCGTTCAGTTTATGAAGATGCCGAAATCTTTGCAAAAAACTTACACCAACGGGGATATATTACCGACCGAGATTATAAAACCTATCTTGGATTATTTGAATTACTTGTTGAGATGTTAAAGCCACCAGATCTGGTGGTTTATCTGCAAGCGTCTGTGCCCACCCTAAAAGCCCGGATCGCGAACCGAGGAAGAAATATTGAGAGCAATATCTCTGAAGAATATCTGACTCAATTGAGTGGGCTATATGACTCTTGGATAGATAATTTTTCACTTTGTCCTGTATTAACTGTTCCAGCAGACGATATGGATTTTGTGGCATTCCCAGGGCATATGGAATTAATTGTTAAAAAAGTGGAAGAAAAATTAGATAATCGGGGAGAAGTAATTTTTGCCCCGGAAGATATTCGACAGTATCTTTCAAGATAGGTCTGATTAAATCAAACTTAGATCTTAAATATAAATAGAGGAATAGGTATAAGATAGGTAATAAAAGGAAAATGCTTTTTAGTCGAAATTATTCAAATATTTCGGTTTCTTCTTTCTCTTCTTCTTTCTCCTCTCCATCTCGAAATTGCACGGTAAGTTTAATTGCCGTTCTTACTTTGTCATCAATATTTACATCTACAAATTCGGGGGTAAAGACAATATCAAATCCGTCCTCAGCAAGATAACCTTTGGCTAAAACACATGCTTTCACAGCTTGATTTACGGCTCCTGCTCCAATTGCCTGAATTTCCGCGAGTTTGTTATCTCGGAAAACACCAGCAATGGCTCCGGCGACTGCAGAAGTCCTGGAATTGCTAGAAACCTTAATGATATCCATTTTGTTGCTCCTTGATAGTCCATTGAGCAGTGATGATTATTGCTGATGGATTGTCCCAAATTCATTGTACAGGATATTTTGACCCAAATCAAGAAATATTCAATCACCTAAAATCAGGTTGTTCAATCGGATAAATAGGGGAAAATTCACTCAATCTGTCCAAATTTATATGAAATTAATCAAAAAAGAGCCTAAAAAATAGGCTCTTTAAAAACTTTTTGAAACTGATTTAAAAATCAAATCTTATTGGGTCACTTGAGGTGCTTTAGGTTTTCTCATGTCGTCCAATTTCTTTTCCAGCTCAACTTTGCGCGAGTTCATAGCCTGCCCCATTTCATCTTGGAATGTGCTGATACGTTCTTTCATTTGCCCGCGTAATTCTTCGCCGGTGGATGGGGCAAGCAATAGGGCTGCAGTAGCACCAACAAGGCCTCCCATAAGAGCGCCTGTAATAAAACTAAACATCTTTTTCATTTTTTCTCCTAATTAACCCTTTTGAGGGAATAAATTTACTTATGTTTTTATTATAGAGTATATATTGCCAGCTACAAAGCTTTTCTAATTATTCATACGAATTTCTTAGAATTTTGTTGCGGAAAAGGACATTTAAATTAAAAAAGACTTCAATTTTGAAGTCTTTTTTGTATTTTTTGGATTGGAAACTAATGCCACATGTCCCCATAATCATGTTGCCCCTTAATTAGATCTCCTTCTGCGAAGCGGCTAAATCGGAAGGGATTAAGGTCAACAGTTTTACTTGTGCCATCTACAATTAGTTCAGAGAGACTTGCCCCTACCGCGGGACCGATTTTAAAACCGGTTCCGCTCATGCCGCATACTAGAAAGAACCCGTCTGGACCGGCTTGGCTGATAATTGCTCGTTGATCGGGTGTAAGGCCGTCATAACCCCCGTGGGCACTGTGTAGGCCTCCTTTTTCCATGACCGGGACACGTTTAATAATGCGGTCGATGGCGCGTTCTATAAAACCCGGTTTTGCATGGTCAGTATTATTATCTGGGTCTTCTCCCAATGGGTTGTTGTCTTCAAGGCCTACCAGAGTTAATCCGCCAGTTTCGGGCCTAAAGTACATTTCATGGGCATTGTCGATTACGGTGGGATGTGAGGATCCTATTTCTAATGGGCGCTGAACGAACATGGTGTCATGCTGCCAAGTCGTCAATGGTATATCTAAACCGACCATTTCTCCGACCTTATCTGCCCATGGACCTGCAGCGTTTACAACGATGGGGGCAGAAAAATCTCCCTGGGTGGTTTGGACACCTGACACTTTGCCATCATTGCTGAGGATACCGGTGACAGCGCAATCTTGTACAATCTTTGCACCCAGGTCTTTTGCTCGAGTCATAAAAGCTAAGGCTGTGGAGTTTGCATCCGCATATCCCGATTCGGGCTCAAAAGCCGCAAATTCGATATCCTCTGTAAAAAATGAGGGTGCCAGACGTTTAACATCGTCTCTAGTGATCAAGATCGTGGAAATGCCTACATCTTGGTGCATCAAAATGTTATTTTTTAAAGATTCGGTAAATTCAGGAGCTACGAGTTGAATAAACCCAGTGCGGGTAAAACCGCAATCTCCCCCCACGCGTTCCTCCCAGTTTTGGAAATAAGGGAAGGATGCCCAAACAAGCTCGGCTTCAGGTCGGTTGTCATAATGCATGCGAACAAGGCCGCTAGAACGTCCGGTTGCTCCGGCTGCGATGACATTTTTTTCCAAGACAATGGACTTGACACCTTTTTCCGCTAAGTGGAATGCTAGGCTACATCCATGAATTCCTCCCCCAATAATAAGTGCATCAGCTGTTTGGTTCATTCGGTGCTCCTCAGAATAAATCTATTTAGGGTTTGCTTGGTGAATCAAATTCTAATGTAGCATGGAATAAACCAGATAATCAAGGAATTGGTCTATAAATAAAGAATAAATATTGTTCCCCCAAAAATGCAAGACTGTCAAAAATATTTAAATAGTTGCTAAAAAATTTGTTTCCCATAACAGATAGCCTACAACACCAAAAAATACGAGTGCGCCTGCCATGAAAAGGGTGAACAGTCCTGCGCCAACCCATATGAGCAGGTCTTTATGGGTTTCAAAACTTTGTTGAAGACTTGGTCCACTTCCATCAAATAAAGTTGTGGTTTCAATGGGCGGTTTAATTATTTTTCTAGGGGAAGGACTTTGATTAAGAAGCAACTTGAGACGTTTTTTTGAAACCCAATTATTTGAGTCGATCTCTTGAATCATTTGATAACATTCGCGGGCTTCTTCGCTGGCATCTGCCAAATCTGCTAAAAGCAACCATCCTTCAATTAATCCAGGATTATCCTCTAATGTATCTGAGAGGATCAACTTGGCTTCATCAAAATATCCCTTATCTGCCAATGCATAGGCGTCATATATACTGTTTGTACCTTTCATGTCTTAATATTGCCATATTTTCATCTGTTCTATTATGTTGAATTCATTATTTTTGCGTGACAAGCTGGAAAGGGCAATAAGGAACAAGCAGAGGAATTCGAACTGCTTTACCGTAAAGATGCAGTATTGGTTTTTACCCGCGAGGATGTGTTTGAGGAATATATTAATAATTAGTATATATATAAAGCTAATAGTATTTCAGCTCCACCAGCTTTTATTATTAGCATAATCAACCCTGAAAGCTTGAGTATGGCCACACTCATTACAAACTAGTACCCTCCAATCTGATCCTCCAATAGGTGTGAAACCAAAATTCCGGACTTGTTGGTTATTATTTACTTTGAAAACATATTTTCCATATCCACAGTATGTACAAGGTTGTGGCTCATTTTTCCCAACAGGTGTAAATTCTTTATGAATTAGCCTCGTTGCTCTTTTTATAAGAATAGAAATATTTTTTATATCTCTTCGCATATTCGGATCAACAAGAATCATCAAATCTAAAATTCGATTAATATGTTCCATATAAATATTGTCCCATCCTAAATTTAAAATACTGTCCTCATTTCGAGACCTAAGATCAAAGGCAATGTCTCTATGTTTTTCCCTGCTAAACATTTTTCCTTTTGAAAGTAACCAATATAGAAATTTCCCCATAGAATAGACATCAACTTTATCCGAAATATTATCAAATTTACCATCTTCTAATTCTGGGGCCATAAAATTAATAGCACCTACAGCCTCATTTGTGAGGGTGACTCTTGTTCCATCATCGATATTAAAAACCAAACCGAAATCTCCAATAACGGCAGGGCCTTTCTGCGTACGCAGGAAAATATTGCTAGGTTTAATATCTCTGTGAATGATTTTTTCAGAGTGAGCTAGAATTAATCCTTGGCAAACTTCTTGAAAAATATTTAATGCAAGTTGCGGGGAATTTTCCCAAAAAGGTTCTACTTTATCTAGACTTCCTCCTGAACAATATTCAGACACAAAATACGGTTTATCACCATCAAGGTTAAAATCAATTAAATTTAGAATATTTATGTGATTAAGATTACGAATTGCTTCAATTTCATCTATAAAACGATCAATACGGTTAATATTTTTTAATCTTTTTAATACATAATGAATTTCTCCCTTTCCCAGCAAATCTTTCACAAGATATGTATGGGCTTGCCCACCTTCACCAAGAGCTTTAATAGTTTCCCATCTATCATTGTAGGTTTTTGGCATTTTTTCTCCCTTTTATAGTATCCATTTAATTTTTGAAAACAATTAACTAATAATCATATTTTACTATTTTTTTCTTACCCCTTGCCAAAACTCACATTTTCCTAGATAATTAAGGTGCTGCTTGGACCAACCCTGGCCGAGACGGTGGAAGAGTAATAATAAAATAGTTTAGGATTCAATCCTGAGTAAGCCTCAGGTAGTTTTCTATCTTCCCTCCGTTTTGCCAACCCGAGCAGACGGATTTTTGTTTTATAGGACTCTACTAGTAAAGAGGGCACCATGACGACCACACCATTAAAAAAATATGGGGGCGAAATACGCAAAAAAATCACCACCCGCAGCTTTCGTTTAAAAAAGAAACGCGGTGAAGCGATCACGATGTTGACCGCATATGATTATCCCACAGCGATGGCAATAGATAAGGCTGAGATCGATTCGATCTTGGTCGGCGATTCCTTGGGGATGGTCGTGCTCGGATATGAGAACACTTTGCCAGTCACGATGGAGGACATGCTCCATCATTGCAAGGCTGTGTCTCGGGGAGCAAAGAATCCGCTATTGATCGGAGACATGCCCTTCATGTCTTACCAAAGCGATGTTTGGACGGCAGTCGAAAATGCGGGGCGATTTTTACAAGAGGCAGGGATGGATGCAGTAAAGCTTGAAGGGGGCAGAGAGAGGGCAGAGGCAATTCAGAAAATGGTCTTGGCAGGTATTCCTGTAATGGGACATATTGGGCTTACCCCTCAAAGCGTGAACACAATGGGGGGATTTAGAGCCCAAGGCAAAAAGGCCGACCAGGCTAAGATATTGGTCGAGGATGCCCTAATCTTGGAGGAGGAGGGTGTATTCGGAATCGTCCTAGAGGCTGTTCCGGCCCAATTATCTGAATTAATTTCAAGCAAATTACGAGTGCCGACGATTGGTATAGGTGCGGGGGTTGGATGTGATGGTCAGGTTTTGGTTACCCACGATCTGGTCGGCCAATTTGACAAATTCACCCCAAAATTTGTAAAGCAATATGCCAATATTCATAATGTGATGCAGGAAGCAATGATCGCTTTTCGGCAGGACGTGAACCAAAAAGATTTCCCATCGGATGCTCACAGCATTTTCATGAAAGATGAAGAGTGGGAGCTGTTAATGGCTGAGCTAGATAAATAATGACTGAAGGGATATTGATCGTAGGCACGGGAGCATTGGCCAGTCTTTTTGCAGCAAAGATATCTGCAACAGGTATTCCTGTGACGATGTTGGGCAATTGGAAAGAAGGATTGGCCGCATTGCGTTTATATGGCGTGACGCTCGTTCAGCCTGACGGTAAACAAAAAGCATACCCGATCAGGGTCGTTGATGATAGCTCCGATTGTGTAGGCATGAAGTATGCTTTGGTGTTGGTTAAATCTTGGCAAACAGCTCGAGCAGCAAAGCAATTGAAAAAATGTTTGTCCGATGATGGGATTGCCGTGACCTTACAGAATGGTTTGGGTAATCGAGAGATATTGGAATCTATTCTTGGAGAAGAAAGAGTGGCATTAGGGGTTACTACAACGGGTGCCACATTGCTCAGTTCTGGTCGAGTGCGCCCGGGAGGGCAGGGGTTGATTTCCTTGGGGGAACATCCTCGCCTAGAACCAATAAGGGAATATCTTAAATCGGCAGGTTTTAAACTGGAAACGATCAAAAACACCGACACATTAATTTGGAGCAAGTTGGTGGTCAATGCTGCGATCAACCCGATCACCGCTCTTTTGAAGGTGTCGAATGGTTCTTTACTTAGCAGAGCTTCTGCCCGCCAGTTGTCTGCTGATCTTGCCAAGGAAGTTGCTTCTTTAGCCTCTGCACAGGGAATACAACTATCTTTCAAGAATCCTGTTGCGGCAGCGGAAAAAGTGGCAAAAGGCACGGAAAATAACCATTCTTCGATGTATCAGGATATTCAACGGGGCGCGCCGACAGAAATCGATGCGATCTGTGGGGAAGTTGTTCGTTTAGGTAAGGAGTTAGGGGTGCAAACGCCTGTAAATTATACGGTATGGAAATTGATTAATGCGATCATTGAAGGACTTAATATGGGAATCGAAAAAGAGTATAAAGGGAAATCGAATGATTAGGGTTGAATCTTTGAATGATCTTTGGCAAGCTCGCGAATCTTTGGATGAGCCTGTAGCGATTGTGCCTACAATGGGATTTTTGCATGAAGGCCACCTCTCATTGGTTAGAGCCGCGAAAAAAAGAGCAACTTCGGTGGTGGTGAGCATATTTGTGAATCCCACTCAGTTTAATCAGGAAACTGATCTGGAGGTCTATCCGCGAGATGTTGAGCGGGATCTTGCCCTTTTGGAAAATGAGGGAGTAGATCTGGTTTGGATCCCGACAAACGAGGTGATGTATCCCCCTGGTTTCCAAACTTGGGTTGAAGTTGGCGAAATCGCAAATCCTTTGGAAGGGGAAAAACGCCCGGGCCATTTTAAAGGTGTAGCCACAGTGGTGAGTAAATTGTTCACTGCAGTTCAACCGCAAATCGCTTTTTTTGGACAAAAAGATGCGCAGCAAGTGGCAGTGATCAAACAAATGACTCGAGATTTAAATTTCCCTATTGAAATTGTGGCTGTGCCAATTGCACGAGAAAATGATGGATTAGCAATGTCGAGCAGGAATGTGAACCTCAACCCAGAAGAACGAGATGCTTCGGTTGTTTTGTATCAGGCTCTTCAGGCCGCTAAAATTGCTTATGACGGGGGAGAACGAAATGGGGATGCACTAAGGTTATTGATGAAAGAGATAATCAGTGCGCAACCCCTAGCAAGTATTGATTATATGTCTTGTGCAGATCCGAGCAATTTACAAGAATTAGAAGTGATCGCCAGTGAAGCTTTGATCTCATTGGCAATATATATCGGGAAAACACGATTGATTGACAATTTAATTTTGGAGAAATAAAAATGTTACTAACCATAGATATTGGAAATACGAATATTACTTTGGGATTATACGATGGTGATGAACTTGGACCTCGGTGGCGCCTAGCAACAAAACACGAACAAATGCCTGATGAATATGGGATTCGTTTTTTTGCTATGCTCCAACATGCAGGCATTTCGCCTAGTGATATCGAAGGGATATGCATGGCTTCTGTAGTACCTCCCTTAACTGGAAAAATTGAAGAGGCCTGCCAGCGTTATTTTAATAAGGAAGTTCTGGTGGTAGACGCTGGCACAAAAACAGGCGTCAATATCCGGTATGAGGATCCCAAAGCAGTTGGAGCAGACCGGATTGTGGATTGTGTTGCGGTCCAGCGACTTTATGGAGGGCCAGCCTGCGTGGTCGATTTTGGGACAGGCACAACCTTTGACGCAATTTCTGCAGAGGGTGATTATTTGGGTGGGGCAATATCTCCCGGGATCGGGATCGCGGCTGAGGCTTTGTTCTCTCGAGCCGCAAAACTCTCTCGTGTAGATCTCACTCGGCCACCATCTGTGATCGGTAGAAACACTACCCATGCCCTCCAATCTGGACTATTATTTGGCTATGTGGGATTGGTCGAAGGCATGGTATCTAGATTTAAAGCTGAGCTTGGACCGGAAATGAAAGTTATCGCAACCGGTGGTTTAGCCGAGGTAGTTGCTATTGAAACCGATGTCTTAGAGATTATTGCCCCATGGCTAACCTTAGATGGGTTGAGGATCATTTGGGCATTAAACCAATGATCAACATCTTTGGGTAGGCAAAAAAATAATGCACGATATGGAAAATTTCTCGGAATATTTTTTAGAGCTCCAAACCGAAACTGGGTGGGGAAGGATGCTGGCTTCTTTTGCGTGCTGGTGTGCGCCCAAACCAGGACAAAAAGTATTGGATGTGGGTTGCGGCCCGGGACTCTTGCCCTCTTATTTTTCAAAGGATGGCATCTCTGCATTTGGGAGTGATGTGGACCCTGAAATGTTCGCCCACCCCTTGCACCCAGATGTACTCATTGCGGATATTATCAAAATGCCTTTTCGGGAAAAGAGTTTTGATATGATTACTGTGAGCAATTTGTTTTATTTGCTCCCTGACCCATTTGTAGCGATGCAAACGATTGTGCGAATATTGAAACCTGAGGGTCAGTTGTGTATGCTCAATCCTTCAGAGCAGATGAGTCTTGCTGCTGCCGAAAAACTAGCCGTTGATTCGGAGCTTGTTGGGGTGGCTCGTGAGAGTTTATTGGGTTATGGGCAGCAGGCTGAAGAATGTTTTCGATGGTCTGAAGACGATCTCAAAAAAATATTTAGGGATATAGGTCTAACTATGACAGAAACCACATTAAAAATGGGGACCGGGCTGGTTCGATATGCCAAAGGGGTAAAGAAATCATGACAGGTACAATGTTTGTTTGGCTTGTAGCGGCGGTATTGCTCGTAGCAGGCCTGACCACAATTATTGTTCAATTTTATGGGAAGTCAAAAGAGACCAAAAGCTACACCTATATCGATGAAAAGAATTTTCGATCTTCTGGAATCGAAGCATCTTATGGCCGGGTTTATGACATTGTGTTATCCAGTCTTCGAGAGATTAATCCCTGGTTCATAAAAGTAGTTCTCGATGAAGATTATCTAAATGAATCCCTTTCGATCACTTCAAGGTCGGGAGAATGCAAAAACAGTTTGGATGTTTTTAAGATAATTGACGAGGAGTTCTTCAGTTGGCGAGGATATGGCTCGCTAAACCCTCAATTTTATGATCGCATTGAGGAAGTTTCCAAAAAGATTTGGTCTGTTTGGGAGAAAGAAATAAACTCATAAGAGTGTTTCCAACAATCATTGATGTGGTTGTTTGATCGGTTGAGGTAATATTAAAAAGGGTAATTAGCGAATACTAAAAGAGAAAGATTATGATCCATCCAATAAAAAAGAAACGAATTTTACTCGGTGTGACCGGCTCAATCGCTGCTTATAAATCTGCTGATCTGGCGTCGAAACTTACTCAGGCAGGGGCAGAGGTGGATGTGATTCTCACCAAAGCGGCTACGGCGTTTGTATCCCTCCTAACATTTCAATCCGTTACGGGAAGAAAGGCTTATGTGGATGCCGATCTGTGGGGGGACCAAGGGCATGTGGTTCATATTAGTTTGGGTAAAGAAGCCGATCTTTTTGTAATCGCGCCGGTCACCGCTAATACCATGGCAAAAATGGTTCATGGGGAAGCAGGAAACTTGTTGACCTTGACTGCCCTGGCAGCTGAATGCCCTATTTTAATTGCACCAGCGATGGATGGAGGAATGTATAGTCATCCTGCAACACAGGCAAATCTCGAAATTTTGAAATCTCGAAAGGTGACAATCATTGGACCAGAGGCTGGGCATTTAGCCTCAGGCATGCGAGCAGTTGGACGAATGACAGAGCCAAGCGACTTATTTGGCAATATCAGATATTTATTTAGCAGATCAGGTCCCCTGACGGGCAAGAAAATCTTAGTCACTGCGGGGGGAACTCAAGAGGCGATTGACCCAGTTAGATTTATTACGAATCGTTCGTCAGGGAAACAAGGATTTGCAATCGCTCAAGTAGCCATCGACATGGGTGCAGAAGTTAGGTTGATCTCAGGACCGAATTTATTACCTACACCGATAGGTGTGGAGAGGACGGATGTGCGTAGTGCCGAAGAGATGTCTGCGGCCGTTATTTCCCACACAGCAAATGCGGATGTTTTGATCATGGCTGCCGCGGTTGCCGATTATCGCCCCATAAAAAATTCCTCTGAAAAGATCAAAAAATCTTCGGGAATCCCTGAAATCAAACTCAAAGCAACCCAAGATATATTGAAGAATGTTTCTGAAGAAAAGAAGAAGTCAGGGAAACCAAAGGTGATCATTGGTTTTGCAGCAGAAAGTAAGGATGTAATAGAAAATGCTGAGAAAAAACTCTTAGAGAAGGGGTTAGATTTTATTGTTGCAAATGATATTAGTGCCAAAGATGCAGGGTTTGAGGTCGATACCAATCGGGTAACGATAATCTCTGCAGATGGAAGTAAAGAAGCCTTGCCTTTATTGACCAAAGAACAGGTGGCAATAGCAATTCTTGAAAAGGTGGAAGAAATCCTAAAATGAGACCAGAAAAAATTTATCATGTTTGTCAAATAGAAGATTGGAGAGAAGCGCAAAAGCAAGGAGATTATTCTCCCCCATCTGTTGAAACCGAGGGGTTTATTCATTTCTCTCGTGCAGAGCAAGTGGAAAAAGTTGTCAACACTTTTTATAAAGACCTTCCCCATTTGGTGTTATTACATACCGAAGAAGATAAGATCATCCCAGAATTAAAATGGGAGGAGTCAGATGGAGATATATTTCCCCATGTCTATGGGCCATTAAATTTGGATGCAGTGGTACATATAGAAGTGCTTTTACCGGGGACCTCGGGATTATATTCCTACCCGCAATAATGTGATTTGTTTAAATAAAAACAGGCTGGAATTAAATTCCAGCCTGTTTTAGGTTTAATAATTGTTTTAGATATTGGCTTGGCGTAATCGCCGTGCCATGAAAATGATCAATATCAATACTAATCCAAGGGCAGCTAGTCCTGGTGCGCCAAAATCGTCCATAAACCCTGTATCCGGTAACGCACCTTCAGGGGTAGGGGTGAGCGTTGAAACCACCGCTTGTGTTTGCGCCATAGAGGCTTGGGTAAGCAAGGCTTGAACTGTGGCCGTACGAGGATCTTGGGTGGGCTCTTCAACAACATCTTCAGCAGGTGCTACCTCTTCAATAACCGGAACCGGTGTATTGGTCATCGTAGGCAAAATTGCCAATGCATCTGCAGTTTCTGTCAATGATTGATTGAGAGCGTCGGTAGTCGCTTGTTGGGCAGCTTGAGTTTCATCGGCTGCTTGTTGAGCGGCATTAGGATCGGGTCGGAAAAAGAAAATATAGGCCGCCATCATTAACAAGGCAACGACGATCAAAGCTCCTATTCCACCTGCAACCATGATAAAAGAACGGTTGCCTCCACTATCTGCAACTTCATCTTCTTCTGGGATATCCAGATCATCGAAATTATCTAGCATAATTACCTTTCTCCTTCAGATTTACAAGCTTTTTTTAGCTTGCTGTGTTCCAAACCTTTTTTAGGTTCTTTCCACATCCGTATTTCTAGTTTTACCCCAGAACTTCTATGTTCGCCAGCGGAACAACGACTTTTTCGTTATTGCCAAGGGCAATTTCAGCACCGGATGTTCTTAAGCCGCTGGGGAATCGCGTCATACCCGGTAATAGGTTATTTATAATGCCCACTTTTCCCATATATGGAGCTCGTAATATTCGAACCTGAATCCCTGGCTCAAGAAATTGCATATCCAGGGGGGTTGTGGGGTTTCCACTACTTTCTAGTGGAATAGTGATTTCTGGGCGTTCACCATTAAAGGGGTTATTTGGCATAGAGTTGATCGAAACCTCTCGCCCAGCACTTGTGGACAGAAGTTTATAAGCCGTATCATTGACATCTAATAACCCAAATCCTTCAATAACAATAATTGGGAAAGACATTTCCAGTGCCATTGGGATCAATTGAGTTGCCATGCTCCCTAAAATCAACCCTGCCACCTGATTGCTTTCACAAGTTTCCAAAACTTGAGGATTACTGCAATATCCAGCAAATAGGACAAAATCTTTTTGATCTTGATCGGTATCCTCAAATTCAAATATATGGTCTGGTCGACTAGCTAAAATGGTCAATTTTCCCATGGAAATTTTGTCATTTCCCCAGACCCCTTGAATCCAAGCCCCTGAGGTTTCGATCTCTGCACCAAAATCTGCCTTAACCTCGCTAACTGTACCCGTCATACCTGCCAAGACTTGATAGGGTTCATTTTCGGTTTGGAGTAGCAATTTGCCGCCACTAATGGCAACCACCTTGCCGGCTTTAGGTGCCCTCACCACCCGACTGCCATTTTTCCATTGAGCAACAATACCATCCTGAGCCACATCTTCACCAATTTCACGCATTATGTACTCATTTGTTTTTTCTGGCGGTACCCCTAAGCCATTGGAAATATCCAAAAGCATATGCTCTGGTTTCAAATTTACCTCTGCGATAAGATCTGTGGCGACAACATCTTGCCCGGCGCGCACTAAAACGGTTCCCGGGATGGGAAGCATCCGAGAACGATGAATTTTAGCTAGAGGTAGAATATGTGTAACGGTAGATTGCATAATTATCCTTATTCAATAATGTGCAAGAGATATGCCAACTAATCTTTCTTTTCCAACGATTCTGCCCACTTTCTCAATAGTGCTCGTCGTTTCTTTGAATTATTGGGTAATTTGATCGGTCTTCCACGGGCATCAATGATCAGGCCAAAGGGGCCACCTACTACCGCATGTGGGGGTAGACGTTTTCCGGGGCCACTACCCAAATTTGTACGTTGAAGTGGATCCAGGTATATTCTGGCCCGTTGCCCCAATGCAAGAGGAATTTTTTGAATTTCTCCCTGGTCAACGGTGACAATGTTGGAATGGCCAGATTCATAATCAATTCGGACTTTCAAAACAGGGCTGCCCAATTTGGCCTTGCCTGCAGGGGAGACTACAAAACCCAGGTTAAGGAAGGCAATTGGATCTAACAACAGTTGGGAAACTAAAGTTGGGTTAATCGGTATAGCGGCGCCAAGGGCGATAGCTAAACTGTTTTTATCTAAAATAATCTGCTGAATCCCCATAGGTTGTAGAGCGTCCAAAATCATTAGCAAGCTTTGGGCAGCACTAGGTGCAAGTCCTAATGTGCTGCCGCTTACCAGGATTGGGTCAAAATTGGGTAAGGTGCCTTTTTCAACGCGCCTAATATTTTTAGGGAAATTCATATTCGCTTTTTTGAGGGCTTGTTGAATGATTTCCCTCGCTAAAGCTTGCTCAATTTCCAGATCTTCATCAGTGACGGGTAAGGTTCCCGGGCGGATGATCTTGTTTTGAATATAATCTAGCACTTCCGAAGGTGGGATTTCTTTCGATAGCCAGCGAGTGATATCTTTTAGCTGGCTAGATTTTAAAATGCTTTCGAGACCTGTTCCAATGCCCAATTTTGAGACAACCCGAAGTCGAAGGTCTCCATTGAAGGCAGCAGCTACTGTTGTGGAATCAGACCCTAAATCAATTCCCAATACCCCTCGTTGATCGGGTGTGCGAACAATCTTGCTGAAAAAGCGAATAACCCGGCCAAAAGATTTAGACGCTGGGACCATAAACCCACCGGAATAATCGTTTAGATCCTGAAACCCCAAAGTTCGTTTATTATGGAACGTTTGAAATAGTTCCGATAATTTTGATTGAGCTACGTCCAGTTGTTCTTTTGACAAACTTGGACGAATATTGGGGGCAGTGTGGATTTCAGTTATTGGACTAAATAATTTTTGTACTTTTTCTGCAAGTTCTTCGTTTCCAACGAATAAAATGGTAGGTCTAAATCCTTCCGGAATCAAATATATTGCCATTCTGAGGGCATTAACCATTTTTAGCACGGTCTTTGACGCCCCACCATTGGTTCCTCCCGCTAGAATTACCAAATCAGGTCTGCTATGCACGATTGTGTTTATTTGTTTATTGGATTGACCATGTTCACTGATGCTGATCGTATCAATGATATCTGTATACACAGTATGGGCTAAATGAACGGCACTTTCAAGAGATACTTTATCGAGCAACCCGATCACGATCGTTTTAAGCGGATTTCCAACCGAATAGCTAGCTGCGAGATGATCGACTCCATATCCATCAGGATCACTTGGAATGATCAAATCGTCATTAATATTTGTAATTGATCGCCCGGAAATAGCTGTTAAATTTGCGATAGCTAACCGAACTCCTTCACTGATATCAGAAAAGGGCGGGTTTATCGTTGTGGGGGCGGTTCCAGCCGCTAAAAATCGATATCTTCCTTCAACCATGTCAAATAAGGAGGCGCGCGTATTTATTGTTCCAACTTCAATTGAAACCAAAGAACTGGGTTTTACATCTGATATCTCAGAGATATTGGGGTAGATATCTTCTAAATTTTCTGTCATTGGACTCCAGCAATTGTCATTATTTGGGTAAAGACATCTGATAGAAATACAAATCGTTCAACTAAAGCCGTCATTGCAGAGCTGTAAACCCCTGCAAAAATGACCCCGAAAGTGATGGCAATAAAGACTTTCCCAACACTCGATATCCATTCCATGATCAGGTTGCGTTCCGGAATTTGGTTAGGTGAAATTTTTGTACTAAAGTGGAAAGAGATCAATGTTGTTGTTGCACCGATCAGGATAAGGATTCCCTGAATAAGTCCAGAATTGAAATAATTTGAAGCGCCATTTATTTGTGGCAGCAAAGTCCCTTGGATTGCTCCCCCAACAGCAATCGCTGCGCCAACACCGACCAAGAATGCAGATGCTGGATTCCCTAACATTGAAGTTTTTGGTGAGATTTTCATTAGAAGCATGCCAATCAACAGTAAGGGAACCGCCAAACCGCTAAATGTAAGGTTCATTATTTGCGGAATCAACACATTGCTAATTGCTACTGCACCTGCATAACCAGCAGCCACTCCAATAAATACATGGATTGCAGTTCGGAAGAATACGTTGTCCCCAAAAGCATATAGCAACACTAAAATAGTGAGGACGGATGCAATAACTAAACCGATAATTTCCATTATTTATTCCTCATTATCGGACCTTTTGCCTATTTTCTCGCCAGCTATTGACGGAATTGAAAATTCCTCCAAAAAGGATAATGATTATTGTGACGCTTAGGCCATTTCCAAATCCATCCCAATAGCGACTAGCGATGTTCTCTCTAACACTAATTGTTTCATACATTGCTCCCCCTGACAGGCCAGAAACCAAACCTGAAACTTGTCGGGGAGAATTGTCATAATACGGGTAAATCAATGGTTCAGCTTGCGCACTAATTACCATTGTCAAGGGCACATCATCTTCTGAAAGATAGGGTTCAACTTGTTCAATCCATGATCTGGCTGTATCGGGATCATCGGAGATGACCAAAATCATGGCGAAGTCTTGAATTTTTTTGATCTGATTGAGCGGCTCAACAGTCCAGACGTTTACATCTTGCCCTTCAGTATTTTCCAAATAAACCCTTGGCACAGTTGATTGAGGATTATTTGCAAAGTTTAATAATGCAGCTATTCCTCCGGATATATATCCTAAGTTTGGGAATTTTTCATCGGCGATATAAGTATGGTTTGATAACAAAGTGTCCAAATAATGCTCGATTAGTCCTGGACCGGTTGGTGAGGTAGAAATGAATACCAATTCGGATCCCCGAATAAGGAGATGATCTAAGACGGCTGCCGAGGCTGCCTCCATTTCACCTGAAAGCCCAGGTTGATATTCAAAGGCTACCAGAACGGGTGAAGAAGGGGGCAGGGAATTAACGATATCTGACATTGCTGAGATTTCTGGATGGGTGGCCGTGGGCAAGGGAGCGTTCATTTGCCCATTGAAAACGGGAATCATTACAGCGATATAGAGCAATCCAGCAATGATCCACCTTAATACTTGCTGAGGAATGGCTATCGACCGTCTTTTAACGGAAGGTGTTTCCTCTTCGGCGGAAATCATATCATTCAATATAGAAATATGAACCTGTTGAGTTTTACTTACATATAGATCTACCTTTGGAACTTTGTTTAGGCTAAATAGAACATTACCCGGTTCCGCTGGTAAGACATTTCCAATTCCCGCTAAAGGGCCAGTTGTCTCAGCTTCACCAAGTATATAATTCCCATCCTCTCCGATGAGGTCGAACATCCCTTCTGGGCGAATAGCTTGCAACCAACTGGGGACTTCTGCCCTTGAAATTCCATCTTCCTCTCCGGTTGCCAGTTCGGACCCCCGCTCTGATGCCACAAAACTTCCTTTTTCGCCAACGGGCCTTTCTTCGATCGTAATGTC
Organism: Chloroflexota bacterium; assembly: GCA_018662365.1. Taxonomy (GTDB): domain Bacteria; phylum Chloroflexota; class Anaerolineae; order Anaerolineales; family UBA11579; genus JABJGH01. Next base: position 152,293 of record JABJGH010000030.1, on the reverse strand, counting down.
TGGCATTTCAATTTCGGCATCTGCAAGTGATTTTTCCTCCATGCTAGATAACCAATCCGGGTCAACACTCGGTTCCAGATTTTTCGAAATGTCTAAAACAGCGCTTATTTCACCAGTGTCCCCCGCCAAAACATCTTGTTCCTTTATCCATGCTAAATCTTCTTCAAGGTTAAAATCAATCTTTGGTCTTGCCAAATCAGTTTCTTCAGGGTCGGCGAATTGATCCATCCAATCACCAGTCTCGGCTGAATCTTCCCCCGCCAAACTTTCCTCATTTGATTTCGCTTTATCCACCTCTGAATCTTCCCCACTTTTAATCTTGATCAGCCAATCAGGTAATTCAACATTTTCTTTTTCATCAACTTCGTCCAAGTCCCCTAGCCTGTTATCCAGAAGTTCTGAGGTTAAAGATGGAGGTTTTTCGTCGGAAATCCCTGATAACCAGTCTAAATTTGTATCATCAATTTTTGAGCTGTCTAAAAATTCTGATTCTGAGGCGGCCTCTGTTTCATTTCCAATGCTATCTAAAAAGGATTGAGGATCTTCTTCCAATTCCTCTTCTTCATTTTTTAGGTCTTGAATACGTTCCAAAAAATCACTAGTATCGGACTTTTCCTCAGCAGTTTCCTCTTCGGCAAGAATCCCTTGTTGTTCTCTAATACTTTGTAACCAATCATCTGTATCATCTTCGTCAAATTCACCTTGAAGGTATTCCGAGGCTTTTTCATCAGAGGCGGCATTAAATAGTTTCCCAGTTCCAGGCGGCTCCAAGGAGGGTATACCTAACTCTTCCGATGGGCTTTCTAATTCGGAATTTGGTTTTGTATCACCGTCATCTGCTGGATCCCCTTCCTCATTCGAGAGGCCATCTAGCCAATCTGGCAATTCTTCTTCTGGGAATTCGTTTTGATCTAAAGACATTATTCCTCAAAAATGCAGTTTATCTGCTAAAAGGTCGATCTGCGCCAATCAAAATTCGGATGCCCGTCGCAACCGTGCCGAGACCCACACCAATTAAAAGACCTCTGGCGCCTGCTCCGGCTAAAACTTTACTAAGAAATGGTTGAAGGATTGAGCTAATGAAAGGAATTTCGATATTAAAAAATGGTGCGGTCCCCAAGAGGGTTAATAAAAGAGTAAGAATAAAAATAACTGAGAATAAGTTAGGGCGTCGGCTTAGTAATCGCGCACTGGCATAAGTCAATGTGACCGCTAATACAGCCATTAAACTAGTTTCAACCGGAATTTGGACATATTGAAAAATTCCTTGGGGAATGAAATGTCCTGGTCCCAATACGAGTGTCAAGCTGAATGTTACAACCGCTGAGATCACCAATACAAAGCTGTAAAGGGGTTTCTTGCCCTGACGGATTTTATTAACATGCACGGTGATGAGATTGATCAACCCGACCAATAAGGCTGCTGCAGAAGCGATTACTACCCAGCCAAGTAGAGTTTCTCTTACCGCATTGATCTCATCGACGTTAATTAAATAGGTGAGTAAGACAATTAGCCCTGAGCCAATGGCCACTGCAGTTGAAAGGGGAGATTTGATTTTCATGATGTTAGCCCACTGATAATGCCGCTAACCGCCCCGACAACTAGTAATCCAACTATGATCCACCGGAGGATGTCTTGCGCATGCAAACTGGCAACATGAACAGGACCAGCTCCTAAATAAGCTCCACCGGCATAGAGTTCCTCACCGATCAGAGGTTCATGTGCTGTAGCGAATAATACTGCCTGTCCAGGAATATTGTCGGTGCCAGCTATTGTTAATGTTTGGCTTCGTTCTCCAGCGCTCGTAATCAAGGCGGATTCTGGACCAAAGCTTCCAGCAAGCAAGTTTGTAGAAACGTCTTCATCAAAGATCAATGACATTGTTCCAGCAGCATACGAAAAGGGTGTGATACCGGCCATACGACCCAGATCATTGGAGTAGCTGGAGGATAATCCAAGATCTGCATAGTTATTTCTTATTGTGTCCTGGGCTAAAACCATAATCGTGCCGTCACCCATCGTGGCAATGGGTGGTTCATCACTCTCAGACGCAATATTTCCTACGCGTTTCAACATGGAAAGGCCAATCATGGCTGCCGCCCCTTGCGGGCTGGTAATGCCACTCCGTCCTATTGCTACATGAATACGAGAGCCATCCTCAACAGATAGCTCGATGGCGCCCTTTAATCTGTAAAAGGCAGGGATATCTCTTAAATTATCCTCTTTACTATTGTTTTTTAGTAGACTTAAAACCAAAATACAAACAACAAAAAGAGTTAAAAATAATAGAATATCGAAATTAATCATCAATTTTCCTCTAACAGATCCTCAAGGAAAGATTTTGAATATTTTGGTTCTTCTAATAAAGTTGCCAAAGCATTCAGGTTGTCATTTTGTACGAAAGTATTTAATACAGGCTGAGTAACATAGATCAACTGGGCACCCACTAAATTAAAGGGGCCAGAGGCTCTGAAAATTGCCGCGGCAAACTCGTGTAAACCTAATTGTTGCAATTTTTTTGCCCAGTTTTGCCAAATTTTTTCATACTGAGACTGCATGCCAAATACTCCAAAACACCCATTAGCAAGCTATGGGGAATTCCCCATAGCTATTTATAGGGGTTGTCTCGATTGTATAACCGCTATTCAGAGCGGTCAAGTTGAAATTCTAAGCAGTATTTCAAAGGAAAATTACAATATTGAAAGCTTTGGTTGTCGTAAAAATGCCCCTGTTGCCAGAGTATCAACAGATTTTTAAACCAAAGATGAGTCTAAAAGATAAATAGATTAGACGCCCAACGAAAGTTTAGATAATAGGGATTATATATTTACTAAAGATTTTCTAAATTGCAGGTGGAATTTCTTCATCGGTTATTACCGCATCAGCTTTTTTCTTTGGCCAAAAACTGAACGCTGCGACCGCAATTGGAATTAAAAATATGATCAATCCAATGCATAATAGTGTGATTCCAAAGCTAGTCGATATCTGAGTGGTGGAACCATTTATTTCAGAGGTGCCATAACCCGCAGCAGAAACTGCTCCAAATAGGATGATACAGGCCCCTGGGCATCCACATAATAAAGCTGTCGCTATAGTGGCGATAATCCCGGTTGTCTTCTTATCCATTTCTTCCTCCAAAATTTATTTAAAAATGCTCACATTTCCATAAATTTAAATTAGCAAATAAAGCTTTAAGAAAATTATAACCCAAGGGGTTTAGGCATCTCTTAATTCAGTACTCAATTCTCTTTCAAGTCGTTTGACGATTTTGTTGCGCAATTTAGCTACGTCTTTGTCAGTTAGGGTCCTATCTGGATCTTGATATGTGAGGCTATATGCAAGACTTTTCTTCCCTTGCCCGATCTGCTCACTTCGATAGACATCAAATAAACGAACATTCGTGACTGTTTTACCACCAGTTTGGTCAATAAGAGCTTCAACTTTTGAGGCGGGAATATCTTCATCAATGATTAGGGCGATATCTTCCAGAATTGGTGGATATACTGATACGGGTACAGTGTCATGTCGGAGAGGGGCTGATTCAATCAAACTTTCTAAGTTAAAAGCAGCTGCCAAAACGGGCGTATCCCTAAAATTATGTTGCGCATGCACCGCGGGATGTATCTCTCCAATCACCGCAAGTTGTCGGTTTTCTACGTTAATCGAGGCGCATTTCCCCGGGTGAAAACTGGGGTGATCGTGGCCTTGATATGTGAAATTCTCTATATGTAAGCCATTCAGAAATTCATCGCAGATCCCTTTTAGATCATAGAAATCCGTGATCCCCAAGTTTTCTTTCACCTGCCAATCGGTGTTCTGTCTTGGTCCGGTCATGGCGATCACCAATCTCGGTTTTTCATCGGGTAGAGGACCAGCCTCAGAGGAAATATAAATATGTCCAAGCTCAAACACTGCGACTCGCTCACGAATTTTTAGGTTACCTTCAATAATTTCTAACACACTAGAAAGCAAACTCTTTCGCATCACAAAGCGATCGGCTGCGATAGGGTTGACCAATTCGACATAAGGTTTATTGTCTGGTTTTACTTCTGGGGGTAATCGACGCCCCTCTCGTTCGGGAGAAGTCATCCTATAAGTAATGATCTCCTGTAAACCAAGGGCGACCAAAAGATCGCGTAAGTTTTCTTCGAATTCTAAGCTGGGATTCGCCCGTTGTTTCGGAAGAACATCAGCCATTCTGGTTTCAGGGATATTGTCATATCCATAGATACGGGCAATCTCCTCCATAATGTCTGCTTTGGCAATGATCGGATCATGGTCAATATCTAATCGATGGTCGGGTGTAGTTGCTTTTAGGCTTTTTTCTCCAATTTCTACAGAAAAGCCTAGACTGGACAATATTTTCCCAATTTCTTTAAGGCTGAGATCTACTCCAAGATTTCGGCGCACATCCCTTGAGAAAATTTCAACTACAGGGTCAGCGGTTGGCAGTGGGTACTCATCGAGGAGTCCCTTGCTCACAATGCCACCAGACCATAGACGCATGAATTCGAGTCCACGCCGTACGCCGCGTTCTGCCATCGCGGGGTGTACACCACGAGAGAATCGGTATGAGGCTTCAGAATGCATTCGTAAATTCCCCAAAGATTTTCGAATATTGATATAGTTCCAATGGGCCCCTTCCAGCAATACTGTAGTGGTTTGATCAGACACCTCGGTTTCTGTTCCCCCCATGATTCCAGCAATGGAATGCGAGCCTTTATCATCGCAAACCAAAACATTATGGGGCAGTAAATTGTGTTCTATCCCATCTAATGTTGTGATTTTCTCACCTTTTTCTGCAGTGCGAGTATAGACATGGGGTGTTTTACCCTCTGCGCGTTCTAGCAGGACATCATAGTCAAATGCATGCAAGGGCTGTCCGATATCGAACATGACGTAATTGGTTACATCGACCACATTGTTGATGGGACGTTGGTCAATCAAACGCAATCTGCGTTGTACCCATTCAGGACTTGGTTTGATCTCAACATTTTTAATCAAACCCAGCACAAATCGTAGGTTTAATTCAGGTTCTTTAATCTCTAAAAAAACCTGTCCATTAATCGGGTCACCCTCTGCCAAGAAATCATATTTGGGTTCTTTGAGGTCTTTTCCAAATATCGCTGCGACTTCCCGAGCTACACCTAGAATATTGGCGTCTCGGGCGATGTTTGGGGTGATGGCAATATCCAAGACAGCATCACCCATATAATCTGCTAGAGGCATACCCACCGGGGCATCATCATCTAAAACCATGATGCCCTCGTGTTCCTCGGAAATCCCCAATTCTTTTTCGGAACAGATCATCGAGTAGGATTCCACTCCCCGAATCTTCGCCTTTTTTAATTTGGTGAGGTGGTATCCCTCTTTGTGGCCATCATAAATTGTTGCACCTAATTTGGCATAAGCAACCTTAAGAGGTTTTTCCAAAAGTCCCTTGCCTTTATATTCATATAAATTTGGTGCGCCTGTTAAAACGGTGTGAACTTGTTCCCCATCGTTTAATTGGCATAAAACCAATCGGTCGGCGTCCGGGTGAGCCCCTACTTCTGTAACTTCGGCAACCACAATCAATTCTTTATCCCAAGGCATGCCCAGAACTTTGAAATCATGCTTGTCGCCCACGGGGGGATTTAATCCGACAAACTTTATTTCCTCGACTTCTAATCCGGCAACGGTTATTTTCCGAGAGAGTTCCTCAATAGGAATCTCATCGATGTCTACATAATCTTTTAACCAAGAAAGAGGTACTTTCATGTTTTTCTCCGTATCCTAAAACTGTTCTAAGAAGCGCATATCGTTGCGCCAGAAATTTCGAATATCGCCTATACGATGTAAGAGCATGGTCAATCGTTCTGGACCCATGCCAAAAGCAAAACCTGAATATACTTCAGGATCATAGCCACCAGCCCGTAAAACATTGGGGTGCACCATCCCGCTTCCTAATATCTCCAGCCAACCTGTTTGCTTACAAACTGAACACCCATCCCCATTACACACAAAACATTCCACATCCATCTCAGCACTAGGTTCAGTAAACGGGAAGTGAGAGGCGCGAAATCTTGTGCGGACATCCGCATCAAATAGACGTCGGGCAAAATCTGAAAGGGTACCTTTTAAATCTCCAAAAGTTATATCGTGACCGACTGCCAAGCCTTCAACTTGGGTGAACTGCATTTCTGACCGCGTGGATACCTGTTCATAGCGGTAACACATACCAGGCAAGATCACCCGAATGGGCTCAGGAAAATATTCCTTCATCGCATGAATTTGGCCTGGGGATGTATGGGTTCTTAAGATCACCCCTTCGGTATTTGTGTAAAAGGTATCCCACATATCTCGGGCTGGGTGATGTTGCGGCATATTTAGGTGAGTAAAGTTGAAATCGTCTGTTTCAACCTCCCTGGAGCGGTAAACTTGAAAACCCATTTCAGCGAAGATCTTATAAATTCTTCTCAGTGTTTGAGTGGTTGGATGTAATCGCCCATGCGATAAATTTCGTCCCGGCAAGGTTACATCTAGGATTTCTGATTGCAGAGACTCTTTTAATAATTCTTTTTTGATCTCGGATTGTTTTTCTTCATACCGCTTTTCTAAGTCTTGCCTCACCTCATTGGCGCGTTTACCCACTAACGGGCGTTCTTCTTTGCTTAGTTCCCTCATTTGGTTGAAAATATCCATCAAAGCAGATTTTTTTCCGGTGTAGGTTGCGCGCCATACCAAAAGACTTTCTTGGTCAGTAATTTTATCCATTGCGGCTAAAGCATCCAGCTTTATTTGTTCTAGCTTCTCTAACATTCCTTCACTCCTTTCAAACAAAAATCCCGTCCCAAGCTTGGGACGGGAAGTATTATTACTATAGGGTTTCCCGTGGTACCACCCAAGTTAGCCAATCCATCGGCTCACTTATTAATCATCCATAGAAATATTGATGATTCCTGCTATAACGCTCAGGATGCGTCCCAGACTACAAAAGCAATAGTGTTATTGCGAATTCCCCTGGGCAACTCGAGAGAGAACTTCTTCCAGTTTCAACAGAATTGGGGTTTCAGTCGTTGCCCCAATCTCCCTGACAGTTTTTACTGGAGTACTTTCCTCTGTCAATGTCAGTATATTGATTATGATGTCCCTATTATGCAGAAAAGCAAGTCATTGTCAAGGCATCAATAATTTTCTGGAATTAATGATTCAAAACTAGTCTTGTATTTTTTCCGCCGTAGCAATGATCATTGCTGCCAACTGACCGACGAGTATCATGATTTCTTTATCAGCTTCATTAAAGGGACGGCCATTTTTTGTGTTGATGACTTCGAGAGCACCCAGTGGGCGATCATTGTATATAAGCGGGATGCAAATAAGGGAGGTGGGTTCTAAAACCGAATGTTTTTCAACCATCGGTGAAAAGACTGGTTCTCGAATTGTATTTTCGACCAATCGCGGTAGTTTATTTTTAATACACCAATGAGCAATTCCCTGACCTTTTGGCAATTTTAAATTCAATAATTTATCTCTGGACTGTCCCAAAACTTCCACAAAAACCAGATCCCCGGTTCTTTCATCCAATAATCCTAAGGACCCATTTTCAGAATCGACTGCTCCCATCGCACTTGTGAGCACATGATTGATTAATTGAAAAACGTTGGTGTCTTTCTGAATGGATTCTAAACTACGTTGTAACTTGACCAATGATTGAAGAGAATGTTGCAGGCGGTGCAATTGTTTGTTCAGGGACTTATTCTCGTCAAGGAGACGGATATTTTCTTTTTGAAGTTTACGAAATGTATTTGTATCCGATAACATTAATGACTCCTAGCAATAAAACAGTGAAATTAGTAATAATTTTATTATACAGGGTTTTTATATCTTTTTTTCTCAAATAGTTATAAATCTTGGGCAATTATTTCCTTTATCCTTGGATTATCAGCATAAAAACCATGCATTTTGTTTGGGAGCAATGCGGCAATTCGACACATGATTTCCTCGGTGCCCTTCTTTTGCTGTAAATCTCTTTCTTTTCGGTCAAAGGGGGACAAAACAAAGGGTTTTCCAAAAGTTATTTGAACTTTTGGCCGTTTTAGTTTTAATACTTCCCAAAATGTGCCACGCGGAATGATTGCGGCCGCGGGAATGACTGGCACACCCGACTTAGAGGCGATAAACGCAATGCCTTCTTTTCCTTCGGCCAGGGCAATTGTAGGACTGCGTGTACCCTCAGGCGCAATTCCCAATAGCCATCCCTTTTTCAAATATGCTAGGGCTGTTTTCAAAGCACCTAGATCTGGTTTGAATCGGTCTAAAAAGATCCCTTCAATCCCGTTGATCAACACCCTTGTGATCCAATATTTTTCATATTTTTCAGCCGCCAAACCGGTCACATCTTTACGGCTAGTCATAATAAAAGCGAGAAATATTTCCATTCTTCCCGGGTGGTTGATGGCAATGATCCCACCTCCCTCATCTGGGATATTTTCTAACCCACGAGCGTCCACACGTGTAAATATTTTGAAAAAAATTCTGATCGACCAAAGCAATAAAAACCGAATCATCTATAACCGCCTGCTTCTTACCTATTTACAAAGATAACCCATCCAATATAACTTAATGTCCCTTCATTATTTTATAACATTAATAATTGGCTCAAGTTACTTTTTTTGAGTGTATAATTTTCAAGTTCTAATAAGTTTTAATGGGAAACAAATGAAAAACATATTGCGACTAGTGTTTATACCAATTTTACTTCTACTTATTGCTTGCAATTTTCCTAATGAAAGTGCGCCTGCGGTAGTTTCCACATTGCCTACTTCAATAAATCCAACGGATATGCCAGGGATTACGCCCACGGAATCTGTAAATTATATTGCATTTATTAATGAAGAAGGTATCTCTGAGGAAATTTTCCAGGCAGACCTTATTCAATTTGAGAAGGCTGTGGAAGACGGTTTTAATACTATAGATGCTGGTCAAACTTCAAACGAAATCGTATTAGATGATCTCATCCAGCGATATTTGCTGTCTCAGTCAGCCAGGGAGGCCGGTTTTATTGCGAATGATGAAATTGTCGAAGTTCGAATTGGTGAACTTTCTGATGAACTTGGCGGTGAAGAAACCTTATTTACGTGGATTGAAGACTATGGTTTCACCAAAGAAAGTTTTAGAAATGCATTAGGTCTTGAAATTGAGGCAAGTTGGCAAAGGGAACAAATTATTATGAATGTTCCTGCTCAGGCAGAACAAGTGAAAGCGCGTCAACTATTTTTCTTCAATATTACTCAAGCCAGAAGTGCTTATGGACTCCTTGAAAGCGGGTCTAGTTTTGATCTGGTAGTAAAAGAATTTGATCCTGGAAACTTAGGTTTTCTGGGTTGGTTTCCTCGAAATTACCTTTTATTGGAAGAAATTGAAAACTTGGCCTTTTCCTTGCAACTAGGGGAGTACAGCGAGATTATCGAAACTGAAATCGGATATCATATCCTACAGGTTTTGGACCATGAAGCTGAAAAAGAATTAAGTGCGGATGCATTGTTCACCTTGCAAGAAAAAGCATTGCAAGAATGGTTAGATGGACAATTGTCCCAAAGTCGAATTGAGGTTTTGAACCCTTAAATTTGATTTTCAAATAAAATTGTTAAAAAGTTAGAAAAAACCATTCCTATAAAGGATGGGGAGCAGAATTATGGATCAATTTGATTTTATTGAAGAAGAAAAAAAGAAACCCAAAAGAAGAAAGAATTTCTCGGGTTTTATTTGGTCAATGGGCGCTTTATATTTTATGTGTATGGCAGTCTTCCTGGTCGGGTATTTCGCAATGATTTATATCGACCCTCAGAGTCCATACAACCTTTTCCCCGCGCCAACCAGTACACCTACCGCCCCCCCCAACCCAATGGATATCTTGAACCCCACGCTGACCTATACGCCCCCCCCCACAGTGACGCCAATGGTCGTATTTCCAACCGCTACCGCTAGAGCAACGGATGTTGGTCCAACAGTTGAACCTACAGAATTGGTAGTGGAAGGCACTTTCTTTGATGTCCAAGAAGGAAGCCCGGTCTGGGCGGAACATTTTAGTGGCGTTTGTGATTCGATGTATGTAGGTGGTGTAGTTCTTGATATCGACGGCGCCCCAATGATGGATGTGTTAATTCAATTAGGTGGCACAGTGGGTGACCAACCCCTGTATGAAGAATTGGTTTTCCCTGGACAAGCCCCTCAATTTGGAGAAAGCGGGTTCGAGTTTGACCTAGGCGAGCCCCAAGAAACCCCCGGAACTGCCTATCTAATCGTGTTAGATGAAGATGGGAATATAATCTCAGGATATCTTTTCTTCCCCACAATGGAAGATTGTTCACAAAACCTGACGATCTTCAATATCGTTCAAACAAATTAATCTAAACTAAGACCCAAAAGAGCCTGGATACTCCAGGCTCTTTTTATTATTGAGTAATAAATAATTGAATACTTTTCCTAATTGATCTCCCCAATGATCTCTTTCAGTTCCTCATAAGAATTTACCCTGGATATTTTTTTTACAAAATCCTGCAAGGATAATGATTCGGATCGCAAAAACCGGACAGCTGCACCAACAGGGTCTTCACCGGCTGCACCCCCAGGGACATCGGCGTACGCGCCATGGAAGGCAAAATAAGCTTGGTTTAGTTTCCTGATCCGATACCCGTTCTCCCAGAAGATTAACCGACGAGCTTCCATGTAATCTTCAGCTTCTTCAATTTTCCCTTCTTCCAAAAGCGAGTCGGCGGTGTTTCGCGTTTCCCTCATCTCTGCTCGGAAATCAAAAACGGGTGGCGCAGGGGGAAGAGGATTATCGGTGAGAGGTTTTTCCGGTAGTTCTGGAGGAGGGGGAGGGGGTAAAAATTCGGGGAAGAATTTCGCAATCAAGGCATCCCCAATTTCATCCCCTGCAATGCTCGCCGTAGTTTCATTGATCGTTCTTAATTCTGGTGAAATTGAATATGCCAGACCTAAAGGTCTAATATTTAGATAATTATGAATCCATTCGTGTGCGACAACAGAGGCGAGCCATCTCAAGTTTGTCGTTTGAGCAACCATTGTGGGATAGACGCCTACACCACCAATGGGAACAACTAGGGTGGATACTTCTAAGTCCTCGCTAATCTTATTTTCTAGTTCGATATGATCTTCTACATTTAATTGAGTTTCTAAATGCACCTGTGTATCTTGGCGAATGATTTCCCTCGGTGAGACGATTAAAGCCCATGGGAGGGGGCTGCTGTGGTAAAGAAGGGGTGGAATAGTTTGCCCCACAAAAGTGAACTCTAGCTCATCAAGGATCAAAGTCATCATGTTCTGAAGTATGCTTTCAGCTAAAGGACCAAGGAGTAGCCTTTCCTCATATAACTGATCCAACTTTTGGCTGAGGGGAGTTGCAGCTGATTCTTGATCTTCAATATGGGGGTCAGTGTAAATATCCCCCAACTGGGATTCAGTAGTTTGGATCTCTCGTACAAGGTCTATATAATCCAAAACAAGCGCTTTCTGGTCTTTCTCATCTATATAATTTGAAGTGCCAAGACTAAACTGAGTGAATTTTAATTTGATCGCATTCATTGTCCAGCGGATATAGTCAAATTCGATCTGTCGAGTATAAGCCCGCACATTAGAATTCAAATCTTCTGAGATCAAATTTCCAGGTCCAAATAACTGGAATACTAAGAATAAAATAAATATTTTTAATATATTCGAGACCTTTTGGACTAGGGGCATAATGGGGATGATACATTGAAGTTAGGGAGCCGTCAAATCTTATTTTCTCATAGCTGACATGCTATAATCCAAATCGCAATTCTAAAAAGGATAGATTGAAAAAATGAAGTTTCTTATCACTGGGGCTGCAGGATTTTTGGGCTCTGCACTAGCTAATTGTTTGGCTCGTGAAGGACACCAGGTTCGGGGGCTTGATGATCTGTCAACAGGTGAACCCCAAGTCTTATTCGACGATGTTCATTTTACCCGCGGGGATGTAAATGACCGGCCAAAACTTTGGACATTGCTTCAAGAGGTAGATTGTGTCTATCATCTTGCTGCGAGGGTTTCCGTTTCTGAATCCATTTTATATCCTCTTGAATATAATGCAGTCAATGTGGGGGGGACTGTCAGCTTAATGGAAGCAATGAGAGATGTGGGGGTTGGACGTGTCGTATTAATCTCATCAGGAGCTGTATATGGGGATAATCAAGATCAACCAGTAAAAGAATCTGCCCTTCCATCTCCTCATTCTCCGTACGCGGTTTCGAAACTTGCTGCTGAATATTATGTGAACACGATCGGCAATCTTTGGGGAATTGACACCGTGAGTTTACGGGTTTTCAATGCCTATGGCCCTGGACAACATATTCCTCCATCCCACCCGCCAGTGATTCCTAATTTTCTGCGTCAGGGGTTGCGAGGGGGATCATTAGTCGTACATGGGGATGGCCAGCAAACCCGAGATTATATTTATGTGGATGATGTCGTTCGGTCAATGGTTGCTGCAGCTACCGCGCCAGACATCAATCAGAATGTGATCAACATAGGCAGTGGGAAAGAAACAAGCGTGCGCGAAATTGCCGAAATGACTCAAAAATTAACAGGGGATAATGCAGAATTACTTTATACCCCCCGTAGCGATTCGGGCGTTTCAAGGTTGTGCGCGGATATTACTCTTGCCAAGAAAAAGTTGAAATTTACACCAAAAATCAAATTGCAAGAAGGATTGGAAAAAACACTGTCTGAAGACCCCAGATTTAAAATATAATTGACGAATTGAATAAAAAAAAGCCCTCAATATTAATATTGAGGGCTTTTATATTTAATTGTATCTAACTTATTCTTTTGTTAATTCTTCAGGTTTCCCAGGGCTGTCTTCCTCGAAAAATGCAAGATCCAACTTTTCTTCCATTTGAATATTGCCTCGCAAAAAAGCTCCCTCTTCTGTAGAAAAGGCGATCGTTGTTACGCTTCCCCAAACGCGACCAGTACTGCGAATTTCAACTTTATCGGCGACAATATTTCCTCTTACTGCACCTGCTACAATTACACTTGTGGCATGTATCTCTTCACATGTAATGCGCCCTGTTGAGCCCACCACCAACAAACCGTTTAGGGAAATCTCTCCCTCGAAGGCACTTTCGATCCGAATCCCACCCTGTCCAGATAGTTTTCCAGTGTAATTCACCCCATCCCCTAAAACAGATGTAATTCTCTCAATTTGTGATCCAGGTTCGTTGTTTAGCCCTTCAATTTCTTCTTTTTTTCGAAACATATTTACCTATTAATCATCATCAAAATTTTCTGGAATTCCAATAATATTGTACCCCGAATCAACATAGATCACTTCTCCAGTGGTTTTAGCGGAGAGATCGGATGCCAGATAAACAGCTGTTCCACCCACATCTTCTATAGTAATTTCCTGTCGCAGAGGTGCCATATCTACAAACTTTCTATGCATGGCTTTGAATCCTCCAACACCGGCGGCGGCGAGAGTTCTTATCGGGCCAGCAGAGATCGCATTTACACGAATACCCTGGGGTCCAAAATCTCGAGCCATATAGCGGGTGGAGGCTTCTAGGGCAGCTTTGGCCACACCCATCACGTTATAACTGGGCACGACTTTTTCCGCGCCATAATAGGTTAGGGTCATTAAGGAAGCGCCTTTTCTGAGAAGTGGTTGGAAAGCATGGGAAAGTCTAACAAAGGAATAGACACTAATATCCATAGCCATTCTAAATCCTTCCCTGCTCGTATCGTAATAAGGTCCGGTCAGTTCATCTCGGTTTGCGAATGCGATCGCATGAACTATGATATCGATCTCTCCAAAATGGGCTTTGGCCTTTTCTGCTACTTGTGCGATCTGTTCATCACTTGACACATCACAAGATTCGACAAAATCGATACCTAATGAATCTGCCAATGGTACTGCTCGCTTTTTAAGCACTTCGCCAGCATAGCTGATGCCTATATTAGCGCCATGTTCATGGAAGGCTTGGGTAATTCCCCAGGCAATCGAGCGTTTATTGGCAAGCCCAAAAACTAAGGCATTCTTTCCTTCTAATAATTTCATTTGTGTTCCTCCAACAAATTTTTACTTAGCCACTCTTCTGGAAGTTTGGCGAGGTAACGCCAAGGAATGCTTTTCCAGGGTTCAGGCACAGAGTATAACCCAATGCGCGGGGAGGTGGTTACGAACCTATTCGGGATTGAAATCCCCTTTTCGATAAATAATGTTGCATCCCCAGTCGTCAGGTCTAAATTATTATGCTCCCCATTCAAACCCAATGCTTGAGCTAATTTTCCAGGACCGTCTGTCCAAAGTTTTCGGGGTTGTTTTCCTCGACGAGATTCAATGATGTCAATCCCTTCGGTTGGAATGATGCCCCTGATCAATACTGCTTCAGGTTGGTCAACCTCACGGGTAACCGTATTGAACATCCAATGATTCCCATAGGTGAAATATACAAAAGAGAATCCAGGAGGACCGTACATCACACTTGTTCTTTTGGTTCTTCCCGCCTTCGCATGACACCCCAAATCGGTTTCCCCGCAATATCCCTCAGATTCGATGATGATCCCAGAAATTTTTTTGCCATTTTCTATATGTACAAGTTTGCAGCCTAAAAGTTCACGAGCAACCATAAGTGTGTCCCGATCAAAAAAAGAACGTGATAATCTAGGCTTATTTAACATTTGGGTGATTATAAATATTCTTGAAGCTCAACAATTTTTTGGATGACTTTACAATCAGCTTCTGGGAAAATGCCATCTTTATCCAAGAGGACAGGAAAAATACTTGCATTGCGAGCACCAACGACATCGGCATAATAATTATCCCCAATATAGATCGCCTCATTGGCTTCAGCATTGGCGAGGTTTAGCGCATGCTCGAATATTTTAGGATTTGGCTTCCATGCATCAATTTCACCTGCATGAAAATAGAAGTCAAAATATTCTGTCAAACCTTTTTCATTTAGATATTCATCAATCGGTTGACTACGATTTGTAACCAGGCCGAGGTGATAGGGTTTTTCTTTCAATATTTGCAAGGTCTCATACACATTTTTATAGATTACATCTTCCGGCCTAAATTTCTTTTCCATAAATTTTTGTGCAGCAGGGGCCCATGCAAAAGCTTGCTCTGTTTCGATCCCGAAGGCTTCAAATTGTCTTTTGGCATAATTTTGCCAGAATTCTCCATTTTCAGAATTAAATGCCTTTTTGTCGTTAACCAAGCATTCAGAATTTGCCCAATATTTATGAGTCCATTGCCCAATCTTTTGCCGTGCACCAGAATCGATAGGTATGCCAAGATCAGCCGCATATTCCAAAAATAGATCAAATCCATTTGGATCATGGTGACGTAAGGTGCCATCTAAATCAAATAATACTGTGGTGATTCCTTCTGGAATTTTCAATTATCCACCTATAAAAGACATTTCGACCTTGGGGAGGTCATCTGTTTTTGAGGAGCGAACTTCAGAATAATGATCGCTCCGTTTTTTCCAAACGTTTGCAATGGATTCGGATACCTCGTTATCGCTAGCACCACTCCTCAATAGTGATTTTAGGTCATGCCCCTGAATGGCAAACAAGCAAGTATAAAGTGAACCATCAGCAGACAAACGAGCTCTGGTGCAATCTCCACAAAATGGTTGAGATACCGAGGCGATCACCCCAAATTCATTTCCGCTTTCCTTAAAGCGCCATCTCTTTGCTACTTCACCAACATAATTAGCCTTGAGGGGTTCGATCGGCATTTCTTTGTGAATCATATTGAGGATTTCTTTTGCGGTCAGCACATCATCTAATCGCCAACCATTACTACTTCCGACGTCCATATACTCAATAAATCTTAAAATTGTGTCGGGCTGATCAAAGTGTTTGGCCATTGGCAATATGCTATCTTCATTAACGCCCCTTTTGACGACCATATTGATCTTCACCGGGGTCATGCCTACTTCAACAACTTTGTCGATCCATTCCACCACCCGTGATACAGGAAAATCTACGTCATTCATTTCTTGAAAAACTTTGTTGTCCAGGGAATCGAGGCTGATGGTCATTCGTCTTAGTCCTGCATCCTTCAATTCTTGCACTCTTTTTATGGGTGAAGAACCATTGGAAGTCAGGGCAAAATCTGCCACTTCTGGAATTTGGGCTAATTGGCTTATGAGAATTTCAACATCTTTTCTTAAGAGGGGTTCTCCCCCAGTTAAGCGCAATTTCTGAGTGCCTAATGAAGCAAAGATTTTTACTAATCGAGTAATTTCTTCAAAAGTTAAAAGTTGTTCTTTGGGTAAAAACTGATATTCGCGTCCAAAAATTGATTTTGGCATGCAGTAGGTGCAGCGAAAATTACAACGGTCTGTCAGGGAAATTCGCAGATCACGCAACGCTCTTCCCAGGGTATCTTTAATTTCAGGCTGCATAGCTCTCCATCAGATAAAAATAGAGGCGACCGATAATCCGGTGACCTCCTAAATTGTAAATAATGATTTAATTCGATTACACATTATTATGAGTTAATTCAGAAAAATTATATCAGGGCTTAGAATAGGTGGGTAGGGCGAAATTAAATCCAGGCATCATTCGGTGCGGTTAAATCCTCCTTTAGCTCCCCGGTGTTTATGGTTCCTGCGGGTTCTACCAACAACACATGACATTCTTTCTCTGCAAAGGGTTTATGTCTGACCCCTTTTGGGATGACCACCATCTCCCCCTCTTTGATGAGGATCGTTTCATTATCCATAGCAATATGTAGGTTTCCTTTTAGCACAATAAAAACCTCATCCGTTTCAGGGTGGTCGTGCCATACAAATTCCCCCTGAACCTTTACGAGCTTGAAATGATAATCATTTAATTGAGCAATGATTTTTGGTGTCCAATGCTCATTGAATAGTTCCAGTTTTTGATTAAAATTAATTGCGTTAATGCTCATGGGCCACCTGTTTAAACAAATCTTTAATTAGCAAAATTTTCTATTTCTTTCAATACTTTTCCAAGTTCATCTGTAAGATACCCTGGATGTTTTTCAGTTAAGATTTCATGCATACTTTGTAAATACCAAATGCTTCCCTCTTTTCCCCCATTGAATTTTTCCCAAAGGAGATTTCCATATTCTTTTAGATCACGCAACAGGGATCTTGCATTATGTAACTTATCCGCAGCGATGACTCTATGGACAGAAGAGGACGCCTTTTTGACTTCTTCAAGGTGCGCTTCCTTTCGGGGCCGCCATTCGGGTTTTGGAACATCAAAGGTATCACTGCAAGCCTCAACGATTTGAAATACATTTTTGCCAAACTTCTCTTGGATCAAAGTAAGCGTTTCTATACCACCTTGGTCTTCTGGCGCGTCGTGAAGCAAAGCTGCAATTGCCTCATCTTCGCTTCCCCCGTCCTGAAGTACCAAGGCTGTAACTGCAAGAAGATGGGCGAGGTAAGGGATTTCTCTGGTCTTTCGGACCAGAGATTTATGAAGTCTGAGGGCCATCTCGATTGCCATTTCAAAACGGTTCCCCAGTTTATCTACTTGAGTTGGTTCCAAAAAGCCACCTTTAAAAAGGATAATGATCCTTTCAGTTTATTCTACAAGATTCGGGATTCGATAGCCACCCCTGATTGCCGTCCCCCATTTTTTTTGAGACTAATATCCTCTGGTTAAGTCAACCTTATTTTGCATGACTTCACCCTTTGAGGCAGTATTTAGTAGGGCAGCCAGGTGTTTCATCCTCAATTGTTCAATCTCAACAGCCCCTCCTCCCCGATGGGGACTCATCACGATATTCTCAAGCTCATGGAAAGGAAAATCTGCTGGAGGGGTGTTTGCTCGACTTTCTTCATCGGGAGGATAGTTGTACCAAACATCAATACCCGCTGAATGGAGTTTTTTGGATTTGAGGGCATTATAGAGGGCTTCAGGATCGACCACTAAAGCGCGCCCCACATTGATGAGGATCGAATTTTTTGGAAGCAGATCAATCTCTTTTACCCCGATCAGACCTCTCGTTTCCTCAGTTAATGGCACTGTGATCATCAAGACTTCGGATTTAGGTAAAAGTTTATGCAGATCTTCTGGGGGATATACATTCACGGGGTAGTCAAAGGAACTTTCTTTACTTGCGTTTCTTCTGATTGCATCTACGGTCATTCCCATTGCATGGCAAACGCCGCCTATGTATTGTCCAATTGAACCAAAGCCTAAAATGAGGATGTTTTTCCCATGGAGTAGTCTCGCAGGGTTGGGTTGATAACGCGGTCGCCAATCATTATTCCTAAAAATCTGGTCAATGGGAATAATTTGTTTAGCAGCTGTATACATTAACATCATTGCCGTCTCACCCGTTGCGACAGCATTATGGTGCAGGTTATGAATGTTGATTTCTGGATAGTCGACCATAATTGTTGATGCCTCTACGGCCAACCCAGCCCAAGGGATGATAAGGGAGTGCAGTTTTGGACTGGCTTCCAATTGTTCTTTTGTAGGACGTCCGGCAACCAATATTTCATAATCTGCTGGACTAGGAATATCCGTTCCGGTGATCACCTCGATTTCTGGATCGAGATGGTTCTTCAATTCTTCTAGCGCATTTTCGGCAATTGTTCGGGGATAATATGTTTTTAACGTCATATGTTTGTGATAATTAGTTTTGTAAGTATTATTCTATTTAGGGAGTTGTATCCGTCTAAAAATTTCTGCATGCTCAAAGGATACTTTTTCGGCTCGATCTCGTGATCTTTGGAGAATACGTTCTTCTAGATCATTTGGATCACCAATTTGACTTTTATGTTCTTGAAGTGCAGCAACCTTTAACTGGACAGTATCACTAATATCTACCCAATAATTCGGTTCATTAGTGAAGAAAAGAAATACGTCTAAAACTTTATGGGGTTCGAGTCCTTCCTTTTCGTGTTTAGGAAAATTCAAGCGGTCCCTTGCTAGTGGAAACACGGAATCCAGTACGGTATCCCCCACAACTCGATGGTCGGTATGATTGAGATAAGAATTATTGATAATCCTAGATGTGGGATCATGGGTAAAAAGCACATCAGGTTTATGGATTCTGATCTGACGAACAATCAATTCTCGTAATTCATCGGTATTGCGCACTTCCCCGTCGGGCTGACCCAAAAAAACCACCTTGGAAACCCCTAGCTTTTTTGCCGCATTTTTTTGTTCTTCTTGCCGCATGGCAATAAGTTTTTCTTTGGTCATATTAGGCTCGGCGCTCCCCTTGCTGCCATCTGTGACCAGTACATATACAACTTCAGCCCCTTGTTTCGCCAAGAATGCAACCGTACCCGCGGCTCCAAATTCCGGGTCATCTGGGTGGGCACTGATTACTAATACACTTTTGGGATGTGGAAAATTATTTGTCATGGATATTTACCTTAAGATTTGAGTGTAATTGGTAATTATAGCAAAGAAATAACTAGTCTATAAAAATCAATGAAGAGTGGAATATTTTTATTATTTATTATTATTTCATGGGGAGACCTGTTTAGTCTGCCATTGGTTTCACATGGAAATGTCAGCGAATTAGCTCGATTCCAGATATGTTTTGAGAGGGGACGAGAGTATAATAATTAATGCTTAAGATGAAAAATACTTGAAATCTTGGAGAAATAATCGATGAGTGTATCTTTACCTGTTGATTTTCCTTTAGACCCAAAACCTAGGGCGATCGTTTTAGGCGCTTCATCGGGGATAGGTGCCGCGACTGCAATGAAACTGGCCAAAGAAGGACATGTCGTGGCACTTTTAGGTCGAAGGAAAAAAGAATTGAATACGGTTTGTGAGGAGATCAACCAGGCAATCGGAGAAACCCGCGCTATCGCCTATGTACATGATGTCAGAAAATTTGATCAAATCCCCAAAACCTTTCAGAAAATATTGACTGATTATAAAAACCTGGACCTCATCGTCTACGTTTCTGGAGTAATGAATCCAGTCGCTCAAAATGAATATGATTTTGAAAAAGATCGAGAAATGATCGAAATCAATTTATTAGGTGCTATGGCATGGTTAGGGCAAGCAGCGATATTTTTTGAGCGGATGGGCGCAGGCAAGATCGTCGGAATTACCTCAGTTGCAGGGGACCGTGGGCGAGTGGGCAATCCGGGTTATAACACCTCAAAGGCTGGCCTGATCACTTATTTAGAGGCTTTACGCAATCGCCTTACCCGGCATGGCGTACATGTGCTCACGGTAAAACCCGGTTTTGTTGATACAGAAGTTCTCAAAAATTCTTCAACGACCTTTGGTGTGATCTCCCCGGAAAAAGCAGCCGATCAAATCTGGAAAGGAATTAAGAAGAAAAAACAAACGATTTATACACCCGGTTGGTGGCGTTTATTAATGCTGATAATTCAACACACACCTTCTTTTATTTTTAGGAGAGTATCCTTCTAATGGCTAAGAAAGGAAAACTATTTAATATAGACCCGGTTAAACAATTACAAAAACTAGAAAATTTTGGGCATTCCATTCATGGACCTGGATATGTTTACCAACCTACACATGTTGATGAACTACATGATCTGGTATTGGGTGCAAAAAAGGGATCGTTCACTATTGCTCTTCGGGGAGCCGGTCGAAGCTATGGCGATGCGGCGATGAATAATGCACAAATAGTGATCGACCTCAGTCGAATGAACCGCGTCTTGGCATGGAATAAAGATACTGGCGTGATCAAGGTTGAACCTGGGGTAACCATCGAGCGGTTGTGGCGTTATACCCTGGGCGATGGCTGGTGGTCCCCCGTAATGCCAGGAACCATGTTTCCAACTCTTGGGGGTTGTTTGGGGGCAAATATCCATGGAAAAAATAACTGGAAAGCTGGAACTATCGGGGAACATGTGCTTGAGTTTACAGCAATGATGGCCAATGGAAAAGAGATTACCTGCACACCCAAAAAGAATAAAGACTTGTTTTATAGCATGATCGGAGGGATGGGCATTTTGGGGATATTTACCTCGATCACCTATCAAATGAAGAAGGTATATTCCGGAAATTTGGATGTAAAAGCATGGGCAGTTCCAAATCTAAAAGACTTATTATCCGCTACAGATGAAGGTAAAGAAAATGATTATATTGTTGCCTGGCTCGATGCAACCCAAAAGGGTAAAGGTTTAGGGCGTGGACAAATGCATTCAGCAAACTATATGTCTGCAGAAAAAGGGGTTCATGATTCCCAATCACTTCGTTTGGATCATCAAGATCTTTCACCAAATATTATGGGAGTGGTCCCTCGCTCGATCGTACCCTTGTTCTTGGGCTTAGGGATGAATAATTTGGGGGCTTGGGCGGGGAATACCGCAAAATATTTATTGAATAGAACGATCGGAAACAATAAACAATATTTCCAATCCTTTGTAGAATTTACTTTTTTACTGGATTATGTACCTGGGTGGGAACGTGCTTACGGCAAAGACGGATTAATTCAATATCAAAGTTTTATTCCCAAAGAAAATGCATATCAGACCTTCAAGGAAATCTTGAAAACATCACATCGATACAGAAATCCTTCATATCTCGGAGTGGTTAAACGACACCGTCCGGATAAATTTTTATTAAGTCATGCTGTGGATGGTTTCTCCCTGGCATTAGACCTTAAAGTAAAAGATCGAAACCGCAAAAAATTACGAGAGTTAACCGGAGAACTCAACCAAATTGTGTTAGATGGCGAGGGTAAATTTTATTTTGCGAAAGACAGCACGCTCACTATTGATGTCGTAAAAAGTTATTTAGGGGAGAAAGCTGTGAAAAAGTTTAAATCTTTGAAAAATAAAGTCGATCCAGATGGCCTCTTCCAGTCAGATCTTTATCGAAGATGCTTTGGAGAATAACCAATAAATATTCAATAGGAACTATTGAAGAGCGGATAATTATTTGTCCGTTCTTTTTATTTGCTTTGACCCGGATTTTGTTTTCCATGTATACTTTCCCTTATGCAAATTTGCAATGTACATTCACTTGGAATAGTCGAATATAAAAATACCTGGGATATTCAAAAGGATTTGGCAGCCGAGATAGCTACAAGTAACCATCCGCCAACACTCCTTCTTTTAGAACATCCGCATGTATATAGTTTTGGCAACCAAGGAAATCCCGAGAATATTATCTGGGATGAACGTGAACTCAACCGTCGCAGGATCGATGTGCAATGGAGTGACCGAGGGGGAGACGTGACCTATCACGGGCCCGGTCAATTAGTTGGCTACCCTTTACTGCCCTTAGCTGAAGGAAAAATCAGGGTTGATCCAACTAACGGAGCTGTGAGACTTCCCAAAATGGATTATGTAAATTATTTGAGAAAATTAGAAAACGTTCTGATCAAAACCCTATTCAAATACAAAATTGGTGGGGGACAAATTAAGGGGCAAACAGGGGTATGGGTGCAGGGGGATGTGCCCTCAAGATGTGTACATTGCCCCCCCGATATTTTCAATTCACCAGCAAAGATTGCATCTATTGGGGTCAAAGTAGATGCAAATGGGATATCCCGACACGGTTTTGCTTTAAATGTTTCAGTAGATATGAACTATTGGGATGGAATTATTGCATGCGGACTAGAGAATCAAAATAAAGCAAGTATGGATTATTTTTTGGACCCCCCTCCCACAATTGCTGAAATTTCTGAGGTAATTATTGATGCTTTTGGCAAAGAATTTTCATATGAGATGAAATCGACCCCCTTGAAGGAAAAAATTTCCTAGGTTTTATCAGGGTTTTTAGTTTGACACTCTTTTTAAAACTTTGTAAACTTAGAACAAGAAGGAAAAGTTAATCAGGAGTTGGAGAATGAGTAAATTTCAATTGGTCATGCAAATGGGTCCCTCCCCAGGAAAGACAATTAGTTTGGGTGAAACCGAACATTATTTAGGTAGGGACGAAAATAATACAATTGTCGTAAATGATGCCGAATTATCTCGACGTCACTGCCATTTTATTTTTACTGATGGTGGATTTGAGATTGAAGATATGGGCTCTACCAATGGCACTTTTGTAAATGAAAAAAGGACTTCAGGGCGATATCGTTTAAATCTCGGAGATATTATTCGATTAGGTGATAACGTTGCTTTGGTATTTGAGCTGTTCGGATCGGATCCAAACGCGACTGTGCTGGCCCGAAATGAAACACCACCCCGTGGACAAGCAGTGAAACCTCCACCGCAAGTGGCTGCAACACCTACCCCTGCGCCGGCTGCTCAGCCAGCACCAGTTCCAAAACCAGCAGGTAAGGTTAGACCTGAAAGACGAAGCGGAAAACGCCCAAGTCCCATGGTTATTGGCTGTGGTGTATTAGTCCTAATTGGTCTTTGTATTTTGATTGGCGGTTGGTATTATGTAGATACATATGCCCCTGAATATTATTGCTATTTCCTGCCTTTCTTACCAGGCTGTCCATAAAAATTATATTAATTAACATATCAATATGGGAGGGTATTTTGCCCTCCCGTTTGTCTTTAAGCATTACCACTTTGAAACAAGCCTCACCCCTGGTAAAATGCAGTCTATAAGGTCAAATTTTATATGAAATGACCTTGCATGGTCTTTATGGTAAAAGGAAGGAGTCAATTATGTCACCCTTATTCGTGCCTGGTCCCGTAGATGTGGATGAAGAGGTTTTAGAAGCCCAAACAAAAGCGATGATGCCACATCGTAGTGGTGAGTTTGAAGAAATTTTCCATCGTTCTGAAGGGAAAATGAGAAAAATATTCCGCACGGATCATCGAGTACTAATCAATGCTTCTTCTGGAACGGGCATGCATGAAGCAGCCATTCGAAACCTTGTCAATAAAAAAGTCTTGTCCTGCGCCAATGGTGCATTTGGTATGCGGTGGCACGATGTTGCCAAGAGCAATGGGAAAGATGTCACTCTTCTTGATACGGACTGGAAGGAACCTTTAACTGGTGAAAAAATAGCCCAAGCATTAGATGGGCAGGATTATGAAGCCATTACGATAGTCCACAATGAAACTTCTACCGGTTTAATGAACCCGATCGAAGAAATTGCCCGAGTCGTCCATGGCGTAAGCCCAAACACCCTGATCTGCGTGGATGCTGTGTCTTCCTTATCGGGTGCTCAATTGGAAATGGATGAATGGGGGTTGGACTTAGTACTCACCTCCTCACAAAAATGCTTAGCTTTGCCACCTGGTCTAGGATTTGTTGCCTTCAATGAGAGAGTATTTGAAAAATCTAAGACAGTCAAAAACAAAGGTTGGTATTTTGATTTTGAACGGCTAGAAAAACATCGACTAAAAGATTCGACCCCAGCTACCTCGGCGGTTTCTTTGATCTATGCATTAGACCTTCAAACCGATAGAATTTTGGCAGAAGGAATCGAGCAGAGATGGGCTCGACATTCTGCCATGGCAGAAAAAACTCAGATTTGGGCAAAAGAAAATGATTTCACCCTATTTGCGCCCGAAGGATACCGTTCTCAGACAGTAACCGCAATCGAACATCAAGGTTTTGATTTTAAAGCTGCAAATGCTTTCTTAATAACGAAAGGTATACGAATGGCCAGTGGTTATGGCCCTCTAAAAGAAAATGTCTTCCGAATAGGGCATATGGGCGAATTAACTCCAGCAGATTTAGACAAACTTTTCGCAGCTTTAGCTGAATTCCGATCAAATTGAAATTTTTCAATGAATATAGGAAACCTTAGTAAATGATCGACCAGATGGAATA
Organism: Chloroflexota bacterium; assembly: GCA_018662365.1. Taxonomy (GTDB): domain Bacteria; phylum Chloroflexota; class Anaerolineae; order Anaerolineales; family UBA11579; genus JABJGH01. Next base: position 127,582 of record JABJGH010000030.1, on the reverse strand, counting down.
TACAGTCACCCTTGATAAACTCGTTTATGGGGGGGAAGCAATGGGGCGCTTACCAGACGGGCGAGCAATTTTTGTGCCTTTTGCCTTGCCAGGTGAAAAGGTTCGGACTCGGTTGGTAGTGGATAAAAAAGGTTTTGCGCGCGGTGAATTGCTGGAAATATTGGAACCCTCTTCTTTGAGGATCGACCCCTGTTGTAAACACTTTTCAATCTGCGATGGTTGCCATTATCAGCACCTTTCTTATACAGAGCAATTAAAAGAAAAAGAAGAAATTCTTCGAGATCAGCTGGTTCGCCTAGGTGGGTTAGAAAATCCCCCCATAGAACCGATCATCGCCTCTCCCATTGAGTGGAATTATCGCAATCATGTAATTTTCCATCAAGACCCCACGGGCAAATTCGGTTATTCCTCCTCAACACCCAAAAAGATTGTTCCAATAGAAGAATGCTTTTTGCCAATTAACTCCTTGAATGAATTTTGGCCAAGCCTTGAGTTTGAACACCTAGCGGATCTAAAAAGCCTAAAACTCCGTCATGGGGAAGATGAAAGCTTGATGATAGTTATGGAAACCAGAACCGACGAGGCTTTTGAGCTGGAGGTTGATTTTCCGATCAAAATAATTCAAAGGGGTCCTGAATCAATGCATGTGATGTCCGATAATTATTTTCAGGAAATATTAATAATGGAAAAGGCATTTCGGATTTCTGCAGGCTCTTTTTATCGAGCCAATACTGCTGTGAATGAAAAAATGATCCACTATTTAGTGGATGAGTTACCTCTTACTCAAAAAACAACATTGGTGGATGCTTATTCGGGTGTCGGTATTTTTAGTAATTTCATTGCTTCTAAAGTGGGGAAATTAATAGGTATCGAATCAGATTCTGGAGCTGTGAGTGATTTTCTAGTCAATTTGGAAGAGTTTGAAAATGTAGAGATTTATGAAGATCTGGTAGATAATGCATTACCTACTTTAGATTTCCCAATTGATATCCTATTGGTTGATCCCCCAAAGACAGGTCTTGGACCAAATGTATTAGATGCGATCGTTCTGAAATCCCCCCCCATCTTGGTTTATGTCTCGAGTGACACAGCCACTTTTGCAAGAGATGCAAAGAGGTTAAGTCGATCGGGGTACCAGATGAAGAAGATCCAACCCTTCGATCTATTACCTCAAACCTATCATATTGAAACTGTGAGTATTTGGGAGAAAGAATAGGGGTCAAAAATAGAGTATAAGTACTTAAATTAAAAGCGACAGAAGTTTATCTGTCGCTTTTTACTAAATATTAATTAGGTTCGGTTTCGATGATTCTTTTTTTCATCCTTTAAGATCGTGTTAAGGAAGAAACTAATGATACTCACGATCAATGCACCGAAAAATGCAGCCCAGAAATTCTCGATCAATAATCCTGCACCAAAGAATGAACCCATCCAACCTGTCAGGTAAAACAAAGCAGTGTTGATCACCAGGGTAAAAAGACCCAATGTGAGCAAGATCACGCCACAACTGAGGAATTTCAATAGGGGGCGGACCAATGCGTTTAGCAGGCCGAAAATCACTGCTAACCATACCCAAGAAATAGGGCTGGGGTTTTCTGGAACGATTCCAGGAACAATAAATACGGCCGCGTAAAGTGCGAAGCCATTGACAATAGTGCGCAAAATAAAATTTTCCATAGTTTTTTTATCCTTTCTGTTAATTAATAATACGCTGTTTTTATAAGAAAGTTGTATATTTTGAACAACTAATTCCTTTTCACATAAAAAACCTTCCATAACTCCAAGGATTGGTCCCCCACATTTCATTGACCATTTTTCAATGTTTGGTATAATCCCTAAAAATATTTAGAGGAATTTTTTTGATGCAGATTAAAGAGAACTGTAAATTCATGCGAAAATATGTGAAAATGAACCATCGACAGCATGGTTTAATTTGCCGTACTCTTATTTCAAAATGATAACTTTATCCTAATTTGAATAGTTGAAAAAGAGTGTGGCAAACGAGCCGCACTCTTTTTTTTTGAGGAGGTTTCAGGAAAAAATCAAATAAATTTCGACCCCATGTGTTTGACAAAGGTTAGTCCTTTCTTTATACTAAATTTGTAACAAACTGAACAATGCCTATTGTTCAAGACTAAAACATTCCCTTATTGGAGGAGAAAATGTTTAATAAAAAGATTTTGTTTATCTTGTTTGTGTTGGTAGCTCTCACCTTATCCGCTTGTGGCGGATCTGATGCACCCAGAGGTGGCGAGTGTTTAGGTACAGCAGATGATGCAGTAGTTGACTTGGATTGCCAAGAAATCACCATCGCTGTAGAAAATGCTTATTTACCGTTCAACTATGTATCATTAGATGATGGTTCTTGGTTGGGATGGGATTATGATGCTTGGGAAGAAATTTGTACCCGACTTCACTGTACTCCAGTATTCGTAGAAGCTGTTTGGGACGGAATGATCGTTGCCGTATCTGATGGACAATATGATGTCGGCGCAGATGGTATTACCATCACCGAAGACCGTGATGAAATCGTTGACTTCTCAATTGGCTACGTAGCTATTGAACAAAAATTATTGGCTCGCCTGGGCGAAGATCGATTTACAGATATTGATTCCTTCGTTGCTGACGAATCCTTGGTTTCCGGCACACAAACCGGAACAACCAATTACGAATCTGCTATCAAGTACCTTCCAGTAGAAAGAGTTCAAGCTTTTGAAACCTTCCCATTTGCTGTTCAATCATTGATTGCCGGCGATATTGACGCCGTATTCATTGATGAGGTAGCAGGACAAGGTTATTTGGGTGACAATGCAGACGTACTTGAATTGGTTGGTCCGTCAATGTCCAGTGACTTCCTTGGATTTGCATTCCCTAATGGCAGTGATCTAGTAGACCCTGTCAACCAAGCACTCCGTGCTATGGCTGCTGATGGTTTCTTAGATGAAATCAATGGGAAATACTTTGGCCCTGGCTTCTCCGTATCCTACGATGATATTGGTGACGGTGCTTACGCTGAAGAATAAAAAGCAATTTATAGCAATTGATTAAACCAAAAAGCCGGTGTGTAGGTGGTTAACTCACACCGGCTTTTTTAATAATTTGCTTGTTGGGATTGAGGAGAAAAATATGGGTGATATTTATCACACAGATCCAGAAATCGAAACTATTGAAGATTTATCTGGGAAGAGAACCTTTGCGAGCCTTCCCTGGTGGCTTTATGCACTAATTCTAGTAATTGTTTATACAGCTTGGAGTGTCTATACGCGTGAAAATTTAAGAGAAGCATTCGATTTCATTATTCAAGGGATTGGCACTACGATATCTGCCGCAATATTGTCCTATTTGATTGCGATCGTATTGGGATTGATCGCGGGATTAGGAAGAATGTCAAAAAATATTATATTTAATAATATTGCCACTTTTTATGTAGAGTTTATTCGCGGTATCCCCATGTTGGTGCTGATCTTTTTTATCGGTTTGGTGGGTGTTCCTACTGCAATCAGTTGGTTAAATGAATTGGGTTTTACCCTAATAACAAATAAAGATATATCTACCTATTCCCGAGCAATTGCTGCGTTATCGATTACCTACGGTGCCTTCTTAGCGGAGATTTTTCGGGCGGGAATTCAATCGATTGGCAAAGGCCAGATGGAAGCAGCCCGATCTCAAGGCATGAGTTTTGGACAAACGATGCGTTATGTGATCTTACCCCAAGCTATTCGCAATGTATTGCCTGCATTAGGAAATGACTTTGTTGCCATGGTGAAAGATTCTTCCTTGGTTTCCTTGTTAGCAGTCGGGGATATTACATACGAAGCAAAGTTATATTCAGGTAGTTCTTTTCGGTTCAAGGAAGCCTATACAATTCTCACTATTTTGTATTTGATGATGACTGTTGCCCTATCTAGTCTATTGAGGGTATTTGAGAGGCGGTTGCGAAATGACTGATAACATTATTGAGATCAAGAATTTATATCGCTATTTTGACAAAGTGAAAGCATTAGATGGTGTAAGTCTTGATATAAAGAGAGGCAGCGTAGTTGTGGTCATTGGACCCTCCGGGTCAGGGAAATCGACTATGCTGCGTTGTATCAATCATCTTGAAGAACCCACAAGTGGAGAGATATACGTAGATGGCGAGTTGTTAACGGGGGAACAAAAACAACTCAATGAGGTGCGTGCAGATATCGGGATGGTATTTCAGTTATTCAATCTATACCCACATTTAACTGCAAAAGAAAACATTACTTTGGCCCAAAAAGTGGTACAAGGTAGAACCGAAGAAGAAGCCAATAGAATTGCGATGGAAAAACTAATTCGGGTGGGTATCGCTGAGAAAGCAGACGTTTATCCTAGCAATCTCTCTGGTGGACAACAACAAAGAGTGGCGATTGCTCGTGCTCTTGCAATGGACCCTAAGATCATGCTATTTGATGAGCCCACAAGCGCTCTCGACCCCGAAATGATCAAAGAGGTGTTGGATGTGATGTTAGACCTTGCAGAAGAAGGTATGACAATGGTCGTGGTTACCCATGAGATGGGTTTTGCCAGAGCCGCTGCCGATGAAGTTATTTTTATGGATGAGGGAATGATCGTGGAGCAAACCACTCCAGATGGGCTATTTAATAACCCGCAACATGAACGCACAAAACTCTTCCTTTCCCAGATTTTGCAACATTAGAAGAAATTAATTACCTAATCAGGCAGTCAGATCAGTTGACTGCCTTTTTTTATTGGAACGATTAATTTTTTCTTATCAATTATTAATAGTTTCCGATTAAACTTAACTTGTAAATAAGACAAAGGAGATAATAATATGAATAAAAAAGTTATACTTGGCGGTTTAGCAGGTATTCTGATTATCGTTGTTTTAGGTTTTGCTTATGTGCTGCGTCCCACGGAAGAAGCCAGTGAATCCATTGAAGCCATCCCTCTAAACGAGGGTGTTCAAGAACCCACACAAGTTGACCTTCCTACAGAGGTTTTAGAAGAAGAACCTACTGAGGTTGTAGGTGAAGCTAATAAAGATAGTTCCCCTGAGGGATTTGTCGTTTTTCAGATCGATCAGGGGAATTCAGAAGTACGTTTTTCCTTAGACGAACTCTTGCGCGGAAACCCATTCACCCCCGTGGGCACCACCAACCAGGTGGCAGGTGAGATCGGAATTGATTTTTCAGATCCATCTGCTTCTCAATTGGGCACGGTTTTGATAAATGCGCGCACCTTAGAAACAGATAGTTCAAATCGGGACCGAGCGATCAAGAACCAGATCTTGGACACTGGGGATTTCGAGTTCATTAGCTTCACTCCCACCAATTTAACTGGATTCCTGCCTGAGATCGTTCTGGGTGAGGAAGTCCAATTGAAAATTACAGGTGATCTCACTATTCGAGATATTACAAATTCTGTGATATTTGATGTAAATGTGACTGTGATCTCTGGAACAGAAATTCAGGGCTATGGTTCAGCAGAAGTTCTTCGATCTGATTATAATTTGAATATTCCCTCTGTACCTTCTGTCGCTGAAGTTACCAATGAGGTTCTACTAGAAATCGACTTTTTTGCAGTAGCAAATTAACTAAATAAAATTTACTAAAAAAGGCCGAGGTTTACATTACTCGGCCTTTTTTCATATTCTTATTCCAAATAGTTTTATTAAACTAGGTTTAAAGATTTATGTACTACCTCTATACATCGGTTCATAATCACATCAAGACCTGCTTTTCCCGCTTTTTCTCCTGCAACCTGATCAAATACACCCAATTGAGACCAAAACACCTTGGCACCGGCCTGAATGGCATCGTCAGCAATGCCATCCAAATGTTCAGAGCGTCTAAATATATTGACGATATCTACTTTTTCAGGAATTGAAGATACGGTAGGATAGGACTTTTCACCATCAATCTCTTCCACCAGAGGGTTTACAGGATAGACCTTATACCCCACCCTTCTCAAATAATTTGCAATTGCGTAACTGGTGCGGTGGGATTTATCCGAATGGCCAACTACGGCGATCACTTTGGCCTCTCGTAAAACATCAACTATTTCATTTCTTGCTAGATTTGTCATGGTTAATCCCTTGAATTCCTATATGCATAAGACTATCGCTGGAGAATAATATTACCTGATATCTAAGTTTTCAAAAATTGGACAATTTTTTCAAATAACCAACCGAAAAGTTCCCAATGGGGAAGAATTTAATCTTTTTGAAAAACCTTACCAGATTCATCTTTATATATCAGATGCCAACTCGCCATAAGTTCATCATTCTGTAATTCTCCCGGCCATTCATGGTTCCAATAATTGGGGGTAACTAGTAGAAATTCAGGGGTTAGCTGGGGAACTGTGTCAGGTTGGCCCAAAGGATATTGTAATTTTGTGGGACTGTTTGTGAAGTTGGTGCCGTATGTGAAGTAAGGTAACCCTTCAATAATAAAAATATTGCTATTCCTGATATTTTGTTGGATAAAATCATAAACATCGCGATATTCAGTATTTGAGCTTGGTTCTTTGTAGGGTGTGAGAAGAACTATTTTATTTACTTCCCCGGTTTGAAGTAAATGCCTTTGATCCCATACAATAAAAATGCTAAGTAAAAGAATAATAATTGAGAAACTTATCTCAAAAAACTTATTAGTTTTGATTGTTTTGAAAAAGCTTATATGAAGAGGTTCGAACAAAACAAGTAGCAAAATGAAAAATAATCCTAGCAATGCAATACCGAATCTCCATACAATTAAAATTCTTGATGTCCCTCCCTCAACATGAATGGTAGCTGGGGTGATGATGAATGCGAAAAATAATAAATAATAAGTCAGAAGAATTGATAAAGATGGTTTTTTCTTCCTGATAAATTGTGTTCCTGAAATGATTCCAAAGAAAATAAGCCCAACAAAAATTAGGCTAATATCTGAATAAAAATCCGGATCAAACAGTATGGAAAAAACATTTTTTGTATTTAAAGTTTGAAGTAGCGTTTTAGTGAAAATTGTTTGGAGTACAACTAAATTTCTAATTATCCATAAAATTCCAGGAAGGGTTATAAGGGTAACGACAATCATTTTTTTCCAAAAACCATTGGCTAAATATTCTTTTTTTCTCCAAATAAGGAACCCGGTGTACGCCCAAATGGGTGCGATTACATAAATAATATTTGGTTTTATGGATATCCCGATCATGGTGAGAATTGCCATCCCTTCTAAAAGGAATGGGTTGTCAGATTTTTTCCTTCCAATAGGGCTGTGAAGCAAAAATGCGAGTATGACTGCACCCAGGAACAAGTCATTCTTCCCAATTGTATAAATTAGGGAGGTAAAAATTACCCAAGGGTTTCCATAAGAAATCAATTTTCCAGATACAAATACAAATGCGATCCCCCAAAAAAGAATGGCCCCAGAAATTTTTGTATACCTTTTCCCCAACAACCAAATACTTAAAAACAAGAAAAGGGTTATTAATCCATGTACAAAACCAAACAAATATTCATTGCCAAGAATTGATATGCCAAAAGATAGTAAGGATTCATAGCCATTTGGGTATTGTCCGTAAGGAATGGAAAGATCCCAAAAAGAACCACTACGGAATAGCTCAATTGCTTTTGGAAAATGGTAAAAAGCAGCATCCCATTCTATTGGAAACTGAAGTCCCGAAAAAGGCCAACGGAAGAGAGGCCATAATATTAACCCAAATAGCAGAATTACCCCGCTAATATAAGCTACTATTTGAAGATGAGATGAGTCCGATTCATCAATCGCATCTAAATTCCAAAAATTCTTTCCAGCTGAAATATAAAATTTGCTAACCAAGATTGATAGAATAATACTTAGAGGAATAGTTAGCAGGGGAATATAAAGCTGAAAAAAGCCTAGAATTTGAGCAACTGCAATAATTGAATAAAGTAAGCTCAATATAATTGAAAAACTATATAGCATTACTGAATGAATTTTTTTATTGATATTTACCTTACTTATGCTCATACAATACCCAACCCCTTTGCGAATTTCTCGATAAATTCCCAACTAAAATCCCTAATTAATCCCACATTGAATATCATATATAAAGATGCATCCAGATCAAAGTTCTATGGTTGATAAACCCAGCATTTTGGAAAGAGTCAACCGAATGTCCAGCCAAATAATTTATCGATAGCAAACGTTTTTTTCGAAGCAAATCTAGGACATACGGGAGTAAACTTTGGATCGTTAAATTTTCATAATCAGGGGTAGTGGCTAGCCACAGCCAGTCAGCCATCCCAGTTGAGGATTGCCAACTTAAAGTGCCGATTAACTGGTTGTCTAGGCGAGCGGACCATTGCTTTATTTTCCTTTCATTCATTAATCGATTGAATTTCCCAGCTAGTCCGGGGCTAAATGCTTGGGTGTTGATCGGTAAATGCCATTTTACTTCTCCCGGGTAAACCCGATTCAACCACTCTCGCTGTAGAGGCCAATCCCTTTTTTTTCTACTTGTAACCAAAACCTTTTTATGACTACTAACTTTCGGTTTTGTTCCAGACCTACTATGCCATGTTGTTCTTCTTGCTCTTTCTAAAAACCCGGCAGATTGGTACAAGTGGATAGCCGCTGGGTTATTTGAGTTCACTTGGAGCCAAACAGAATGGATCTTGCGATTCTTAATATAAGCTAAAGCCGCGTTGGTCAGGGCGTTCGCGATCCCTTTTCGCCGATGATCAGGATGAACCGCAACATTAGCAATCAAATATGCCCTTTGCTGAAGCGCCTGAACGGGGATGAGACTAATATTTCCAATAATCCTGCCCTTATCCTCCCATACAAATCCAGCCAGGGAATTTCCAACGAATTCTGGGAACCCAAGGATCTTAGGGTTTTTTGCGGCCGCTCTAATTTGTGCTATATACTGTCGACCGTCTCGATCTAAAGTATCAGAGAAGCATAATTCGATTAGATCGGCAACCTCAATGAGATCGCGCCGCATGTCTAGTGGTCGAAGCTCATTATTGGAAAGATAACTATCAGAAATTTGAGATCTAGTGATACTCATGAAGGTATTATACGGCTTTTTAAAGACTTTCAATTTTTTATTCTAATAAAATTGTAGGTTTGAATTTATAATAAAAGGCATATTTTTTGTTATCATGGTAATGAAGTAAATATATATTATGGATAATATAAGGATAATAATGAAAAAGAATAAGATTTTTACCATGTTGTTTATATTGATCTTGGTCTTTTCAGTAACCGTACCTGTCATGGCTGATGACGGAGATGTTCCTGAAACTGAAACAGAAGAAAAAGCTGAAATAGCAGGGAAAAATGTATTAGAATTTTTCAGTTTCTATCACAATTATCAAAATGCCGCTGATTGCGATGATCCGCTCACCCTGGATAGTGTGGAAGAATGCGAGGATCCCGCAGAGGGCTTAGATTGCGACGACCCACTAACCTTAGATATCGTTGAGGGTTGTGAGTCCGAATTTACGGAGCAAGTGGCTGGTTATCATGAGTATGGAATTGGATTTGGCGTTTTAGCCAAACTTCTTATGGTTTCTTTAGATTCTCAGGATTGTGAAGAAACCCCAGAACCTGTTGAATCTGTTTGCAATCCAGTTACGTTCGATGAATTAATCGCACTTTACTTGGATGGCATGAGCATCGGAGAAGTTTTTGAAACCTACGGGAAACCGGTAAATCCAGGAGTTGGGGGCTTGAAAAATGTGGAGAAGTTTGAAGAGAAATGTCCAGAAGATGGAAGTGGTCCTCCCGGATTTTGTGGGGATAAGGAAAATGGTAAACCAGATAATAGTGATAAGGGAAAGAAAAAACCGTAATTTTTTTTGAGTCCATTAAAAACAGGCGGAATATATTCCGCCTGTTTTGTTTAAATTGAATGAAAATTATTTATCGTTCAGCTCATTAAACTTTTTCAAGCCCTCAGCATCAATATGTAGATGAACATCTTGTTGAGGGAAAGGCACCTCAATATTTTCTCGACCCAGGGCTTTATAAATCGCGCTATTCACCTTATCAAACATTTGTCGGGTATCTATATAGGAATCGATCCACCAACGAACCCGAAAGAGCAATGCGGAATCCCCAAAATTCAAAAAGAGAGCTTCGACGGGTTTTTCTGGAACAACTCCTTCCACAGTCCGTACTGCCCCAATGATCGTTTCTCGAGCTTTTTCAATATCTGTCCCATATCCAATGCCCACTTCAATTTGGATTCGATACTCTGAATTCGGATAGGCATGGTTGACGATCAAACTTTTAGCAATGACTGAGTTGGGCACGATCACCATTCGATTATCCCTGGTTCTGATATGAGTGCTGCGAAGTCCTACATCCACTACATCCCCCCATGTGCTCAAGTCTTGGATCTCGATTCGATCTCCAATTCGAAAGGGACGGTCAAGCATAATCATGAAACCACTGATCGTATCAGAAAGGGCAGCCTGGGCCGCCAAAGCAATTGCCAATGAGCCGATTCCAAGGGTAGTGACCAATCCGCTTACTTCTACATCAAAATGCCCCAGCAAGATGATTCCCCCGATAATCGCCACGATGATCAGGATCACTCGACGTGAAAACGGGAGTAATTGACTAGCCAAATCACTCTTTGTGTTTGGAGCAATTTCTTTCGTATACCAGCTACTGAGCGAGACGATTAATTGCCAAACTAGTGCAAAAACCAGCAAAAAGTAGAGGGTATAAAAGAAATCATCGATATTGCTTGACTTGAAAAAATCAATGAAATCTAGACGGCTTATCGCATATTGGGTAACTTTCAACAATAAAAGCCAGAAAAGAGGTGGGCGCACAACCTTTACCAGCACATCGTCTAATTTGGTTTTTGTTGATTTGGTGATCCGCCTAACCACACGATCAAGAATAAAATTCAATATCGGACGACCTACAATTACTGTCCCGACAAGTATTGCAAAAGAGATTCCAATCTCTATCCATTGGTCATTTGTGAGGCCAAATAATCCCATTTTCTACCTCCAATTCATTATTCTTTATAAAAATAATCTATATTTTGTATTGATTATATCTTGCCTTAGGATGTTATAATTTAATTAATACAGGTGATTTTATGATGAAAAAATATCTAATCGTACTTACACTAGGGGTTTTTATACTTGGATTATTCCTGTTTTCCTGGTCCACTCCTGTTAATGCGTCCCCAGAGATCCAATTAACCTCTTTTCCGACGCCAACTCCAGATGGGGATGGACGAATTTGGTATAGGGTTGAATCTTTAGACACGCTTTGGAGAATTTCGGCAGTTTCAGGGGTTTCCCTAGATGAATTGCGAAGATTAAATAATTTATCACCTGAAGATATACTAGCAGAGGGTAGTTTTATTCTATTGGGAATTATTGAGCAAAACATCCCCGTCGCCACCGCCGGAGATTCTGGACAAGAAAATGCAGAACCAACTGAAACACCTCCTCCTGATACGGGCTCCGCAACAATTTGTATCCTTTTATATGACGATCTTAATGGTGATTCCATAAGACAAGATATTGAAATGATCATTGAGGGTGGGGCAGTCAGTTTAACAGAACAATTGGGATTGTTTTCAGAAACCAGAAATACGTCCTTGATTGAGGAAGAATATTGTTTTATAGGTTTACCAGGTGGGAAATATAATATTACTATGGCCATTCCCGATGGTTATAATCCCACCTCGACCTTGACCACAACAATTGAGTTGGCTACCGGTAATTCGTCTTTGATCAACTTTGGTGCACAAAAAACATATCAAACCCAAACAGAAGATTCTGGAACAATTGAAGAAAGTAGTGATCGATCTCCAATGTTAGGGATTTTAGGGCTTGCCCTCTTGTTACTAGGAATCGGGCTAGGTATTTATACTTCTCAAATTGGGCGAAACAACTAATAAATCCGAAATATTAAATAAAAAAAGGGCAGTTCAATTTGAACTGCCCTTTTTAATTTCACCAAACTTTTCAATTTAATGAGAATGGCCTTCCATATGCACATGCCCATGATCCAATTCTTCAGAGGTTGCTTCTCGAATACCCGTGACTTTTACTTCAAAATTCAATTCTTTACCAGCCAAGGGATGGTTAGTATCTAATTTGATTGTCTCATCTCCAACTTCGATGATCGTTACAAGGACGATATTATCATCGTCGTCCATGATCTCAAGTTCCACGCCTTCTTCAATGGGGAAGTCATCGGGGAATTCTGCTCGGGGGACGTCCATTAGTGCGTCTTTTTCAAGCTCACCATAACCATCTTCCGGGGCAACAACAACATTCTTGCTTTCTCCCACTTTCATACCTAAAAGAGCTTTTTCCAGCCCAGGGATAATATTCGCGTATCCATGTAGATATTCCAAGGGGCCTTCATCTTCGGATGAATCTAAGATCTCTTTTCCGACGATTAATGTATATTCGATCGTTACAACCAGGTTTTCGGCAACCTGGGTTAATGTTTTTCCTATCATATGACAACCTCTTTGCCTTTTTGGCTTTATTTCAAAATTCGCAGGATTATAACATAGCATGGAAACCATAAGAGAGATATTAATTTGAATCAAAATCTACTCTGACGAAATTTTTAGGGTAGGGTATGATTTATTTGGAGATTTTTGCATAAATCGGATGAAAACCTGAGGAAAAAATGCCTAAAGTAGAAATAAAGAAAGTTGCCTCATTTAAAGATTGGATGGAATCTTATGCCTGGATTCCAAACTATAGTTTTAGACCCACGCCACCACTGATGGATGAGGAAACCCAACGTGGATGGTTTGAAAAAAGAGTTGGGGTCACCCATTTTGCATTATATGAAGATGGCAAAGCTGCGGCTCTAGCTACTTCTTTACCGATGAAACAGAATATTCGAGGCAAAATATTTTCAATGAGCGGCTTATTTAATGTAGCTTCTCATCCCGCCTATCGTAGAAAGGGATATGCTCATCAAGTGATCCTTGCTTTGCTAAAAGATTTGCGATCATCCTTCCCTGTGTCCACCCTTTATCCATTCCGAGAATCCTATTACGAACGTTTGGGATATATTAGTTTTCCACAACCACTAAAAGCGAGCTTCAAATCTATAGAGTTATTACCCATTCTTCGAAATGAAGTTGAGGGGAAGGTAGAAGTTCTTCTTGAAAGTGAAGGAAAAGCCGAGTATTTGGATTTCATAAAAAAAATTCAACAAAAGAAACATGGCATGGGGACATTTAATCATCCTGGAATGCCTGATAAAAAATCCGAATCTTGGATCGCATTGGCAAAAGTCGAAGGAAAAACTGTAGGGCTGATGAGCTATACCAATGAGGGCCGTGAGGTCACAAAATTCAAGATGAAAATTAGACGATTTTATTATCACAATCCCCAAGGACTCTATTTGCTTTTAGACTGGATTGCCCGACACATTGATCAAACTAATGATATAGAAATATGGCTTCCCGCCGATGAAAAACCAACGCTCTGGTTGGCAGATTTGGATATTGAACTTTCTTCCGCCTGGAAACCGGGTATGGCCCGCATTTTAAATATTGCAGATATTGGGGGCGTGGAAGTAGGGGAAGGGCAATTCACTGCCCAGATCAATGATCCATTTTGCACTTGGAATGAAGGTGTTTGGAAATTTTCTTCAGTGAATGGAAAGTTGCAAGTTTCGCCTGGTAATAAACCAGACTGTCAAATAAGCATTCAAGCGCTCACCTCCTTGTTATACGGCACACACAAACCTGACTTTTTTCAATATCGCGGATGGGGAAATCCTTCAAAGGCATTTCAAGCAGAAATGACCACGATGTTTCCAGGAAAGATGCCATTTTTGCACGAAATGTTTTAAGTAATAATCTGGAAAAATATTTGCTGATTAATTAAGCCTGTTTCAATCCTTCTTAACACATTCTAATTTTTACCCAGCCCTTTGGGTAGGGGTATCCCCACCCGTTTTTCTAGGGAGATACCTAGCCACTTGCCCGATGTGCAATCTGGGCATTTTTCTTATACTTGTTACATAAATTTGAAGAAGTGGATAATTTCCCTCTTCGTTAATAGGAAAATAATACTTAGTTGATATAACTAAATAAGGAGTTTTATAAATGGTTACAAAAAAAGAAATTTCAGATCTATCCAATGCAATGGCTGATGCCGTTGAAAAAGCTTCCGCCTCCATAGTAATGGTGGATGCCCGTCGCCGTTTCCCCGCCACGGGTATTGCAATTTCAGAAGACCTCATTCTCACTGCAAATCATGTGGTTGAGCGAGAGGAAGACATTAATATAATGCTTCCAGACGGAAGTAAATTTTCTGCTGAAATCGCAGGAAGAGACCCAGGAAGTGATTTGGTGCTTTTAAAAATTGCTGGAGCGAAAGCAACCCCAATGGAAAGCAATGGAGAACCACGAGTTGGCCAACTTGCCTTAGCACTGGGTCGTCCCAGTAAGACAGGGATTCAGGCAAGCCAGGGAATTGTTAGTGCAATTGGAGGAAAGGTTCGTACACGGCATGGTGGATTTTTAGAAAAACATATGCGCACAGACGCTACGCCCTATCCAGGATTCTCGGGTGGACCACTGATCGATACCCAAGGTAAAGTTTTGGGGATCAATACTTCAGGATTAGGATTTAGTGCTTCAATCGCCATTCCAATCGAAGTGGCGAGTAAGATCGCTAAATCATTAGAAGAGCATGGCACAGTCAAACGTGGATATTTAGGGATTCGTAGTCAAGTAATCGAATTACCCAAAAAGACGAAATTAGACCGAGAACAAGACTATGGCCTTTTGATTGCAAATATTGAAGATGATAGCCCAGCACTTGCAGCAGGGTTGATCGCCGGAGATATCATTATTGGTTTTAATGGGCAGCCGATCCAAAATCATGATGCCCTTTTTGCTGAAATGGTGGGTGAGGTTGTGGGTAATCCCACATCGATTGAATTCTTAAGCGGTGGAAAGCCAAAAACCGCTGAGGTAACTTTAACTGAGCGAAAAGAATCTCCCCATCGGTCCCGTCATGGTCGTGGACGAGGTGGATGGTCCCGGCATGGTGCTCGCGGAATGCGAGGAAAAATGAGAGGGAAGATTGCTCGAGAAATGCAAAGAAAAATGCATGATCGAATGCAAGATATGCACGGAGATCTCCACGATGAGGATCAAGAGCCAGACAAATCAGATTAATTTAGGATTGAAAAATAATTAATTCACAAGAAATAAAGGTTATCCTCCTAGCCCCAGCCCTGGCCGTGCGTGCAGGGCTGCGGGCTTTGCTCACAAATAATAAAAATATTGACGTGGTCGCTGAAGCAGCAAATTTATCTGAGTTAACTAAAAGCATGGATCTTGTGGATGTACTCGTGGTGATGGACGGGTCGATAGCGAACCCTGATTTAGCCAATTTTCTGGAGGAATTAGAAGAACCCCCTGCCTTAATGATTGTAGGGGATCAATTTGAATCCCTAGTATCGCTGATAGAACTCCCCCTTAGAGCCTGGGGAATTCTATCGCTGGAAGCATCTGAAGATGAATTAACCTCAGCAGTAGCTGCCCTGAATCAAGGATTAATAACCGGAGACCCCTTATTAATCACACCCTTATTATCTGGGAATACAAATCGGGCTCTAGAAGACAAAGATTTAGTGGTTGAGGATCTGACAGCCAGAGAAATGGAAGTTCTAGAATTACTTTCAGAAGGTTTAGCAAATAAGCAAATCGCTTATGAGTTGGAGATTAGTGAGCATACTGTCAAATTTCATGTCTCATCGATTTATAATAAACTTGGGGCAACCAATCGAACTGAGGCAGTTACTTTGGGCGCAAGGTTAGGAATCATCGTGCTCTGAACATTGACGTTTAACAATCGGGTCATTAAAATCTATAATCCCTAATAAAATGATCAGCAGGTACTATTATGAAAAATATATTTATTACTGGTGCAAATCGCGGAATTGGCTTGGAATTCACAAAGCAATTCTTGGAAAGGGGTGACCGAGTATTCGCCGGTGCCCGAAATCCTGCCCAAGCAGTTTCCCTGCATCAACTTGAAGATCAATACAAAGATACCCTTGTCATAGTCAAGCTGGAAGTCAATAATCAAACAGAGATCGATTCGGCTGTCAGCAATATCACAAACCTTGGGCATGGCATCGACATTCTGATCAATAATGCCGCGATCAAAAATGAACGAGAAGGCTTTGGCAATTTAAAAATGACTAGCATGCTCAAGGTCTTTGAAGTAAACGTTTTGTCACCTGTGCTAATTATTCAACAATTTTTACCTTTGCTCAAAAAGGGGAACCAGGCACGAGTGATAAATATTTCCTCAAGCCTGGGATCGATTGGCAGGAATGGAAGTGGAATAGCCACCTATTCATCGAGTAAAACGGCATTAGATATGTTTACTAATCGCTTGGCAAATCCGCTTAAACTAGACGGGATTATTGCAATTGTTATGGATCCTGGATGGGTTAAAACGGATATGGGTGGCTCAAGTGCAGAGCTAACTCCCACAGAGTCTGTATCCGGAATGATAAATGTGATTGACCAACTTGATCTAAAAGATTCCGGACGATATTACCGTTATAACAGGGAAGAATTACCTTGGTGAAAAAAAGTAGAGATATTTTGATTTTAGGAGACAAGTTATGATGCATGGAAGAGGGTGGAGGGTGTTTTTATCTCATGATGAATCCAAGGGCAAACCAACCGTAAACAGAGAACTTATTAAACGGGCAATGATATATGCCCGCCCCTATGCCGCATACATTATCATGACCTTGGTGTTGATTTCCATCGCCTCGATCATTAATCTTATTCCTCCGCTTTTGTACCGAGATTTGTTCGACACGGTGATCCCCGATAAGGATTTCACCCGGTTAAATTGGTTAGCCTTGGGTATGATCGGAATCCCGATCCTAAGTAATTTGATGAATGTCGCCCAACGTTATTACAGCTCAAGTTTAGGAGAAGGCATCATTTATGACCTTCGCCAAGAGCTTTATGAACACTTGCAAAAAATGTCTCTGCGGTTTTTCACACATACTCGATTAGGTGAAATAAATTCAAGGATGAATAGCGATGTGGTCGGCGCACAAAGTGCTGTCACCAGCACATTGCCTAACGTAGTTACCAATAGCTTTACTCTTATCACCACCCTGATCGTCATGTTTTCGATCGAGTGGCGTTTGACGCTCCTTTCAGTCATCATTTTGCCGCTATTTTTGATTCCCGCCCGACGTGTTGGCCATAAATTGCGTGAACTTCGCCGCAAATCTATGGAATATAACGCCGACATGAGCAGTATTATCAGCGAGACCCTCACAATAAACGGGGCTTTATTGGTAAAAACCTTCGGCCGTCAATCCCAAGAAAGCGAGCGATATAAAGATGTGAATGGCAAAGTGAAAGATGTGGGGATTCGAAATGCCCTGGTTTCAAGATGGTTTTTCATGGGTTTAGGCATCGCTGCCACTATTGGTACAGCATTAAACTATTGGGTAGGTGGTTATTTTGTGCTTACCGATGTGATTAGCATTGGTACCATCGTGGCTTTTGTCGCTTATTTAGCTCGGTTATATGGTCCGATCTCGGCATTAACCAATGTTCAGGTTGAATTTGTCACCTCCATGGTTAGCTTTGAAAGGGTATTTGAATATTTAGACATGCCAGTCGAGATCGATGATAAAGATAATGCCATCGAATTAGAAAAAGCAGAGGGTCGGATTCGCTTTGACAATGTTTCCTTCGACTATATGGAAGCAAATGAGAAACTAGGCATCAAAATCAAAGAACCAAAAATCGAAGGGAAAGATCATGAGAGTACTGATCATTCTGAACAGGAGTCCAAAGAAAAAGAAACAGGTATTCCAGCCCATATCCCCACTCGTCGTTGGGCGTTAAATGACTTAGATTTTGAGATTGAACCCGGGCAGTTGGTTGCTTTGGTCGGACCAAGTGGGGCAGGTAAAACGACACTTACCTATATGCTTCCAAGGCTTTATGACCCCACCCAAGGCTGCATTGCTTTGGATGGAGAAGACCTGAAAAATATTAGTCAGCAATCTTTGGCGGCTCAAATGGGTATGGTCACCCAAGAAACATACCTTTTCCATGACACGATTCGAGCAAATATGGTTTATGCTCGCCCGGATGCAACGGATGAAGAACTGATCCATGCCGCCAAATCAGCCAATATCTATGATTTCATTCAATCCCTTCCCGGCGGTTTTGACACGATAGTAGGAGAAAGAGGATATCGATTAAGCGGGGGTGAAAAACAACGGTTGGCTATTGCTCGGGTGGTCTTAAAAGATCCTCGTATCCTCATCTTAGACGAGGCCACCTCTCATTTGGATTCAACCAGTGAGGCCTTGATACAGGAAGCCCTTGTACCGCTCATGGCAGGGCGTACCAGCATCGTGATCGCTCATCGCCTTTCCACCATTCTTGCCGCAGACCAGGTGCTTGTGATGGATCAGGGTGCCTTGGTGGAAAAAGGCAATCATGAAAGTCTTCTAGCCGAGAATGGCTTGTATGCCACTTTATATGAAACTCAATTTAGAAATGAAAAATACATGGACTAGTATTTAGTTTCTTTTGTCTTTTTGAAAGTTCTTATTAACGAAATCTCTTGAGGAAACACGTTTCTCAAGAGATTTTTAACTATATTGGGACAGAGGACATATTTATTAGCTTCAATTTCCCTACTGTTTTGTTAATTAGCTTTATTTCATTCTTGGATATAATACAGCATGCTTCACATTAAAAATAAAACATTCCTGCTCATTCTATTAATTCTTGGGTTTATCCTTTCCGCGTGTTCTATGCCCCTGCCCCTTTTTGCTACCGAAACACCCACATCCACACCCACTTCAACCTCCACCCCCACACTAACCCAAACTTTGACCCCCACGGTTACTCCTACCCCGTCGAATACGAGCACCCCAACACTGACCCCCACTGCCACCTTTACCCCCACACCAACCGCAACTGCCACATTTGACTTCATGTATGGCATCGGGCGTTTCCCACACGCCTGGTGTAATTATGGCCCTGCCCCAGCATATTTGTTTCGTTATGACATCCAAGAAGACGAGTATGTCTATATCCATAACCGCAATGCAGATGGGTCCTGGTTATGGGTTCAGCCTTTCGACTCAAATGCTTACTGCTGGACGCATAATACGATCTTGGATATCTACGGCGGGACGATAAGCCAACTTACAGAGTATTATCACCCCCTGCCGATCACCACCTTTATTGGGCCGATGACTTATGCAAATGCCTATCGAAGTGGCAGTGAGGTAGTCTTTGAGTGGCCGAGCAATACCCTTAGTGTAGATAAGTTCCGTGGCTGGTTATTAGAGCTAACCCTTTGCCAGGATGGGGTTTTGTTCAACACTGTAATCCAGACAAATGACACGACTTATCGAGTAGTTGATGAGCCAGGCTGCTCAGGCCCCTCTTCTGGCAGAGTACGAATTGCAGAAAAACATGGATATACGGAACCGACCTATTTTGACTGGCCCCCACACCCATAATTATTTACCCAAAAAAAAGAGCCGGTGGGTTTTTCCACCGGCTCTTTTTTTTATCTATTTGATTGTATCAAAAACTCGAGAAATTCACGGATATTTTCCCAGTTCCATCAGGGAAAGCAATAAAGTTTATCGTTGAAGAACCATTCACAAATTGAATGCTTACGGTGGAGCCGCTTATGCTCTGAGTTGTGATGCTGTACCCTTGATTTTCCATTTCGTTCTTAACGAATTCTTGCAGGTCACTTTGACTCATTGCGGTGGTGTAAGTAACGATTTGGTCGGCAATATTAGAAATGTTAGTTGCATCTTCCGTGATTGGGAATTTACTTCCCGGTTGCCCCGCTTCGTCAACGTCACATTCTGCTGGAGGGGAAATTATGATTGGATCATCGCTTGGAATAAAGAGAATGTCATATTTAATATCGCCCAATAAATCAAGGTTATCGGTGATCGCAAGGCTATTTCCTTTTCCTTCCATGACCAATTTGATCATATACCCTTCGCGCGCCACCCAGATCAATCCTTCCTCCAACTCAAAGGTTTCCCCGATCTCCAGGCCAGTATTACTGATATTTTCTTGGGTCAATTTATATCGATCGGCGAGAATGCCACTTACTCTAACCCCTTTTTCTTCAAGTTCTGCTGTGCCTACAAACATGCCCTCCGTATCAGAAAATGAATCGAAAGGTGAACTAAATTCATTGTTTCCAAAGGAGATACAACCGCTGGCGGGAATGTATACATAATCTCTAGTGGGGGTGTCCACAAAATGGATATAACCCACTTCCTCGGCACCTGCTAAACCTTCCATAGTCATCTCAAAATCAGCACCCTGTACGGGGTCTACAGCGTATTTACCGGACATTTCAAAGGATCCTGAAACATCGGCGCCTGTGCTGTCCTCCCCACTGAAGGTGTAGGAAAAGTCCATTAAATAATTTTTATCAAAATAATCAAGATAGAGATCTTGGTTCTCGAGGCTAATCTCATTGGGGCCAGTCGGTAAATTTTGACCAGAGGGTTCATTCTGATCTTCATCTGCTTGAGAATCAGAATTTTCATTTTTATTTCCGGTGTCATTTCCCGCATTATTCGCGTCATTGTCACCAGAAGTTGCACTACAGGCAAGTGCTGTAATGATTAAAATTGTCAAGAAAAGAAACAATTTGTTTTTTCGCATAATATTTTCCTTTACTCGTCTTGTGGGCCAATACTTACAAAAAATCCATCCGAACCATTCGCTGATGTGGATAAAACGATATTATAGGTGCCTTTATCAAATCGCATGATCAATTTATCAGCAACAAGGATTTCATACCCTTTTGTATACCCAAGTTTTTCCATTTCTGAGTCATAAAAAGCAGAAATTTCGTCAATGCTATGGCTGGTTTGATAACTATCCACTACCTCACTTAAAGAATAAAGATCAGTCGCATCATCCATTAGTGGGGCCACGAATTCGGGATCAATAGTACTCCCTGCAGGAGCATTTTCAATAGTTGCATCTTCGTTATTCTCTATGGATTCACCCAATATATTTAATTGAGTTTCCTCACCATTTTCTGCATTATTTGTGTTTTCATCAATATTTAGGTTTTCATTTTCAGGGGAAGAGCCACAAGCAACAATTACCATCGCAAGTATGCATAACGTAGCGATTAATTTCATCTTATTTGAACGCATTTTATCCTCCAAATTGACAATTCAACTTTAAGAATTATAGCACTAATAGGGTCTAAATTATTTAATTTAGAGGACTATAACGGGATTAAGTACCTAAATCTATAGAAGTCTTTTCTAATCTGTTTCGCAATGCACACCATAAGCAATTTCTTCAATATTCCACAGATCACTGTTAGCAGTTGCATCTAAAGTGAAATTACAAATATCTTCTCGGGCCGCTGCAACCTTGATCGAAAGATATAAAGGAATAACCGGAAGATCTTCTGCAAAGATCTCTTGGGCAAGCATATGATCATTTTCATAGTCTGGCATGCCAGGAATTTTATTCAAAGCGGATGAACAAGCCGCATCATAGGCCGGATTCACATACCCAGAAGTATTCCACCCCCCCCACCCCCAAGGGAAAGCCTCAGATTTTGGATCGGAGTCAATTAGGGTATCGAATAAAAAGGGCACTTGAGATAGGGTGCTAAAGGGATTGCCTGGTATGCCAGAGGACAAGTAAAGATTGCAGGGAGGAGTTTGACCGATCTGCCATGGATATTGAACCATTTCATATTGACGACCGAATAGGGGGCCATCAGGGGCCTTTGCATAAAGCTCATCCGTACTGAGAATTTCCAAATTGACCTGAATGCCGCAAGATGTAAGGTTTGCAGCAAACTTTTCGGCTGCTTTTCGCCGCAAATTCATAAAGCCAGCGGTTGTCCAATAATCAAGTTCTAGAATGGTGCCTTCCTGAATGCCTTCAATACCTGATGCAGTTCGTTTATTATCTTCCCCAAGAACCCAGCCAGCTTGTTCTAAAAGAACCATCCCTTTTTCAGTATCAAATGGATATTGATTGATATTTGCATTAAATAACGGATGTTGAGGAGAAAGATAGCTGTCCAGTACAGTGGACTGCCCAAAATAGAAATCATCGACAACTTTTTGCCTATCCAAACAAGAGGCAATTGCCTGTCTAACCCGCACATCCCCAAAATAATCTGGCCGATCACCATAAAAAAGGCTGTAGCCATCATCATAGGAGGCAGGATGAATTCCGAGGTCTAATACTTCCCAATAATTACCGCTAGAAAATGAGGTGAATAATTCTCCGGTATCTTGTAATTCGACCAACCTCGAGGTTTCTTCCATCAGGGATAGGGAGGCCCCCAACAGGTCGCATTCACTGCTCAAGATCGAGTCTATGCTTTTATCTGCATCCTGACCCACAAATCTGTAAACGAGGGTATCAAAATAAGGATAGCCTTCATTGGATCGGAAATAATTTGAGTTTTTGGATAAAAGGATTGATTGGCCTGGATTCCATTCCTCGACCATGTATGCGCCCCACCCAATCGGGAATTGGGTAGAAATATCTGAAGTTAACAAATCTGCGGGACTCAACGCTCCCCACAGATGTTCTGGCATGGGTGCCCAAAAATTGTCTGCATAATTCGGATCCAGATATCCCGGAATCCCCGTCCATTCAACCGTCAGATCATCAATTGCCAAATAAGAGGATGTACGATTAATTTTTGCTTTACCGATTGGTGTATCAGGGTGGCTGGCAAGATCAAACGCATAGACAGAGTCTCCCGCTGTAAGATCCTTGCCATCACTCCATAAAAGCTCAGGGAGCAAGGTGAATTGAACTTCAAGTAGATCCATTTCAATCTCTCCCCCGGTATAGATCAACTCACAATCTTCAGCTAAACATCCAGAGGGCCGAATAGATATCCCTTCTTCCAAGGTGCGTGGAGCATTATCAGAAAGCACCAGGTCCCCCTCAGAGACAGAGATTGACTTTAGGCTCACATCGCCAGTTTCAAAGCTCGGCATTTTTTCTAAGATCACCGCCTGAGGTTCATAGGAAAGTGTATCGTAGGGGCCATCAAAAATCGCTTCTCGTATGGCCTTAGAAGACTGGCTACTATCCCCATATGGATAAAGACTCCCAGGTTCTTCGGACAAACAAATTATGAGGGTGTCCGGGGGTGGGGTAGGGGGGTCTTCGGTAGGGGTTTCGACCAAAGAATCATCATTTACAATTGGATTTGTTGTAGAATTTGCTGTATTGTTTTGACATGAAATCAGCATCCATGAAAAACAGGCAACGACTAATAGGATCAAAGACCGATTTAGCTTAAACGTCATTCATTCTCCGAATTTAATAGATAGAAAACAATATTTTACCAATAGAGATTGTTCAATAGTACGTTATTCATCATCCCCATAACGTAAGCGCACATAGGATTCATACCTTTCTGGGTGTATGCTTCCTTTTTCTAAAGCCTCCAGCACTGCACATCCTGGTTCCTGAATATGGGTACAGCTGCTAAATTGACAATCAGGTACCAATGGGCGAATTTCCGGGAAGTATGCATCGAGTTCTTCAGGTTCAATATCCCATAATGCCAGCGCTTTTAATCCAGGGGTGTCAGCCACATATCCACCATCTTTCAGTGGGAACATTTCTCGTACTACCGTGGTATGTTTCCCTTTTCGGTTGGATTTGCTTACTGTATTAACCTGCAACCCCAATTTTGGTTGTATTGCATTTAATAAACTTGATTTTCCCACCCCAGAAGGTCCAGCAAACACCGAGATTTTTCCTTTTAATTTATCATGCAGGGTGCGGATCCCGCGATTCTTATTTACCGAGGTATAAACCAGCTCATAACCAAGGTCACGATAATGGCCAAATAATTTCTTAGCCTTCGACATGCCTACCAGATCTGTTTTGTTGGCAACAATTAGGATTGGGATTTTTTGTTCTTCCGCAATGATGAGAAACCGATCTAGCATACGCATTCTTGGATCAGGTTGGGTACAGGCAAAGGTGAGCACCGCCTGGTCGGGGTTAGCAATGATAATCTGTTCATATTCTCCTCGGGCGGTTGGGGCCAGTCGAGAGAGTTTGTTTTTTCGTTCTTCGATCTCCTCGATCATCGCGGAACCATCATCCTGTAAGGAAATATGAACAATATCTCCCACTGCTAATAGATCCCCCGTTTTACGTCCCCGCTTATGTTTCCCTCTTAAGCGAGCAGTGTAAGGACCCTGATTTGTATCTATTTCATAGAACCCGGATTGAGAACGAACGAGAATACCTTGAATTGTTTCCATAAACTAGGGAGTCACCACTTCGGTTTCTTCGGGTGGATTGAAATATTCTGGGTCTACCTTGCCGATCTTCTCTTCCCAAGGATAACGACGTTGGGGTTGCCCTAAGAAATAGGATTCAACGATACGAGAAAAAATGGGTGCAGCAAATTCCGACCCATCACCAATATTCTCTACCAAAACAATAACCGCAATATCGGGATTTTCTTCTTGGAGAGCCTGGGTGTAACCGATGAACCAGGCATGCGCATCTGGACCAGAGTTTTGAGCAGTACCCGTTTTCCCATAAACAGGTACAAAGAAATTTGCAAAAGTACGGTAGGCAGTTCCACGAGGGTTACTGACCACTAATCGCATGCCGTATTGAAGAGTGCCCAGGGTTTCTGGGCTGATTGGTAAGCTGCCATTAATGATCGGCTCAAAGACCATGCTGGATTCTCCTGCCGTGTTCTCTACCCGTTCAATGATCTGAGGTTGATACAGAGTGCCACCATTCCCCAGAGCAGCGGTATATACTGCTGCCTGAAGCGGGGTAATCAATGTGTCACTTTGCCCGATGGCCTGTTGTACAGCATTAAAGATGGTTTGAGAGCCAGTGGTTGACTCAGCAGGGTTAGAGATCAACCCCTCTGCCTCTGGGAGAACGGTTTGCCCGGTGGCACTGCCGAGTCCAAACCCACGAGCCATTTCGGCAACCATATTAATCGTTTCTTCTGATGACCCTAAAGTGTGTCCAATATGATAGAACCATGGATTACAAGAACGCATCAGAGCTTCGGGCAAATTAAGATCCCCACTGGGGGGTAATTCTTTATCTAAAGTCCAGTCAAATAGATCAATACCGATGTCTGTCCATATTTGCCCACAATAATATCTGGTTTCAGCCTGAAATTCGCCACTTTCAATTGCTGCTGCGGCAGTGATCACCTTAAAGATCGACCCAGGAGGGTATTGACCCTGGGTTGCTCTGTTTAGGAAGGGTTGATTCGTACTGCCGTCAAAATAGCTTCCCCATTGACTATTGGGGTTGTTAAAGTCGGCATGATTCGGATTGAATGTGGGTGAGGAAGCAATTGCAAGGATGCGTCCGGTATCAAGTTCGATCACAACTGCAGCACCAGTAAAATCTCCTAAAGCCAACTGCGTTTGCAGTTGTAGATCGTCATCTAATGTGGTGTATATCGATTCAGATGGAGAGGAATCTCTACTCCCCAAGATCGTGATCCGGTCGGTTCGTTCAGAATCTACCACATAGAGTTCACCACCTCGTTGACCAGATAAATATTCTTCTCCCCAGCCCTCAATGCCAAGCCTTCCGATCTGCGCATCAATGGGATACCCGCGTTCTGCCCAAAAATCGACCTCATCTGCGGGAATCGAACTGACATATCCGATCGAATTTGCTCCTCCCTCATCCAAGTAATAAAGTCTGGTGAAATAGTTTTCATAGTTATACATTGCGTTGTAGGGTTCTAGGAAGGGGGCACGTATATCAAATACCTCTGCGGGTAATTCAGTGATCGGCACCAAAAATTCAGCATCCTCGGCTAATATTTTCAACTCTAAAACCCCAGCAGAGATACCGGTCATGGCGGCCAACTGATTGATAAATCCATCAACAGAATCTTCATCCACATTGCTTGGAATCGCTCTCAAAGCTACGGCTTCTGAGTAACCAGCCAGGGGATCCCCTTCTTGATCATACAGAATCCCGCGGGTAGGTGGATAGACCTGCATACTTAGTAAATTCCCGCCTGCTAATTCTGGCAAGATCAAAGTATCATCCCAAACCACATGCCATGCACCATTTTCTAAACTGAGGTTCATCCGTGTTTCTCGGGTGATTTCCCCAACCAGGGCGGAATTAAGGATGACCTTATAACCTACTTGAGCGGTAGAGGGATTCTTTAGTTCCTGTTGAATTTCATAGGCAATGCCAAACAAACTCCCCTCACGATAAACTTCCTGATAACGAAGCTCAAATTCTTCGAAACTATATGAATCCTGGCTCAGTTTTGTCAGCATGGCATACATTTTGCTGTAATCTTGTTTGCCCCATGCATCTAAATAAGCCTCGGCTGTCAAACTTGGGTCGGGGGTGGTTGTTGTATTTATTTCTGGTTGCCCCAGTGTGGGAGTTGTCGTAGGACCACCCTCATTTGTGGGCGTATTATTGTTTGCACAAGCTTGCAAGGCAAATATGAGTATTAAAGATAATATGATAATTTTTTGGAAACGAGTCTTCATAAAACTCCTCGTAGAACTTTTTCTGTAACAGTACAATCGAAGGATAGATCTTTTTGGCAAGCCATGGGTAGATCTGTCTGGCTTTGTACCCCAATTTGGTTAAGTGTTCTTAATAAGTGGCAAAGCGGTAAACCGACTACATTGGCATAACAGCCAGCTAAATGATCAACGGGATGAAATTCAGGGTGTTGAATGGCATAGCTTCCTGCCTTATCAAAAGGGTCCCCAGTGAGGATATAGATTTCGATCTCTTCGTCGGAATAATCCCGCATGGGCACATCGGTTGTGGCAAGATCATTTAAGAATCTGTCATTTATTGGATCATAAATTGAGATGCCGGTATAGACCTGATGGCTCTTATTCCTGAGATTCCTCAAAACTTGACGGGCATCTTCCTCATCCACAGGTTTGCCCAAAAGTTCACCTTGATAAGCAACTGTGGTGTCAGCGGCTAGAATGATCAATTCGTTTGGTAAAGCCTGTTTGACTTTCCTGGCTTTGTCTTCTGCCACACGAAGCACATAAAGATCAGGTTTTTCTCCCGGGAGAGGTGTTTCATCCACGTCTGCTGGGGAAATTTCAAATTTCCAACCGCCAAGTGAAAGTAATTGTTTTCTGCGGGGGGAATTTGAGGCTAAAATCAATATTTGGTTATCGGTCAAAAAGCCTCCACGGAGGGTATGTTCCCCTCCTGAATTGTGATTCTAACATAACCTTGAGAGCTTTACATCAGTTGAAAGGGGAGAGAAAATCATGAAAAAACCAAGATTTTTCGTAAAAAAAACTAGAATTTTGGATTTCATAAATTATTTTTTGGTTCTTAATTGATGAAGTTCAACTTTTTCTTAATTTTAATCCCAACAAATTGTAAAAATAAGGAACTCCTTTTCTAATTTTCACTCCCATTGTACAATCTTTGAAAGCTTGTATATACAACAGGGAAAAGGAGTAAATTTGTATGGATATGCTAAAGCAACGCATCCTCAAAGAGGGGAAGAATCTAGGAGACGGCATATTAAAGGTGGATGGTTTTATTAATCATCAGGTGGATCCGGTCTTGATGGATGCATGCGGCCTGGCCTTTGCTAAAAAGTTTGCTGATTTGGGGGCAACAAAGATCCTTACAGCAGAAATCTCGGGTATCGCCCCTGCAGTTTGTACCGGTATTCATATGGATCTTCCGGTAGTCTATGCTCGCAAATCTAAGCCGATCACGATGCCAGATCAAGTATTTCTCACATTAGCCCCCTCCCATACCAAAGGAAGGATGGTCGAATTGATCGTTTCCCCAGAATATCTTGGTGGGGGAGAAAAAATATTGATCATAGACGATTTTTTGGCGAGTGGTGCGACCATTTTGGGTTTGGTACAGCTCACAAAAACAGCGGGTTCAGAGCTGGTCGGTATTGGTGCCTTAGTGGAAAAGACCTTTGAGGGGGGGAGAGAGGCATTATCGCATCTTGATATCCCTGTAGAAGCCTTGGCAATGGTTTCTAATTTGGATGGCGTAATTCAATTTGCGAATTAGGACAAACCATGGCAAATACGATCATCGTATTAGATTTTGGCTCCCAATATGCGCAATTGATCGCCCGAAAATTACGGGAGGTCCAAGTATATTGCGAGTTGTTCCCCTTTGATTCAGTTTTAGAGGATATTCTTGCCCTAGAACCCAGTGGTTTTGTGCTTTCAGGGGGGCCAAACAGCATTTATGATCCTGGTGCCCCACAAATTCCTGGTTATGTGCTCGAATCAAAATTGCCGATCTTAGGAATTTGTTATGGGATGCAGGCATTAACCTATGCTCTAGGTGGAAAAGTATCTCCGTCCTCTGATAAGGAATATGGGGCGGCTGAACTAATAACCATCAAAAGTAATCCATTATTGAAGGATTCAACTCAGCAAGTTTGGATGTCCCACGGGGATCGCATTGAAACTCCTCCGGGTGGGTTTGAGGTTTTGGCAATCAGTGAGAATTCTCCCGTAGCGGCAATGGGGGATATTAAAAATCAACGTTACGGCCTACAATTCCATCCGGAAGTGCACCATACCCCCCATGGGAAAGAAGTTCTTCGCCGTTTTGCTGTTGATATTTGCCAAATTACACCAAACTGGACTTCAGAATCAGTGGTGTCTCAAAGTGTTGCTGAAATAAAAGAACAGGTAGGGGATCAAATGGTGCTTTCGGCGGTTAGCGGGGGTGTGGACTCCTCGGTTGCCACCGCCCTGGTGCAAAAAGCCGTCGGTGATCAGTTGGTGGCAATTTTCGTGGACCACGGCCTGCTGCGCAAGGGTGAAGCTGAAGGGGTAGTCGCTACATTACAAGATAATTTGGGGATCGAATTGGTCGTTGTAGATGCAAAGGAAATATTTTTTAAGGCTTTGATGGGGGTAACTGAACCAGAGAAAAAACGAAAGATTATCGGCGAAAAATTTATTCGGATTTTTGAGGAACAAGCAAAGTTATTAGGTATGCCTCCCTTTTTGGTGCAAGGGACCATTTACCCCGATGTGGTGGAATCTCGGGCACCAGAGCGCGGGCATGCAGAAAAGATCAAAACCCATCATAATGTGGGTGGCTTACCCGAGGACATGAAATTTGAATTGATTGAACCACTCCGCTATTTATTTAAGGATGAAGTGCGTCGAGTGGGGGAAGCTATTGGACTACCTACTGAAATGGTTTGGCGGCAACCCTTTCCAGGACCGGGATTGGCTGTGCGGTGTTTGGGGGAGATCACTCCAGAGAGAATCTTCAGATTGCAGGAGGCGGATGCAATATTTACAGAAGCATTGGAAAAAGCTGGCCTTTTGCAAATTACCGAAAAAGATGGGGAAATTTCCGGAACTTCTCAGGCCTTTGCAGTGCTGTTACCAGTGCGCTCTGTGGGGGTGATGGGGGATGTGCGCACTTACCAAGAGGCGGTTGCTTTACGGGCCGTGACTACAGAAGATTTCATGACCGCAGATTGGGCGCGCTTGCCTCATGAGCTTTTGGCTGAAGTTGCTGGACGGATTGTCAATGAAGTGGACGGTATTAATCGGGTGGTGTATGATATTACCAGCAAGCCCCCATCGACAATTGAATGGGAATAAAGAATATTACATGAGTTTTAAACCCATATTTAGAAATGGTTAATAAGCTTAAACTGACCAGGAGTATAAA
Source organism: Chloroflexota bacterium (assembly GCA_018662365.1). Taxonomy (GTDB): domain Bacteria; phylum Chloroflexota; class Anaerolineae; order Anaerolineales; family UBA11579; genus JABJGH01. Next base: position 97,867 of record JABJGH010000030.1, on the reverse strand, counting down.
AGAATGCCAGGAATCTTAGATAACCCCACCCTTAATCGTGTACGACGCAATCATGGATTAGAACATGCGAGTATCCATATTTTATCCCGCCAATTTCCTGGCCAAAGTTTTTCAGGTCATTCGGATACCAGCGGATTTTGGCTTTTTGGCAAAGTGGATACTGAAACAATTGCTAATGCGGTTACAGAAGCTTTATCTCGTTTACAGAATGGTGAAAAAAATTTGGCGATCCATTCAAATTGCGGCACAAATTTTGTGACTTATGGATTTGCTGCAGGGATGGCTTCTTTGATCGCTTTAATGGGTGCAAAAACTCCCAAAGCTAAACTTGAACGACTCCCCTTGGTGACCGTCTTTGCAACTTTGGCATTGATCCTTTCCCAACCCTTGGGTTATAAAGTGCAACAGCGCATCACTGTAGAAAGTGATCCGGGGAATATGCAAATATTAGACGTCATTCGCTCGATTCGAGGAAACGTCGTCGTTCATAGAATCACTACTAGAGGATAGAATGAGCGTTCCTGCACCGATCGTTTACATCCTACATGGGGAAGATGAATTTGGTATGGCGCAATTTGTGGATGGCATGCAGGAAAAATTAGGGGATCCCACTACCGCAGAATTAAATGTAACCAGATTGGATGGAAAGAAATTTGATTATGATGAGTTAAAAAACTCGGCTAGCGTTCTTCCATTTCTGAGTTCACGCCGCATGGTGGTCATGGATAATGCAAGCAAAAAAATCACCCGAAAAGAAGGGCAGGAAAAATTCCTAGCATTATTGGAAGATCTGCCACAGAGCACAGCTTTGGTGCTGATGGAAAAAAGAACCCTCACCCCAAAAAACTGGTTGTTAAAATGGGCAAAAGGAGCGGGTGAACGAGTTTATATGCGAGCTTATCGCAATTTGAGCGGTCCTGAAATGGCAAAATGGATCTCCCATTATGCAAAAGAGCAAGGAGGTTCCTTTGAACCCCAGGCTGCTGCATTGTTGGCGGAAATGGTGGCAGAGGAACCGCGCATCGCAGCCAATGAGGTTGTGAAACTGCTTGCATATGTGAATTATTCTCGCCCTGTGGATGTCAACGATGTCGATCTATTGGCGGCATTTGCAGGACGCCAAGGTGATTTCTTCAAATTGATCGATGGAATAGCCTCAGGTAATGGGCGTTTAGCGATGGATATGCTTCAATTATTGCTGGATGAACGAGACGCCCTGCCATTATTTTTCAGTTTAGTAGGACATTTCAGATTATTATTGCAAACTCGGGAGATATTTGAAAAAGGTGGCCTTGAAGGCACTGCAGCGAGTGAACTCGGGATTCATCCTTTTAGGGCAAAGAAATTATTCGCGCAAGCAAAAACAATTCCCCTCATGACTTTAGAAACGATCTATCGAAAACTGCTGGATTATGATCTGCAGATCAAGACGGGAAAAATTAGTGGGGATTTAGCCTTAGAAACCCTGGTTGTAGTGTTAACTAGTTAGAATGAATTAAATCTAAGCCTTTTTTTTCAGAAAGGGAATCAGCATGGGGGTCTCTGCTTGATAATCTATGTAAGCCTGTCCATACTCTTCGACCAATTTTCTTTCTTCGTAAATGGCACCAATAATGCTGTATAGCGTGATCGCTAAATAAAAGGCGGCAGTATTCTGGCTCATCGTCGGGGAAAACCAAAAGAATGTATTGGTAAAGGTATAAATCGGATGACGCATAAACTTGTTTAAACCATTTATGTTGAGCTGATCTTTTTCAACTGAGCCAAGTGCTTGGGAAAAACCAATAAATTGCATTAGCCCTGTTTGGGCTGCACTGATGAGGATTAATACCGCAGAGATAAATCTGATCAAATTAAAAAGTATGGACCAGGGTGCGGAAAGACTGTACCAAGATCGGTCTGGCAGCCAATAGACCAGCGCATAAACGGGGATGAAACTTAAAATTGCAAATAGGATATAGAAAATTCGGTAATAGCGGTCGGCAATAATACCAAAAACTTGTCGAGTTTTCTCTTTTAAGATGAGTGAGGCTGTAAATGAATGGACCAAACCATACAGAGCAAATGCGAGAAGGATGAGGAGGGGGGAAAGGTTCGGGTTTATATTCATTGGATGTCCAAAACATTTTATTGATGTGTTTGTTTACGAGATTGATTCAATCCGAAAGGGGAAACTTACTCATCTAAATGCCAGCTTTTTGCATGGGTGATGCCTTCAATAAAACCCTCGGCTTTGTCAGTGAGCGGATACGCTGTTCTAAGGGCTTTCCAAAATTCTTTGCTATGGTTGCTGTGAAGCCGGTGGGTCATTTCGTGGGCGATGATATAGTCGATCACCCAAGTAGGCCAAGATTTAATCTTGTCACTAATGCGGATATGACCATCTGTGGGTCCCCCCCGGGTGCAACTGCCTAACCGGGAGTTCATATTGCTCACCCAGCGTATCGCCTCCCAACTCACCTGTCCGTTAAAATTCTTTTTATTAAGAACTTCTGCACGCTTTTGGAGGTCGGCGTCCGTACGGCGGGTAGATCGCCTTTTTGTTTTCAGAAGTTGGTTTTGGATATCCACCAATAAGCTTAAAAATTTTCGCTTCGGGTATCTTTTAGGCACTCTGATCAATAAGCTGCCATCTGGTTGCCACCCCCACCGTACAGTTTTCTTCAACCGGCCATCGCGGTGTAAAGTCACATGGACTAATTTTCCATCCTTATCTTTGAGGGTGTAGTACAAATCATTCATATCAAATTGGATTATAAAACACAGCCAGTAATTTCAGGCTGTGTTTTATGGTTTTCTAAGATTGCTTATTAATAAACTATTTCAGGCCTTGTAACCAGGCAATTCGGTTACCTTTTTTCCAACTTCGATCACATGGAAGGGCATCCAAGCTACACCATACAGATCGATCAGTATATCCTTTTTGTAGGGAGTGACCGGAAGCTCTTCGATTTCTGAGGCAATCATTTCCCATTTTTCCTCAACCTCATCCACGGCTAATTCAACCTCACCTGAAATTTCTAATAACTCTTTTTCAAGTTCGGCAATCGCATCTACAGATTCTTCAACGTCCGATTTTGCTTTTGAGGTCATGCGGCGTTTAGAAAGGGAGGTGGACACCTTCCGGCTGCTTCCTCTACCCGTGAATAAACCTAAGAGGTTTTCAGCGTGGGTGCCGAGTTCTACCATTTTTCTTTGGCTTAGTTCTTCCTGGTCTTCTGTTAATTCTCTTTTTTCACGGTTAAGTTTCTTTTGAACAGATTGGATCTTGGTCTTATATTTTGTTTCTAATTTTTTTATTTCCGCATCACGTGATTTTTTTGCAGCCTCTGAGAGGGTTTTACGGAATTCGCCCTGCGTGGTTGGGGGACCTGCAAATATTTTTAGTTCTTTGCTGGTCATCACTTTGATCTCGCTATTGCGATAAACAAAATCGACAAAATCTTTTTCGAGAGAACTAAGTAATTTGCCATTCCCTAATGCCCCTTCTAACACAGCGAATCGTGCATTTGGAACAGGGTAATTCTCTATGGATTTGGGATCTACTTCGGAATTGGTAAATTCTTCCCATCTGACAACGCCGCGTCTATCAGGCGTTGGCACTAAAGCAGTTGTTTTTGTTTCATGATCTAAATTATATTGACGTTGTAAATAACGTACATTTGCCTGTGCAAGAAGTACGGGTTTATAAAGGATGCTCTGCGAAGATGTTTTCTCTGGTGGCGTTAATCCGGCTTCTTTATAGGCTTTCCCTAGGTTTAGATTATTAGGCAAAAAGTATTCGCCAATGCTCGCAGGAATAGCTGGGCGGGTTTCTGAACCCTCGCTATTTGATGAGGCAGCTTTGGATTTCTTTGGTTCTACAACTTTCTTTTCAGCCTGAGAAGTTGTTTTGGTCTCTCCAGCGGTTATTTCAGCACCGACCATTTCATTGAGGGCTGGAATATGCGTTCGGGTCAGAGGGCCGGCAAGGTAGTTCATGGCCCAGCGGGTGCCGAAAATTTGAGGTTTCTTTTCATGTACATTATGAAGTAAGAATTCTCTTTTCCCCAATTTAGAGATCAACTTGTCATATTCTTTACGATTGAGGTTGCCTGAGGCTGCTCCCTCAAGACCATCTAATAAGCGTTCTTTGTCTCGTTCAGTTTGTAATTTGCCAATCATCCAGGTGCCCGCATTTGAGAGCGCTTTATAATCCACATCGACCGGGTTTTGGGTGACCAAGACTTGCCCAACCCCAAAGGCGCGGGCTTGCTTGAGCATGCGCAGCATTAGCGGTTTTGAGGGAGGATTACTAACAGGGGGGAGATAACCGAAAATCTCATCGAAATACATTATCGCCCTTAAAGATGTTGACCCAGACTGGGCACGCATCCATGTTTCGACAGCTGAATAGAGCAAGGTGACAAAGAACATGCGCTCGGCATCATTGAGATGGGCGATGTAGAAAACGCTGTGTCGAGGACGGCCATCTGGACCAAAGAGCAGGCTGGGGATGTCTAATGGCTGCCCGGTGATCCAGGTTTGGAATGTGGGGGCTGCCAAGATATTATTTAGCAGCATCGCAAGTTCAAATCGATCCTTTTCAGCAAAAAATGTGTTTAGGTCAAAGACACCTAATTTTTCGAAGGGAGGATTTTGAGTACGCATGATTAGTTCAGCGAGGTCAAGGTCCCTTCCTTGGCTCCAGGCATCCTCGAATATGTTGGCTAATAAGATATGTTCTCGGGAGCGGACGGGGTCAATATCATTCATCCCCACCAGCCCAAGGATTGCCGTCACGGTACCCGAGATCTTCTCACGCAAAAGTTCTTCATTGCCTTTCCATGCGAGTTCAGGTGCTTTTAAAGACGCAAGAATGCTAATGGGAATGCCAGCATCTGACCCTGGAGTATAGATGGCGAAATGAGCCGAATTCTTGAGGGCCGTGATGCGTTCTTTGCCAATACCCCAACCTTTTAATCCTTTTTTCCATAGGGCAGCTTTTCCTTCAGCGGCTTCTTCAAGGGTTTTATCGTCGCGGCGGGCTTCATCGGGGTTGATCCAGGGTTGAAAATCTGAGGGGAGCAGATCGGGAAAGTGCAAGAGGGCGTTGGTCATGTCGCCCTTGGGATCAATGAGCAAGGCGGGGATATTATTTAATGCGGCTTCTTCGAGCAAGTCTATGCAAAGCCCGGTCTTACCAGACCCAGTCATGCCCAAAACTACGGCATGGGTGGTCAGGTCATCTGGATCGTACAGGACAGATTCTTCGGATGAAAGATCTTTGCCAAGAAAAAATTTTCCGTCGGTATTAAGCATTTAAAACCTCTTTAAAAAGTAATATTTAGGTGCTAGTGCAAATTATAGCATTTATTTATTTTGACCCAAACACATTGTCAAATTCTTCCAAATAAATCTCTGCGATTTCTGAGTTATATAAAATCAATACATTCTCATCATTGCGTTCTTCAGCAGCACGGCTGAAGTTATATGACCCTGTAATGATGATCTGTTCATCAATGATGATCACCTTATGGTGCATGTTTTTGGGATTTGAATCGAGGATGACATTTAGCCCTGCGTTAACCAGGGCTTGATAGTCGCTGCCCATATTATTTGACTGTCCCCTTTCGATCACCCCCGATACATCTAATCCGCGGGCATCTGCATTGAGGAGGGCTAGACTGATGGGGTCGGCTGTGAAGGCAAAAGCCATGAAATAAACACTTTCTTGGGCATTATTGATTAGGTTTACGATTTGTGATTGTACACCATCATCTGGTGAAAAATATGTCTCAATGGGTGTGCCGTTTAATTCTATATGTGGGTTGGGGGTGTTGCTTGGTGACTCGTTTCCGAAGAGATCTTCGGTGAACATTTCTTCGAATTCTACTAAATAATTTTCTGCCAATTGGGTGGAGTTGATCTGAACCAAATTGTTATCGTTATGATAAGCGCCATTTAGGGTCATATTCATGGACCCTGTCCAAACTTGGTACCGATCGATCACGATGAATTTATTATGCATAAAAGCTTCATGGCGGTCGCCTAAGACCGGAATGCCTGCCTCGATCAAATCCTGAAATTCGTTGCGGTCAAGGTTGTCACTTTCCACCACCATGCGAACCACTACCCCATTGCGTTGAGCATCCAATAGGGCATCACGGATGTTCCATAAATTTAAATCGTAGATGGCGATATCGATGCTGGCGTGTGCATCACGAATAGCTTCGGCCAATATGGCATCTGGGCCGCCGCGTTGGGTCTGCTATTTGCCCCGCCAGGATCAGAAAAATAAACCTGGAACCATTCAGATAAAGGTGACTGGGCACCGGCGGGTAAAGTCAGGGTAGTTTCGTTATATGCCAGAGCACTACATGCGGACGTGAAGGAGATTAAAAATATTAATAAAATAATGAATTTTCGGGGCATTTGCTCTCCAATTATTAGCTTCGAATAATTGTACACTTAAGTAATTCTTTAGGGTTTCTCTGTGTCGTCGGTCTTAGAATATTTATTAATGGGGAACTTGATCGTTTAAAGTGGACCAGACCAAATCTAATATTTCTAGCCCTGAGAAACTTTTAATATCCCAGGCGGCGGGCACCAAGTAAATACTTCCCCCACTCTCTACTGGGTCAATACCTTGGTTGGGTAAATGTTGCACCGTGCGCCAAAAGTTCCAAAGGGGGATGTCAAATTCATATGCAATCGCAGCCATTGTTTGGTTTATAAGATCTCCCTCATTTGCAAAATCGGCCTTGGTTGTCAAAATGGGTAATACGCCCTCAGCGATGTTGTATTCAACAATTTTCCTAAGATTATTTTCAAAGGCTTCTAGTGCACCGCTTGGCCAATTTGTGCCTAAGCTAATGATGGCGATACTAGGGTTATGTAATCGGTTTTCACATTGCATGGGTGTCTCAGCCCCCTGACATGCTGAGTTATGCGCCCAAAGGGGAGAGAATTCGGAGGCGACAGACATGCCATTCGCCACGGCGACACTATCACGACTAAATGAACCCTGGTATTGGTCTAATGTGATTTGCAAGTATTGATTGTTTGCGTTTAGATTGAATTTCCCAGGAGTATCATAAATTCCGAAAAACACTTCGGGTTGACTTTGGCAATCACCGATCTTCGAAAAATTGCTGGGGTCGTTGCCCATAGCTATGCCTGAAAGATAAAGCTTTTTCGAAAATTCGCTGATCTCTGGAACAACTGGCCAGGAACGCCACTGATGGGGGAGTAAACGCAAGTCCGGGGTCGCAGTCCAATCAGGATGAGCTGTTTGAGTAGGCTCATTTGGAATGTCTGTGGGTAAAGATGTAGGGTTAACGATCGCTTCAGGTTCAGGATTTGTTTCAACTGAGGGAATATCTTTATTTTCGAGATTTTGGTCCGAAACAGAATTACCCGAATTGATTGGGACTGCCAATTCCAACTGATTATTTGCTGGAGAACAACTTGAGAGTATTAAAATCAGAGAAAGACCAATTAATAGGAGAATTTGCCTAGATTTATGCATATTTTCGGATTATATCACGTAGGAATTTGAGGAAAAAGACTTGATATAATAGGGCGGTTTAAGCGTCCCATTGAGGAGGAGAATCCTAATGTCTGAAGAACGAAAAACATTTCCAATCAATATTGCAGGAATCGATCGTGAACTAACTTTATTCGAGGTGGCACCGGGAGTAACGATCGCTATTTTGAACATCCTGGGGGATACTGAACTGGTGGAGGCTTGTGCAAAAGGACTGGCTGATAAAATCAAAGATCTGGACTATTTTGCATTGGTGACCGCTGAAGCCAAAAGTATTCCTCTGGTGCATGCGCTATCTGTTGAGACGAAAAAGCCCTATGTGGTTTTGCGAAAGAGTTATAAACCTTATATGGGGGATGCACTGAAAGCTGAAACGGTGTCTATAACTACTGGTGTACCGCAAACATTATATCTAGATGAGAAAGATTGGGGATTGATTAAGGGAAAACCCGTTATATTGTTGGATGATGTTGTGAGCACGGGTTCGACCCAACAAGGAATGAAAAAAGTGATGGAATTGGCAGGAGCTAATATCGCAGCTGAGGCGGCGATCCTAACTGAAGGTGATCCTGAAAAATGGGAAGGCTTCATTTCACTCGGACATTTGCCCGTTTGGTTGGACGGAGACAAACCTTAAGACAAGAAAAAGAGGCTCGAATTTCGAGCCTCTTTTTCTTTAAGCAGTTTTCTCTTGGAGATCGTAAACACAATCTTCGGGGTAATAATTGTTTTCATCAGGTTGGTGGTGGGCGTACCAAGCTTGCGCGATGAAGTGGCTCACCTTGGCTTGGGCATCATAATTCCAAGCCGGGGGAGAGCATTCTGGACACCAGTGCCCCCCTTTGAGTACCAAATTTGGGGTGGCTTCAAAGGTATGATTAAAGGCACACTGCCAGTTTAACTTCTGGTAAAGATCGCCCTTTTCCATTTTTATCGATTTACATTTTCCTCCCCGAAATTTGGCAGCTTTCTGCATATCTTTTAGATCAAGTTCTTTGGTGGATTTCTCTTCATCATAACCATGGCCTAAACGTTTATAGTTGTACCAATCTAGAGAAGCTACTCTATCTTCCCAGCCCCTGATTTGCGCATGGTCTTCTCGACTGCCAAAGAAAGCGGATACCCTGAGGTCGTTTCTATTTTCTATCCAGTATTGAGTTGCATCTGGTGTGGCTGAAGCTAATGGCACAAATACTTTCTCTTTTAATAACTTTTTAGGCATCCATTTGGTAAGTAATCGCTGGAATAAACTGGTTTCTTTTTTTAATTTTTTGAAATAGTCTGCCAAGCCGGTTTGCTGGTGGTTCAGGTATTTGTTGAGTACCCAGGAATCCTCATAATACTGACAATGGAAATTTCGGGTACTGAACCAATTTCGTTGATAAACCTTTTTATAATCAAAACCACTGATTTTTGAAGTCTTTTCCATAAATTCTTCATAGGTAAACCGGCTGGCGGGGCCATCTCCAATATTATAGAAATTTCGCCAGAAATTTCCGGGCAAATCGGGGTTGGTCACATTTAATAGGACTAACCCAGCATTTTCCACAGTGCAGGCTTCCATGCAGGTGTTGAGGGGGGAATGGAACATGATCGGATTTGGCACAGCCTCTGTGGTCAATATAAAAGTTTGGCGGAGGGATACCCAATATCTCAAGCCGGATTCTGCTACGATTCGTTCGGCTTCCACCTTTGAAACGGCGTACATATCAAAGACACTGGGCATGATCGGGTCACCTATCCGTCCGACATGGATGGGAGGTGTACGGTCGCCCGTTTCAGCCACTGTGCCAACGTTAACTAATTTGATATTATCCGGTTCAGGTTGGGCTTTGATCGCATTGACGATATTGCGTGCTGCTCCGACATTAATTTCCATTACTTTATCGGGATAATGGTCTGCAGCGGGGGGGATGAAAGCGGCAGCATGTAGCACATAATCTGCCCCCGTCACACCTTTAAGGACATCTTCATATTGGGTGAGATCTCCCCAAATGATCTCGATTCCATGTTTTTCGACAATAGGTAGTAATTTCTTTTTATTCTTCTCTGTGGGGAGGTCTAAAATGACGAGGTCAAAGGATTGTATTTGCTCGGGTTTAATAAATTCTTTTAATGCGGCGCCCCCCATAGTTCCTCCTGCGCCGGTGAGGAAAATTCGTTTCTTATTCATTATTGATCAACATCCTTTTTGCTTTAATCGGAATTGTAAAGTTTCTGATAAAATAGTTAAATCACTTAACTAAATGATAAAACAAAACTTTGATTTGTCAACGGCAATCGAATCCTTTCAGTGGAGTACAATTTAGTCAGAAATTCAACGAGGATGGATCATGACAACAAATAAAAAATCAGATGCTTATCATCTAGCCTCCCGCTTGCAAGATTCGATGATGTCGCTGGAAGCTAAGATTCCTGAAATTCAATTTGGGGAGCGCAGGGTGCAACCTACGCTAAATCAGGTACGCGCATTGCATTTGATCCACGAAAATCCAGGAATTAAGCAAATCGATATTGCAAAAGTATTAGCGGTCACGCCCGCATCAATTTCTATCTTTATCCATCAGATCAGTGATCTAGGTTTTGTAAAGGTACGAAAAAACGTGGAAGATAAGCGGGCAAACGGATTATTTCTATCCCCAAAAGGAAAAGAAATTTTTGAAGAAATACGCGAAGCACAGATTCGTTCGATGGAAGAATTTTTAAGCAGTGTCCCGATAGACTCTCAAAAAGTGATCATTGAATCATTTGAGAAAGCAATTATAAGTTTGAAAGATAAGCAGGAGAAAAAATGAGTCGAGCTGGAAAGAGTGTTTATTATTTTGGTTATTATGTTTTTGGTATGGGGCTTTTATTACTTTTTATCTCCAATTTGCTGTTGCCGATTGTCAATGTACCCACCACAGATGAGGTTTGGATCAGATTAGTGGGGATGTTGTTATTGGTCTTGGGTCTATTTTATAGGGTCGTAGGAAAAAATAATTTCCTTCCAGGAATACATTTAACCCTTGTGACTCGATCGTTGGCATTCTTTGTAATTTTGGGGTTTATTTATTTCGGTTTTATTTCTTGGGTGATATTTTTATTCTGGTTGGGGGATTTGGCTGGGGTAATTTGGACATGGCGAGCATTGAAAGCAGATCAGAATGATTTGGTTGAAGAATAAATTTATACTATTTGTGCTCAGGTTTTGCTACGATCACAATTGGTTTCTCCTCGATCTTAGTGAGGAATAACACCTTTTCCACATCCCCTTTTAAATTCAAATCTTTTATCAGATCTTCCGGTAAGATCGGCGATCTGCGTTTTTTTACCGTGAGAGGTCCAACATTTCGCTCTCGAAGATAAGCGCGTAGTTTCTTGAGGTTGAACGGGAGCCAATCTTCCACTTCCCAGACGCGTGCAAAGGGGGTTTCAGTGAGCTTATCTGCTGTAAGGTAGGCGATCTCTGGGTCAAGCATTTCTGCATTGATTTGACTTGCTACAGTGGTGACCAGGCCTGCACGTAAAATTGCAGGATCGGGTTCGAAGATGTAGGTTTTAGGATTGCTTAGAGGAATTTCAGGTGGGGGACCTTCACTGGTCAGCGAATGACCGCTGGGAAGCAGGGTGGCACGCCGTTGGGTCAATTTAAGCGGGCCAAACCACAAGACTGCCTCTTTGAGTTCTCCCTTTAACGAGATAAATTCGATCTCATAATCATATTCTCGGAGTTGGTCGTAATTCACACCGGGGGCGATCTTGACACCGAGCGCAGGAATTTTTGGCAGCCAGCCTTTGATGATTGAGAGGGGTGGGTTGTAATCTTCGACGTTAAACACGCGCCGATAGTTTTTTCGCCGGGCGGGGTCAAAAAATGCGGCGGTTTTTGCAATTTTGGAAATGTCTAAAGGAAGGTGATGGAGATCTGCTTGTATAAAATTAGCAGGAGCATTTAGGGCATTTGCATTGGCATTTGCCATTGCAATTCTTAGAGGATCGAGGTCAATACCGGTGACCTTGGCATGTTCAGCCATCGTCAGACTGTCAGAGCCGACAGAGCATCCAAGATCAAGAACTTGTTTAAAAGGTGCATAACGTTTTGCACGGTAGCTAGCGACCTCCCAAGAGGTGGCTTGTTCCAATGCCTCCCTAGTGAAATAGAGTTCGCCGGCTTGGGGGAATTTCTTTTCCGCTTCAAAGCGCAATATCGCTATACTTAAAGCGGTGCGTGCTAATTCTTTTGGAAATTTTTTAGACAGGAATTGGAAATGGCTAAGAAAATCTTTTTCGAAAGGTTTAAGAGCAGATGCTACTTCTAAAACAGCTTGTCCTTTGGGGGTGAGTAAAGCGGAAAAGTTAATAGGATCCATTTATTATTTAAGTTTCATATCCCAACTAAACACATTCAAGACAAATGCTTTTTTATCAGCATCTAATCTCAACTTTTTTACAAGGGAAGTAGCCATAATTATGCTTCCCTCATCAATTTTGCAGCTTTTCGGCCGATCTCTACGGCAAAATTCGTGCCGCGGTCCCAAGGGTAAACTTGGCTCATACTGGCAAAGTACAACCCATCAATGGGGGTTTGAATGGCAGGCACATTTTTTGAATGATTGACAAAAGGAACTGGTTGGGCGTAGTTGGCTTTATATACCCAAACTTTGTTGATCCATTCTTCTTTGAATTTGGGATTAATGCGTTGAATGCCGGGAATAAATTTCTTCAAAAGTTCTTTGTCGCTGATCGACATGTACTCATTGTCGGTCTCAATATAATCCCCACAATAAAGAATATTGTCCCCACCGAAATGCTCAGAAGAAACGTAATTGGTATGCTCGACCAATGCAAGAAAAGGGAAGCCTTCGTCTTTGGGTAGGTTATACCAATAATAGCCCTCGTTAGAAACTTTATGCTTTAAGGATAGAGTCATGACCACCGCGCCCATGCTTTTGAGATCTAGTAATTTTTCCAAATAATCCTTAGGAAGTTGGGGAGCCATTTTTGAAAAAATCAAGGGGGAGATGGTTACCAGAGTTTGATCGAAAATCTCTTCGCCTGAGGATGAAATCACTTTCTGTTTGCCATTGTCAACGGGTAAGATTTCTTTTGCAAACGTTTTATATTTAATCTTTACACCCATCTCGGTGAGGGTTTTGGCAAAGTCATTGGCGAAGGCTTGGAAGCCCCCTTGGTATGTGCCCAGTTGGGTGGTACGAGCATGGATACGAGCCCACATCCATGCCATACTGACCTGTTTGGCGTATTTTTTACCAAACTTTCCAATCATCAGCGGCTCCCACATCAATTCGTAGACCTTATTGCCTGCCCATTTGCGCATCCATGCGTCTACGGTCACTTTCTCGAGTGCCTGCCAATTTTTTGTAAGGCGTAAATAGAGCCCAACAAATCCGAACCGGATCTTATTCAGACCCCATCCCAAACCAGGGAAGAGAATTGCTTTTAGAATCGAGTCGAAGGGATACCATTTATTTTTGTAATACATCACCGTAAATGGTCTTGGGAAAAGCACTTTTTTGCTTAAGCCCAGTTCTTCGATGATCCCCATCATGTGTGCATCACTGGCAAACCAATGGTGATAAAATTGATCTACAGACCAGTCCCAATGGGATTCTTTGAAACCCGCTGCTAATCCGCCGGGATATTCATTTGATTCGTAAATTGTTACTTGATGACCGGCCTTTGCCAAATCATATGCCGCGGACATCCCAGCATATCCAGCACCGATAATTGCGATCTTCTTCATTATTCCTCTATTTCTTCATTATCATTTGCGAAAGCAGCATCTTCTTCTAAAGTTTCTTCAATCTGATCAAAATCAATTTTCATTTTTAGAACCCAAACTAACCCAACCCCTGTGATTAGGGCATTTAGACCCCCGATGAAAATTGTTCGAGCCATATCTTGCGCGACAGTGATTTGCCCTCCTGTTGGGGAGGAGGCTACTATATTCAAAAAATACAAATTCATGCTTACTGAAACGATATTGGCGACAGCAGTGAAAAGGATCCACCAAAGGGCGCGGGGTGAAACTAAGCGTAGGGCGAACCACTGAAATAAACCAACCAATAACCCCTCCCCCGCCTGGATTAATCCAAAGAATAAGTAGACAAAAACTTCTGTACCGTTATAGTTCTCCGAAAATAAGGCTGAAATTTGAGAAGAGAAACCAGAGACAACTAATGAAGTAATGCTCAATCCAAGAAAGGTAAAAATACCCCATTGGGCGGCTTCTTTAATATAATTTCTAAGCACAAACCATTGAAAAAGGGCAATGATCAAGCTGGTGACTATGGGTTCCAGGTTGCTAGGCAAAGAATCTAAATTTGGATTGACATAAATAAATAATGCACGAAGAACCAAAGCTGAAAATAACCAATATAGAAATAGGGAGATGTCTTTTTTGCGAATCTTAATATCCATTTTTCCTCTAAGAACCATTATTTTATTTTAATATTATTTAATTCTACCAGGGAATAATTTGTCTTTTTATTTGGAAATTGAGTCAGGCTGTTGCATATTTTGGGTTTGGAAAAAAAATCATCGATTGCACTATAATTAAAGCTATGAACCGCAAGCGCAATATTTGGATTTTAGGCCTTTCCACACTTCTACTCATTGGTATTCTGGCGTTTCTCTTTCTAAGCCCTAAGGTCGAAGAGGTTTTTCCTACTGATGGTTTGATCGACCAAATCCCTTCAAGTGAGATTGAAGTAAAGTTTTCCCATCCCATGGATATCGACTCTGTCGAAGAATTTTTGACTATAACCCCTAAAGTTGATGGGAAATTCAGCTGGGAAGAGAATAAAATGATCTTTACGCCTGATGAGGATTGGCCGGAGGGTGTTGAGATCAACATAAGCCTGGAAAAAAGTGCTAAATCTTCCCTTGGGTTACCGCTAAGGCAAAATTTTGAATGGTCGTTTAAAATTAGTCGAATACGGTTAGCCTATTTATGGCCATTGGGTGTTGGGGCAAACTTATATTTGTTGGATACGATTAGCGGGGAAACTAAACAGCTTACATTTTCAAAAGGATTACTTGATTTTGATGTGGATGAAGCCAATCGGTTGATCTATTTTAGTGCTTTAAATGCACAGGGCGGAAGCGACCTTTTTGTGTATGACCCCTACCAAGAAGATTTAAATAGGATTTTGCCCTGTGGAAATATCTCTTGTAGTGATGTTCAAGTCTCTAATTCAGGAGATAGGCTGGCCTATGAACAAGAGGATGAAAATGGGATCAGCTCGATTTGGGTGATGACGTTTGGGAAGGACCCCGACCAAGTTAGTCTCAATGGAAAAATAGCTGACACCCCACAATGGTCTCCAGACGGTCGTTTGGTTTATTATGATCGGACTGATCAAAAATATGTTTTTGTGGACGAAACGTATAATAAATTATATGAGATGGATAATATTACAGGGGAAGCTGGCACTTGGTCTTTGACGGGTCAAAAATTTGTTGTTCATGAACATTTCCCATTTACCTCAGACACATTGCGGGGGCCAAGCGGAGAGTTATCCAATCAAATTGTTTCAGACGAAGATTTGGAATTGGTGGAGATCTTTTCCAGCCATCTTTTAAGCTTGAATACATTTACCGAAGAAATAGATAATCTGAGTGGAGAAGAGACCTATATCGAAGATACAGAACCAGCATTCTCACCTGATAGGTGGTGGTTGGCCTTTGCCCGAACTGACCTAGGTCTAGAAGATATTGTTATCGGTCGACCGATGTGGATCATGCGGTCAGATGGCACTCAACAGAGATATCTAACGGGTGATCCCAATTATCGGCACTCTGCGTTTGCCTGGCATCCCAATGTTGAACAAATTGCTTTAGTAAGATTTAACACCATCCTGTTGACTGAACCACCAGAGATCTGGGTGGTAGAAGTTTCTGATGGTACTGCCCTAAGATTAGTTATTGGAGGATTTGATCCTTTATGGATGCCATAGAATACGAAAAATTAACGATTGATCAACCAGCACCTTTATTTAAATTATTGGACCTAGAAGGGGAGCAGCACGAACTGAAAAATTATGTTGGGAAAATCGTCATTCTTAATTTTTGGTCTGCAGAGTGCCCCTGGGCAAAAAAAGGGGATGAAAGTATTCTCCCAATGGTCGAAAAGTGGGAGAAAGATGTGGTTTTGCTATCGATTGCCTCGAATGCAAATGAGGGAAAAGAGTTGATTCGTGAGGAATCTGCCCTTCGGAAATTGCCCATATTATTACATGATAATAACCAAGAAGTCGCTACTCTATATCATGCGGTCACAACACCGCATATATTTGTAATTGATGGGGAGGGGATACTAAAATATCAGGGTGCACTAAGTGATGTTAATTTTAGGCAGCCTGAGCCTACAATTAATTATTTAGAACTAGCCGTAGACTCTTTGCTAATTGGAGAAAATCCTGATCCGTCTGAAGTGCCCTCTTATGGATGTACGGTTGTTTATAATAAAGTTGAATAGCAGACCATTCACAAATTAATTAGCGCATGTAGACGATCATTCTTGTACTGAGTTTATAAAATCTGCTAAAAGGCCATAGGCAGTCGTATGGGGGCCAGGATCGTCCTCGATCAGGGAGAGTTTTCCCAGCACATCTGTCTCCACTTGCACGATCGATGTGGTGCCATCTACAGTAAACATTGGGTTTCTTGGATCGACCATTTGCGGACTAACCTTAGCGCTAATCTTGTTCCCTTCTCTTCTAGCTGTACAAACTAATTTCCATCTTTTGCCTGCCGCCTTAGCAGCGGCGATTTTTCCTGGTGTAATATTGCGAATGCCCTCTCTTTCAACCATCTCAGGGGTATAGGGTGTATTCATTAGCACAGCGATCAAGGCTGAGATCTTAATTGCAGCATCCCAACCATCTACATCTCCACTTGGGTCGGTTTCCGCAATACCAATTGATTGCGCATATGCCACCGCATCACCAAAAGAGTTTCCCTCTTCCATTTGACTGAGGATTAAATTGGTCGTTGAATTAAGAACCCCGCTGATCGATTGGATATTGGCGGCGGGTAAGACTCTAAAAACTGAGAAGACTGGCGCACCATCCATCACGGTTGATTCAAAGAAGAATTTTTTATCCCTACTTAATGCCAAATCTGATAGCTCACGATACCCATGAACCACTGGGCCCTTATTTGCAGTGGCCACATGCATATTTTCTGACAGAGCTGCTTTAATATGATCTATAGCCGGCTGCCCATCTTCATAACTGACTGGAGTATTTTCAAACAGCACATCCGCGCCACTTGCCTGGATGAAAGCCAAATTGTCTGAAGGAGCGGAGATCGTTGAAAGGGTATCCAATGAATCACCCTTTTCAAGTGTAGAAAGGAGCTCATCGATATTTAAACCTTCAGGGTTGATGGCGCGTCCATGGCTGCCGGTCGCAACAGCAACAATACGATATTGAATATCCAACTCTTTATTGAGTTCGTTTTCTTTGCGTTTAAGTAAGCGGGCAAGAGCTTTTCCAACATTTCCAAATCCGAGCAGGGTGAGTTTATATTCGGCCATATATTCCTCTATTGAGTATAGGTAATAATTTTGGGGTTTATTTTACTCGGATAAGCAATAATTTGGGTATTGATTTTGAAAAATTCTGGTAAAAAAATATTAAACGGGGGGCCAAGGATAGGATTGTCGATCTTGGGTGGGTATCGGAAAGGCTTTACTGTTCAATAAGTTATCAATTCTGAGAACCATTGCCATTATTTCTTCTTCTGATAAATATATACTTAACTGTTGGTTAAGGGGTTTATTTGGGTCCAAATTGCTGCGTAAACCAGTTAATTTCTGGCATTCTTTGTCTGTGAATACTTGACCAGAAAAATCCCAAATCACGGTTCTAAGTTTGGGCTCGACATGAAAACAAATTCCATGGTCGATGAGCCAAATAGTATTTTTGTCATCAGCCATTACATGGCCACCCTTTCGGTCCGTATTATTGATTACGGCATCAAATAATGCCACCGGCCTCAACCTTTTCTTGTCCTCAACACTAAAGGAAAAATAATGATATTCGGGATCATGGTCAATAAAGAATTGTAATGACCCCGGTCCTTCTGGACCAGATTTCCTAAATGCTGTGGGGGGGACAAAATGCCAACCCCCAGCCTCACTAACGAGATAGGCCGCAACCTCTCTGCCAGCTAGGGTTTCAGTGGGGAAATCCCATAATGGTCGTTCTCCCCCCACCGGTTTATAGACAGTTTTAAATTTCTGGTCTTGGAAGTTGAGTTCACATAAAAAAGTGTAATTTGACCCCCACATGAATTGACCTTCAATTTCAATTTCCCCTTTAAGTAAATATTCATGGATGAGTTCGTTATCTTTTGGTGCTTGCATTATGTTGGTATTAGGGAAGGAATTTAGTATTTATGACCATTTTTCCGTGCACAAAAATGTCCGGCAGGGTCTTCTGGTTCTCCGCATTGAATACAACTTGGGCGGCCTCTGTTAACTACCTCTAACCCCCATGAGATCATTGATCGAATCTGGGTTCTGTTTGCCCAGAAACGCACCTCTGTGATTGGATCTTCATCGCTGGCTGGAATTTCACGTGCGATCAGTCCAAGCAAGTCATTTTCACTATCATAGTTTAAGCTGAATTCACTCACCCGAAAGAGAGGTTCAACGGGGGGAATAATCCGCATTTTTTCCTCGTCAAAATTGGTTTGGGCTTCCTGCATCATTGGAATGCGTTGACGAAGTTCTGCTAAAAATTGCTCAATACCAACCGCTAAGGTTTGTAATTGGAATTTTTCAACGATCACTGTGACAGTGATTTCATCTTTCCAGGCTTGTATATAAAAAACACGCTTCCCGGCTGGACCTATTGCGTCTGTGGTGATATGGGTTACGGGTTTTAACTCAATGTCTGAATTTTCTTCTAAGGGTTCACTCATATTTTAAAAGTATACCATTGTAAATTGGGGCAAAATTATTTACTCTTTTTGGGTTCAGGATGTGAATTTAAATTAACTAACATGCTTCGGTTTTTCGAAATATGCAGGGTGGATATTGAGGCTGGTTGCACTACTAAACCTTGAAATTTATCAATCGGAAGACCTGTGAAATATGCGACTGCTAGTTTGATCATATCACTATGACCCACACAAATGATTATATCTTTCGGTTTATGCATTTTGCACAATTCCTCGATTTCATTTGCGATCCGAAGTTGAGCTTCAGCAAATGATTCACCCTCAGGAAATCTGGTTCGGGATGGTTGTTGCTGTACAGTTTTCCATAATTTTTGTCTTGATAATTGTTTGATCGTCTTGTCTTGCCATTTACCAAAATCAACTTCTAGCAAACCCGGTCGTTTGATCACCTTTAATCCAAGAACCTTTGCGATGGGAGAGGCCGTTTCAATTGTTCGGTCAAGGGGACTGGCATAAATGGCTTTGATAGGTTTATCGGCTAAGAACTCTGATAAATTCTCTGCTTGAGCAAGCCCTTTTTCATTGAGGTGTACGCCAGGGATTCGTCCCGCCAACCGCCCTTTTTTTACGTATTCATTTTCTCCATGACGGATTAATAAGACTGTTGGCATATTGTAATAACTCCTCAATCAACAAATATGGAACTTTATTTTACCAGGACAGAATATGTTATTTATATTTCACCAAAACATAATTATTAGTTGTTGTTAGCTCGTTTTAAATAGGAGTATAATTAAAATCAATAGTTATATATTTCACAATAAAAGTATTAGTGTTTTTTTGCAAGGTGAAGTATACGAAAAAAGGTTCTTTAAAAGTGAAAAAGAAATTAAAAAACAACAATTTTCTAAAAAGGGAAGCTCTCAAAAAAACACCTCAATTTTTTTATGAGCTATTGCGATTTTCACTGTCGGTTTCCAGTCTCATTCTTACTGTGCTTATCTTTTACTTTTTAGTTCCTGGAAAAATTAAATATTCTGTAACCGAAAGTTATATCTTTGCATCCCCTGAAAAAGATTCGGAAGTTTATTTGGGGGTGATCCTGCCAATTAGCAACAGCTACCAAACAATTCGCTCAAGAAAAATCAATTGGGGGGGGACAATGAGCATAGAAAATTTTCGAAACGCAGATGTAATTAAATTCATTGGGGAAGTAAAGGAGGGGGAACAAACTGAAATAATTATTGAATATGAGGTTATTACTAAAGTTGGGGGAGTGATTTGGAAGGCATCGGTCATGGATTTCCAAACAAAGCCTCAAAATGGCATTCAATCTGACCATTCGATCATTCAACAAGTCGCAAATAAAATTACAGAAAATAATTCTTTTTTTTCGACCTATCAGATATATAAATTCACTATCGACCACTTAGTGAGGCCAAGAAACACTGATCCGAACATGGGATATTCCGCATTGGAAGCGTATTTGAATAGATCAGGTGCCTGCCTAGAAAGTGCCCGGCTGATGGTTGCATTATGCCGCGCAAAATCAATTCCTTCACAGATCATTGTGGGAAATATTTATCCTGAGTTTGGGCAAAATGGACAATATAATGAGTTAGATTTTGGGCACGCTTGGGTTGATTTCTATGCGAACGGTTTTTGGTCTATGGCTGATCCTGGCATGGGAAACCGATTTTATCCTCAATTATATTTTTCACGGAACGACGGTAATCATGTCTCTTACGGTGAATTGGAGGATGTACAGATTGCTTATCGAAATATATTTGAGTGGGCTTTAAAATCTGGGAATTTGGTCAAAACGAAAAATGGATTTATGAGATACTCCGTTGCGAGCACGGAGAAAATTTATGTCAATTCTTTGGTAACAGTTGATCGAAATTGGGATGGGCGAATAATCAATACAATAGTTGCCTGGTTGGTAGTTACTTTAATTATTTATAAAAAACAGATGGATTATTTAATAAAGAAAAAGCAAAATCAGGAAAAAATTTAAAATATATAGGGAGAGACTGACAAAAAGGTTGATCGGTTTAATGGTTTGGGCTGGTAAAAATTTATTTGCTTGGGAATGACACTTAGGGTGAGGTAAATAAAAAGATGCGTTTTGCCCCCCCCCTTTTTTTTTGGAACCTTTTGGATATTTGGGAATGGAATAATGTTTTTCAGGATTGGATGTGCTTAGTTATTAATGAGCATAGTTTATGTAGAAGCAATAGGCAGTTGGTCAAAAAAAAACTATAATACGGGCAAGGAATTTTATAAAAGGAAATGTAGGATGAGAAAATTTAGTATTTTGAGCGGATTGTTAGTTTTATTAATCTCATGTGCTTCTGAACCAACTGCAGTAAACACTATAAATGAGAAAATGAATATCGAGGTTTTGGAAGATTCTTCTCCTCAACCCGAACCAGAGACGGCAACTGAAATCACTCCATTTGTTAGGGGTGAATCAGACTTTGTGTCTGTATCTGATAATTGTGCATCCTGTCATACGTCATTAACCGATGGGAATGACAACGATGTTTCTTTTGATGTTTTATGGAAATCTTCTATGATGGCAAATGCTGCTATTGATCCCTATTGGATTGCAACGGTAAGCAGCGAAATCTTGTTGGAGCCAGAGCTATCAAATGTGATCCAGGATAAATGTGTCACCTGTCACATGCCCTTAGCACATTTTGATGCCACGGTTTACCAAGAGAGCACGAATATGTTTGGGGAGGGGTTTCTTGACCCTGACCATCTGTTACATGAATTAGCAATGGAGGGGGTTTCTTGCAATCTCTGTCATCAAATTGAAAAAGAAAATTTCGGAGAAAAAGACAGTTTTAACGGTGGTTTCCAGTTACTTGAGCCAGATCGAGAATGGGGGAATCGGGTCGCTTATGGACCACTTCCGATAACAGAAAAACAAGCAGACTTGATGTTACAAGTTTCGGGTTTTCGACCTATTCAATCTGATCATATGACCGATTCTGCCTTGTGTGGCACTTGCCATAATTTGTACACTCCTTATCTGGATGGAGAGGGAAATATTGTTGGAGAATTTCCCGAACAAATGACTTTTATGGAATGGCAAAATAGTCAGTCCGCAAAGGACTCATCTTGCCAAGAATGTCATATGCCCATAGTGGAAAATGAGGTCAAAATTTCCATGATCATGGGGGGCACAAAGGAATATCTTAGAAAGCATACATTTACCGGCGCAAATACTTTTATGCTCAATCTCATAAAAGAAAATGCTGACGAATTGGATGTGAAAGCAGAAAGACAAGAATTGGAAGATTCGATTCGCTTAATTGAAGAACAAATGCGAAATGATGTGGCTGAGTTGAGTTTGGAATCCATTGAAATAATAGAAGGAAAACTTATTGTTGATGTGAAAGTGAATATTGCGGTGGGACATAAATTCCCTACCGGGTATCCTTCACGACGTGCCTGGTTGCATTTTACTGTTACAGACTCTTCGGGAAAAATAATATTTGAATCTGGTGCTCCCCAGGCCAATGGGTCTATTACAGGGAATGAAAATGATCTGGATGAAAGAAAATATGAACCTCATTATCTGGTCATTGATGACCCATCACAAGTACAAATTTATGAGACGATTTTGGGGAATACAGATAATGAAGTTACAACCGTTTTGCTGAGAGCGGCCTCCTATCTAAAGGATAACCGCCTGCTACCAGTGGGGTTTGACCCAGCTACAGTAAGTGAAGATATAGCCGTTTACGGCCTAGCATCAATGGACATGGATTTTATGGGTGGTAGTGACCAGTTACAATATCAAATCGATGTTTCAAATTCTTCTGGCCCTTATACTATTTTTGTAGAGTTGCTTTATCAATCGATCGGCTCTAGGTGGGCAAATAATTTGAACAAATTTGAGACTAAGGAGACGATAGAATTCTTCGACTTTTATGAAACAGTAGAGAATATTCCGGTATTAGTGGATTCTGCTGAGGAGAGTATTAAGAATTGATTGTCAGGGCGGAGGGAATGTTATTCCCTCCGCTCTTTTTATTTATAAAATTTCTATTTCACAAATGCTTTTCCCTTTTATAATACTATTGCTATTAGATAAATTGAAAATGTATATAATGTTCAGTGCTAGGGTTTCTTACATATAGGAACCTATCAATATTTATATCTTGGGTGGTAATCTTAGGAATTCATGGAGTTAAAATGAAATTATTGATCGTTGGTGGAAATGGAACCATTGGGAAAAAAGTTAGCAAACATTTTTCAAAAAAATATGAAGTTGTGATCGGGGGAAGGAAATCGGGGGATGTGATCGTAGATATTGCAGACAGCAAATCAATAAGGGAAATGTTCGAGTCTGTCGGGAAAATAGATGCGGTAATTTGTATTGCCGGGGAAGCTAAATGGGCTGCATTTGATATTTTGACCGAAGACGATTTTTATATTGGTCTGAAAAGCAAATTAATGGGCCAGGTAAATTTAGTGAGGATAGGACAAGATTTTGTAAATCCCGATGGATCTTTTACGCTCACCACTGGAATCTTAGCAGACCACCCCGTAGAGTTAACTACTAGCGCTGCCATGGTCAATGGCGGGATCCATAGTTTTGCAAAAGCGGCATCTTTAGAATTGAAAAATGGGATCAGAATCAATGTGGTTTCTTCTGGATTGGTTGAAGATTCAATTGATAAATACGAAGCTTACTTTCCTGGTCATAATCCGATTCCAATGGGCAAAGTCATTAATGGTTATGTCAAATCTGTAGAGGGAAAGGGAAATGGCGAAATCATAAGAATGTATGATAATGCCTAACCATTTTGGCAAATTCTGACTTTTGAGTTTTTTCAGATTTTTTATTAATCAATCCTCGGTTTCCTTGTATAATGATTCAATCTAGTAGGGATGACGAACCCAATGGTGCAAGAAAATAATGACATTTTAGATCAAATTGGCATGGTTGCTCGCTGGCGTCCAGTGCATCTCGGGCAGCATGCGGTTCTAAATGCCCTTTGCAAAAAAGCAAAATATGTGAAAATCGGCATTGGAAGTTCTAATATTTATGATTACCGTAGCCCCTTCACATTAGATGAGACCCAAGACATGCTTCAATTAGCTCTAGAAAATCATTCTAATTATGAAATTATCCCCGTTCCTGACCTGTTTGACGGTCCCCGATGGCGGAAGATGGTGTTGGAATTATTCGGTGAACTCGACTTATTTATAACTGATAACCCCTATGTGGCAGATCTTATGAAAGAAGATTATCAAGTGGTCAAACCTGTAACATTAGTGCCGATGGAAGAACGTGTGAGGGTGAGTGGCACGATGGTCAGAAAGGCAATGGTACAGGGAGAAGATTGGCAGGAATTGGTGCCGGATAATATTGCAAAGTATATTCTTGATCATAAACTCGATGAACGATTTCGAAATGAGTTTGGATTAAAAACCCTAGCAATGGAAAATATCATTCAAGAAAGGAGCAATTAATGTATTCATGGGATGAAGATACCACTTCATGGTATGGAAAATCAAGCTATGCGTATGATCCAAAAAGCGCAAAGAAAAGAAAAGCTGCAGCAACAAGAGCGAAAGCGAGTGGACCGAGAACCTATGATAAAAAGGGTGGCCCTAACGAAAAGATTATCGATCCTAAGAAAAGGATCAAATCCAAATCAAAAAACCCATTGATCATTGCTGTAGATGTGACCGGGTCAATGTCCACATGGCCAGGAGAGATCTTTGATCGGCTTCCTTTGCTATTCAATACGCTTTCACAATATCGAGAGGATTTGGAGATCTGTTTTGTTGCGATCGGTGATGCTAAAGTAGACCGCTGGCCTTTGCAAGTAACCACATTCGCCAGTGGATTTGACCTTGAGCAACAGTTAGGGTCTTTATATGGAGAAGGTGGCGGCGGGGACGCCCCCGAAAGCTATGGCCTTTTTGCGCATTGGGTGAATACCCATGTTGAGATTGCAGATACGGATGAAAAACCCTTCTTGATCGTTTTTGGGGATATTGATATGCATGAAGAGGAACCTCATCAATTTGTCACGCAGATTTTAGGTGATAAAAGCAGTAAATCTGTAGAATCCATAAAAGCATGGAATAAAGTTAGCGATAATTGGAACACTTGGTTTCTGCGTCGCCCCAACGGCAAGATTGGAGATAAAGTAGATAAAATGTGGGGTAAGGCGATAGGGGAGCAAAAAATATTCCACATACAAGACGAACAACGTGCGGTTGATTATGCGATGGGTTTGATTGCCCGAGCTTGGGGTCATTTCTCCGATTTCCAAAGCAATATGTTGGCTCGGCAAAACCAAAAGAAAGTAGATATGGTGATTAAACCCATCGAAATGATCTGTCCTCGATGTGGAGGCTCCATTCCCGTGACTGCCGAAGGGATGTTTAGCTGTACTTATTGCGGAACTACTTTGAAGATCTCATAGCTCTCTTTGTATTAATTAACTAATTAATTGGATTAAACCCGAGAATTTAGATGAAAATTCAAGTGATCGTCACAATTCCTCCCTATGCAGATTACCTTGATGAAATTGCCGCGCATCCTGTTGTTTCGGGCTTTCGCCTAAACACGGTGATGCCTCTGAAGGAAAGCAAAGAAGAAGCGCTTAAACGATTGGCGGCATTTGGACAACTGCTTTGGGTGGATCTGAAGGCTCGCCAGCTTCGCGTAGTGAATGCTGCAATTCCCCCCTATACGGAAGTACAGCTTTCCCATCCCATATCGGTGAATACACCAGTGGATGCATTTTTCTCGGATGGCACAGAGCATGTAAAAGTGGTTGGGATAAAGGGGAATCGGTTGATTTTGGCAGATGGCCCCAGGCGATTGGTTGGCCCAGGAGAGTCAATCAATATTGTTCACCCATCTTTGGAAATTGAGGGAAACCTTACTGATACTGATAAGGAATATCTTCGGGCAATGAAAAAGCTGAAATTAAATAAAGTCATGCTTTCGTATGTGGAAAACCCTGAGGATGTGGAGGAAGTAAA
This sequence comes from Chloroflexota bacterium, assembly GCA_018662365.1. Lineage (GTDB taxonomy): Bacteria > Chloroflexota > Anaerolineae > Anaerolineales > UBA11579 > JABJGH01. The sequence goes on along the minus strand of JABJGH010000030.1, from coordinate 72,402 downwards.
AGCATTGTTACCTGGAGCTGAAGTAATCTTGAAGATCGAGAGCCAAAAAGGGATGAACCTTTCCGCTATACAAGGGGCAAAGCAAGGGAATTTGATGGCTGCGAGGGGCGATCTTTTTGTTGAGGTAAAGCAACCCCATCTGATCGTAAATGCAATGAAAGCAATTATCCAAGCAGACCCCAAAGCAATTGTTGCGAGTCGAATTTTTGATTCCTTGGCTTATTTTCCCGTTCCCGCCAGTGCAGATATCGGGGATGTGGCATTTTTGATGGTAATTGGCTATCGTGTATTTATGCTGGGGGATGCAATCTGTTTCGAACGTGATTCGGTAATGGAAGCTCTGAATTTACTCCAAGCGATGGCTGAGGATTATTAATGAAAATTGGTATCGCCCAGATCAATCCTATTGTGGGGGATCTCGAGGGAAATGTGGGTTTATGTTTGTCAGCCGCCGAAGAAGCAAAAGCAAAAGGGGCAGAAATCATCGTATTCCCCGAATTGGTTATTCCAGGTTGTCACCCAAAAGATATATTATTCGACCAAAGCTTTTCTGAAGCAGTCTTTGCAGCAACCGAAAGTCTAGCCGATGAAATGGTTGGCTTTCCCCCAGTGATCTTAGGGACAATTCAACCCGGATCAAAACCCACAACTCAACATCCAGGGTTATTAAATGCAGCAGTTTTATTGGAAGATGGAAAAGTTACCCTTTTGGCAGCAAAACAGAGCTTGCCGAGCTTTGATGTGAATCTGGAACCCCGCTGGTTTCTCCCTGGGGGTAATACTAAGGTTCATAATTTAATTGGAAAGAAAATCACGGTGGTGGTTGGGGAAGCTGATCTTGAACAGGATATCCCAAAAGAATCAGAATTTTTAATCGTTATTGCGGCATCTCTATTTACAAAAAAGTCGTTTGAAAAAAGACTTAGCATTGTTAATCATTCTTTCCCCGGTATTTTTGTGAATATGATTGGTGGGAATGATGAATTGATCTATGGTGGGCGGAGTTTTCTGTTTGATGATAAGGGAGAAATTCTTTCATCACTCCCAAGTTTTGAGTCCGTGGTTCGTGTAATCGACACAGAAACAAATCTTAAAGAGGAAAGTTTAGTTCAACCCTCCGAGAAATTATTACATGACGCCCTCGTATTAGGGTTATGTGATTTTTTCCATAAAAATGGTTTAAATTCCGCTTATTTAGGGGTTTCGGGAGGAATCGATTCCTCTTTGGTAGCAGCAATTGCGGCTGAAGCTCTGGGGCCAGAAAACGTCACAGGAATTGCTCTGCCCTCTAGATTTACCGACCCACGTTCAACAAAAACCGCAGAAGAATTATGCGGAAATTTGGGGATACATTTTGAGAAACTGGAGCTTGAACCCCTGCATGCCGCGGCTGAATCTGCTTTTGGGGACCTGCTTTCTGAAGGAAATAGCGCAGAAAATGTGCAGGCACGATTGAGAATGGTTAGCTTAATGGCTTATGTCAATCGTTATGGGGGTGTGTTGCTGAATACGGGAAATAAAACCGAAGCAAGTCTGGGATATGCAACGATCTATGGAGACACCGCAGGGACGATCTGCCCAATCGGTGATGTGATCAAACCAGAGGTTTATGCCTTGGCAAGATGGATCAACCGAAACAAGGAAATTATCCCTCAATTTATTTTGGATCGGAAACCTTCTGCTGAATTGCGACATGACCAAGTGGACCCCTTCGATTATGAAGTGATTTCTCCTCAGATCGAAGCTTTGGTTCAAAATAATCAAAGCAATCTTGCGATGCGTAATGCTGAACATAAACGCTGGCAGTCGGGGGTGATATTGAAGGTGAGTGAAAAAGCTTTTGGATCTGGCCGAATGATTCCAATAACTAGAAGATGAAAAAATCTCCCATTATTTATTGGCCAGGGGAATAACTCCGACTAGTTTGGGTGGGATGAGAGTTTCTCCACCACGTTTGAATAACATTTTGCAGGTATGATCCCCCAAGCCTAAGGTTTGATTCGCATTTAACCCAATCTTCAAATAATGACTATAGGTAATGTCTACAAAGTTGCAGTAGGGAGCCAAGTCCATTGTATCCATTGCGCGATAGAGTTTGATCACCGCACATTCTGAAAATTCAAAACCCATATCAAAATTGATTCCATCCCCATATAAGAGTTGATATCCCCAATTGCCAGGGTATGTTTTCTTTTGAGATAGTTCCGCTTGTTTCCCGAAACCCTTGATAACTGGTTTGCTGATCAATGCTTTCCCGATAAGTTGGGCTACCCAGGTTGGGATTTTTATAAAAAGGTCATCCATAACTTCAGCCCAAATTATGATCGTGTCTTCCGCTGTCTTTCCCTCAGACTTCATTGCTCGATGCATGGCAATAATCCAGCCATTTATCAGGATGACCGGAGTGAAATAATTTTTTATTCCGCCCACATAAGGCATTTGAGGAAGGATATCGATGAAATTATTTCTGGATTGGGACACTATTATTTTGGAAAAGGCTTTATCAAAATGGGAGGACAGTTTTTTTTTCGAGAAAATTAAAAATAATATCAAATACCCTTAAGGCACGTTTTTGTCTTGGGAGTGATTTTTTCTTCGTTTGATTTCCTCCAGTTAGGCATTAATCTATTAATCCAATTATAAACTAGCAAATGATAAAAAAGGTGCATTCGCCGATGCACCTTTTTTGTCATTTGCTTTCGGAATTATGCTTTGATAAATATTTTCTTGATATCCTGAATTCGCCAGGAACCCTCCCCCCCGACTCGTATATCGCGCCGAAGGAAAAGTTGCCAAGATAGAATGGCAAGGAAAAGGTAGATGGCAGTAAATACACTGAACCAAGTCATATTCAACCCATTATCAATTGCTGAAGTAGTTTCAAGATAGGTTAAGGGTGAAAAATCTGCCGCTCGTTCTAATTCCTCAACCAAGCCTGAAAGCAAGGTGATGAAAAAACCTGCGACCACTAACATGCCTGTAACCATACTAGCCATTCCTCGACCAGGAAGGATCATGCTAAATAGTAAGGAAATTGTCATAAATACCATTAAAATATTGAATAAAGAAATGAAAGGTAATATCAAATCCCAAGCAGGAATGGTGAAATTCTCTGACCAGGTCATAGTCATGAGTAAGGAAGCCCATGAAATAATCAATAATATTTCGATGATGATGGTGTTGGCAATGAGGCGACCCCAAAACAAAGTAGATCTGCTAATGGGGTGTGCTAAGATCAAATCCAGGGTGCCTGCTTCTTCATCACGAGCCACTAGACTGGCACCAACACCGCCAGCAAATAAACCAATAATCAAAGGGACAAATGAAAAATACTCAACATCCAGCCAACCAATGGGTGAACTCATTGCGGACATATTAAATAACTCGGCAAATTCGGGCAATGCCTCTACATAAGCCAACATCAGATCACCACTGCTTGCGACCATATCAAATAATGATCCCATCATGATTGCTAAAACCGCGAGGCCAATCCCCCAACCAATAATTGCGCCCCGTGAACGTCGTAGTGTATATTGAATTATAGTTAACATATTATTTTTCCTCCTTGCTGTGGTAATAAGTAAGAAATATTTCTTCTAAACTGGTTCGTTCAGTCTCAAAATCACTTATCGGATATTTTGCTAAACCTTTGATCAAGGCATCCATCTCCCCTTCAACTTCCATTACAGCACCGAGAGTCTCGTCCTCAGAAAGTAATTCAACCCCGGGGAGTTTTAACAGATCATCCACCTTTGTGGGTTGTTGGAAGCGAATGCGCACTTTTCGTCTGGAACGATTGAGCAGAGCGGCAGTTTCGGCAACTTCTACGATCTTACCGTCCCGGATGATGGCAACTCGGTCAGCTACTGATTGCACCTCAGAGATAATATGCGAGGAGAAGAACACCGTTGCTCCTTTTTCTTGAGCCTCTGCCAACATACTTAGTACTTCTTGCTGCATAAGGGGATCAAGCCCGCCAGTAGGTTCGTCAAGTAATAGTAATTCTGGTTTATGCATTAAAGCCTGCACAACACCGACTTTTTGCTTATTTCCTTTCGAGAAATTTTTGATCGGTGTATTAAGCTCTAACTTTAGTCTCTTTGACAACTCTTCGATAAAATCCCAGTCTGAACGATTCCCACGTAGTCGGTTGAAATAACGGAATATTTGTTTTGGTGTCATATTCTCATCGACATGCAATTCACCCGGCAAATATCCAACTCTCTCTTTAACGGCTTCTGGTTCTTCTTGGGGGTTGATACCCAACATAGAGATTGACCCAGATTGTGGGCGAATAAGGTCTAACATGCACCGGATGGTGGTCGTTTTCCCTGCCCCATTCGGACCAAGGAAACCATAGACCTCTCCGCGTTTTACTTCAAGATCTACACCAAATAAAGCTTGGGTTTTTCCATAGAATTTCACCAAGTCTTTTACATGGATGGCTTTGTCAATGTTCATTGTTATTTACCTCGTTTAAATTTTGTATTCCAAAAGATTTCGACAAAACAAAAATTCTCTAAATCTAAATAATAATTTAGTTTATCCTAAATATTATTGCTTTGTCAACCTATTTTGAAAAAATTGCAATTTTTCTTTTGCATGCTAAAAGGACTGCAGAACTATTTTTTTATTATAGCGAGTGGATTAATAAATCCAAATACCAAAAAATAGGATGATTTAGATAAAAAGTGAAAAAGATTCTGATAGAATATTTTTAGTTCTTTCCCGGTCTCCATGATAAATTAGGACTAAATATGACCTTAGAAACACTTTTTCCTTTAAGAATAGCGATTTTTGATGATGATTATTATGCCCTGAAATGGAATACCGCTCTTGTAATGCGAGACCCAAGAACAACCGTCGTCATTGAAACCCTAAATGCAGGTGATCTGATTCAGCAAATGGATGAGGTGGATGCAATAGATATTGTAGTATTAGATATGGAATACAATGACGAGAAGTGGCCCCTTCCCCTTTTGTTGAACGAAATTAAGTCCAAATATCAAGCAAAAATTATATGTCTGTCACAATATGGAAATCAAAAAATACTTTGGACCGCTATTGAAACAGGGGTTGATAGTTTTTTGATTAAGGATGATGTCCGGATGTCTATTGTTCCGGCATTGATGAAATGCATGTTCACAAAACATGTAATTAGCCCATCGATAAAAGAATTAATAAGGGATTTGTCTACTGAAATATGGGGAGAATATTCAGTGATCCCGAAGTGGATTCCCAACCCCGAAATGACCCCCCAGATCTTGACAGCTTTTTGGATGAGAGTATTTTTCGGAATGCGTTCCCCGATTGTTGCTGAGGAAATGGGTGTGGCAAATGGCACAGTAGATCGATATGTAAATTTGGCTTATGGGATATTGCCTAACAATTTGGGGGATGAGGATTACCTGTTTGGATTGGACCTGGATAAATATTCGGCAGAAGATCGAGCATTCCTATTGTTTACGCTTCCCCCTTCTAATTAGTTTTCAAAAATTTCTTGGTTTAGTCAAATAATCCGCTCACGCTCAGGTAGCGTTGACCCGTATCTGCGAAGACCACAACAATGACTTTTCCTTCATTCTCAGGTCTCCGGGCAATTACTGAAGCAGCATGGTAAGCTGCCCCTGATGAAATACCTACCAAGATGCCTTCCTGTTTAGCCAATTTTCGGCAGCCTTCAAAAGCTTGATCCTCATTCACCAAAAATATTTCGTCCAACATTTCTTTGTCTAGGGTCTCAGGTATAAATCCTGGGGCGGTGCCCATCATGCGATGAGGATTAAAAATTCCCTGAGAAATAAAAGGCGACTCTTCAGGTTCAACCGCGATCAATTGAATATCTGGGTTTTTCTTCTTCAAATATTGCCCAGCCCCGCAGATCGTCCCCCCTGTTCCAAGGGCTGCAACTAAAATATCGATCTTTCCATCAGTGTCCTCCCAAATCTCCGGTCCAGTGTTGAGCTCATGGGCTTTAGGATTGGCAAGATTAATATGTTGTCCGACATAAAAGTATTCTGGATGTTCAAGCAATATCTCATTCATCCTTTTTTTTGCCCCTGCTGTACCTTCGGATGCAGAAGTGAGAATCAGTTCAGCCCCATAAGCTTTAAGAATTTGTCGACGTTCCAAACTTTGAATTTCAGACATGACTAATATCGCTTTATACCCCTTAATTGCAGAAATATAGGCGACCGCCATCCCCGTGTTGCCGCTGGTTGTTTCTATTAAAGTCCCACCGGGTTTCAAAAGACCCGCTTCCTCGGCATCCGAAATGATCTGAAGTACCGGGCGATCTTTTACACTCATTGGGTTCATAAACTCGCATTTAGCAAAAACTTGCTCATTTGGAAAAAGGCGACCAAGTTTTAGCAGGGGTGTCTTGCCTATGAGATCGATTAATGAGTCTGCATATTGCATTTTAAACTCCTCTTTTGAAAAAGAGATGATTTTTTACTAAGTATACCCGCCATAAATTGGGTTTATCAGTATAATCAAAACAAGGTTTTTTTCAGCATTGATCAATTATAGGAGAAATTATGGCATTTTATGGGTTAGGGTTTGCATTACTTGGAGCCATCATTCTCTATTTGATAAGAAATAAAGAAGAGAAGACTTTATTAATTCGGTATATGGCAACATTATTAATCATTTTCGGGATAAGCATTTTTGTTTTGCCTTTTTTAAATTCATAGAAAGCCAATAATTCAATACGAGGTGAGCTGATGAGACCAAGCTGGGATGATTATTTTATAAAGATTTCTTTGGCAGTCGCCGAAAGAAGCACCTGTGATCGAGCCCATGTAGGGGCGGTGATGGTGATCGATAAGCGTATATTAACCACCGGGTTTAATGGATCTCCGAGCGGTCAAGGTCATTGTGATAATGAGGGGCATTTATTGGTAGATGGTCATTGTGTGCGCACCATTCATGCGGAAACCAATGCGATCATTCAGGCTGCTTTGCATGGGGTCTCAACCAAAGGGGCAACATGCTATGTGACTCATTTTCCATGCATTCAATGTACTAAGACCTTGATCAATGCGGGGGTTGCCCGGGTGGTTTATGTGAATAGTTATCGGGTGGATGATAATGCGATGGCATTTTTTGAAGGGGCTGGGATAGAATTAAAACAAATTGAAATCGACCTGGAAACTGAGGTGAACTAAGATGAGTGGTATTACAAAAACAATTCCGCAAAAACATGGTCAAGAGGCTGTAGATAGTTTGTATGAGGGGGGTGCTGGAGAATTTGAATTCCACATGGCTGGCAAACCGTCTAGATTGGCTGTGGGAGATTATGTATATACGATTTGGAAAGACATGTTGGTCGGCCGATTAAAGATTACGCGGATTGAGACAGGTGCAGTAAATCCGATGTCTGGTAAGCCCCGAAGCTTGATCTATGTGGAAATTCCCGGGAAGCGAATAGGTTTACCTGTGCCACGTCAAGGACATCGTGGTACTCGATATTATGATGGAGCTGACTGGAATTAAATTAGGTGATGAAGATTTTTCGCGAGACTTCTAAGTTGAAATTTTTTCCCTTACAAAAATAATCCGAAAACCGAATCGAGACTCCAAGTACCCCACGCCCCAAGTGCCAATAAGACAAATTGGGGGACGATCATATTCCAATTTTGCCCTTGCTCACACTGATAGGTTTTATTGACGGTGATATCCCTCGGGCGTACCCCCGCCAAATCCAGATAGTTTAAATTGAGTAGGATTGCCACAACTAGGGCGATGGGGGTAAATAAGCCAAAGGTTAAGCCAATTCCTGCGGACAATTCCCCAAATACAAGTAAACATGGAAACCAAGATCGGCTTTTATGTACCATTACCGCGATCGGCATTGCCAAGAAGGGGAAGGGATGATTCTCAGCCAAAACAATCGTCCAATCTGCCATTTGACCTTTGAGGAAATGGGGGTACGGTTTGTGTAAAACGGACTTTATCCACCATAAACCCAAACCTATATGTAAAACCGCCAGCCACTGATCCATACTAAGAAAATCGAATACGATATTCATTTTTTTCTCTACCCCCCAGATTCTTTAAGGGAAATTGATTTTTCTTTTAAATATGTACGAAGCTAAAAAGCCTGGAATTACCTAGTGATTTTTTCGGGTTAAAAAAATATGGTTGGGATTGGGGGGCTAATTATTTTCGATCAAAAAAAGTTTTTTGTCTTCCACCCGATATAGCATGGGTACCGTGATGACCTTCGGATATAAACCCCTGAACTCTGTGGCTTGCCTAATTAATATGTCAATTTCATTTTCAAGCCCATATTCAATTAGGTTGGACTCGTAAAATTCGATAGCCTTTCCCTTTTCCCAATTCCCCACTTCTTCCAAACCCTTTAAAAAGGTTTCCCTTTTATGGGCTAATTGCACCATTCCGCAATCATTATGTCCAATTAGAGCAATATACCGGACTTCTCCCACCAAGACTGCATACGATATTGCGAAAGCATCTTGATCAAAATTTGCGCCGGGAGAACGAAGTACGTAAGCAAAATTTTCAGGAAGGTTTAATTGCTTCCGATTATCAATACACATCCCGATCAATAATTGAGCATCTTCAAAGAGGGCTGGTTTTTTATTTAAATTGTGAAATTCTAATAACAATCCAATCGGTGTGTTTTGGTATTTGGTTGGAATATCTTCAATTGAGTGAATAGGTCTGAGATTATGCATTTATTGCTCTAGGAATACAATATTGACTAAGGGGGTAATATATCATAAGTTTAATAATAGAAAAACGATTTTAAATTGGGGAAATTTTTATATCGGTCAAATCCTAGGCACAAGTGCTGGCAGATGGGGTGGCCATACCAGAGGCGGTATAAGTTTTTTCTTAAATTCTTTTGATTGCTTATTTATTTCTTGCTAAAATTGGAGGCTTATGATGTTAAGAAAACTTATTGTTTTTTTCCTTATTTGGGAAAAATAATAACCAAATAACTCTTTGACAAATAATGGAAAATCCCTGTCTATTGACTTATTTCGTCAAGAAACTCTAGAATTTCTGTTTTTTCTTTATTTAGCGCGGAGTTTGTAATGTCTATGGCTGGTTGAAAAATGTTTAAATCAAATTCACAGTGGTTAAATTCATTTAATAATGTTTTTCTTGATAAAAGAAAATTCCTCGACTTTATATTGCTATCTGTTCCATTGGCAAAAGCTTTTTTAATTATTTTGTATAATGTGTCATAATCTTCAATTACAACAGTAAATTTATCTACGAGCACCTTTTCTACTTTTAATCTTATAAATAAATAATTTATGGTGTGAACAAGAGATTTATTCAAGAGAGGATATTTTTCTTTATTTACTATATCTAAATTATTAAGGTCAATATTTAATATATCTTGAGCGGAAATTTTAATTGAGGTTAAGGGTATTTTAGGTTCAAACAACTTGTTATATAAATCTGCGATATCTTCAATTTCAGTTTTATAGCCATGCATAAGATTTGTTAATTTGTTTTTTATTTCAATATTATTTATTAGCATTGAAAACCCTCTCATGAAGGGTATTGTTGAAATGAGGAAGGTTTTCTCCTCTAAAATTTCTCGAAATACTGCATCTCTAAAAAAATTTATTATTTCATGAGTATAAAGAAGCAATTTTATTTCATCTTGGGACACTTTTATAAAACCGTTTTTTTCCCCTAAAGTATTGTTTAATAAAAATAAATTAAATGAATTTGGCCGTTGGTGTGTAAGCAATCTAATTAAATCAATATTGTGAGTAAGAATAATTTGTTTTTTATTCTCCAAAAATTTCAAAATCGAATATGCAATTTTGTTTTTATATATTGAATCAAAGCTTGAAATTGGGTCATCTAGAACAATAATTGGAGTTTCTAATTTTTTTGCTTTTAATAATTCAAAGGATAAAGAAATAAAATTTTGCTCACCATTGCTTAACAGTAATTCTTTTCTATCAATACCTAGAAAATCTTTATTTGCAAGAACCAAATTTAAATTGCCATTAAAGTCTCTTATTAGCTCAATCTTCTTATCGAGGTAATCATTAATTAAGCCTTGAACAAATAATATATCTTCATTTTCTAAAATTGGCTTATCTTTTATCAGCTCTTCATAATCGTTGAAATCTGATTTCAAATTAATTTCGTTTAGACATTCTTTGAATTGGTTATTAAGATCAATATTGAAAATCTCAAATGCTTTATCAATTTCTGTTTTTAGAACAAGTATCCTTGCAAAATCTCCGCTGATAATTGTGTCTAAGATCACATCTTTAATTTTTAGAGGGTCATTGGCGGTGATTTTGTTCACGATTTCTTCAAGTATTTTTTTTGTCTTATCATCGAGAGATCTGAAAGTTTCCTCTTTGCTATTAATTTTTTCCTCGAGGAGTTTCTTCCTTTCAATATCATTGTCGCAAACCAAACAATCGTTTAAATAATCATATTTTTCTAGAATGTATACCGCATCCTTGTTTTCTTCAATTCGTCGAACAGACTCGTTTTTCTGAAAATCAGTTTCCACTAATTTATTGATTTGTGAAATAATTGATTTTTTATTTTTATATTCACCAATAATATATTTATATTTTATTTCATCAAAATCGATGGGTTTCATCGTTTTTAATGAGTCTATTGTACTTATAAAATTAGTCCTGTCGATTCCCCTCCCTTTGTCCCTAACATTCACAATGCTTTCAACAAAACCTTTCAATAATTTATTTGAAATAATTGTTATTAATGGACTGTTTTTTGCAGAAATTTCAAAATCCTTGTTTAATATTGTTTTTAAACTGTTTCCAAATAAATTAGAAAAACTTGAATCAATTTCATTTTTTAACTTGTATTCTAATTTGATATTATCGCCTAAAATAAAATCCTCAGTATTCCCCTGAATAATATTTCTTGTGTTTTGATCACTGATATTATGAAAAATGTTTTCAGAATTTTCGTTAGTTATTGATCTGTCATTGAATTCAATTGAAAATTCCGTATTAGACTCATTCCCAAGTATGTTTGCAAATGAGGTTTTTCCAGCTCCATTTGGTCCATATATGATCGCAATGCCTGAATTAGGGAAATCGATTACATTATTTTCATTTAATTCTAGGAAAGATTCTGTAAAAATCTCCTCTTTTTTAAGTTTGTTGATTATAATTTTCATAATTTTCTCTCCTTCTATAGATTTACCCAAATATCAGGATACAATTATTTTTTATAATTGGGAATAGGCAGTTGTACTTAGTTTCGATGTGCTAATAATGTTAGAACAACCGTTCATGCTATAATTCACCTATAATGACCGACTTATTCGACCACGCCATGAATAAATCCCTTGCGACTGAGGCACCGCTTGCCGCTCGCATGCGGCCACGGAATTTGGATGAATATGCCGGTCAGGAAGAAATTTTGGGCGAGGGAAAACTACTTCGCCGGGCCATCGAAGCAGACCGTCTGTTTTCTTCAATCCTATTATGGGGACCTCCAGGAACAGGTAAAACCACATTGGCGATGGTGATCGCCAATCAAACTGAGAGCTATTTTGTAACCCTATCAGCGGTGTTGGATGGCAAAGCGAAACTGCGTGAAGTCGTGGCTGAAGCAATTGAACGCAGAAAGCTTTACAACAAACAAACAATTCTCTTTGTAGATGAAGTACACCGTTGGAATAAAGCCCAACAAGATGCCCTATTACCTCATGTGGAGAATGGCACGGTCACCCTCATCGGCGCAACCACCGAAAATCCCTATTTCGAGGTCAATTCGGCTCTGCTCTCACGCTCCCGTATTTTCCAACTTCAGCATCTGGAACCAGAAGATGTTCGCAAAGTGTTAGACGCTGCCTTGACTGATAAAGAAAGGGGATTAGGCCAATACCAGGTGAATATTCCCCAAGAATCCTATGATCATCTGATCAATGTCGCCGGGGGGGATGCGCGCAATGCACTAAATGCCCTTGAACTGGCGGTTGAATCCACCCCCGCAGATAAGGATGGCGTTATACAGGTGACCATAGATGTTGCCCAAGAATCGATCCAGCGACGGGCGGTGCTTTACGATAAAGATGGCGATTCGCATTATGACACGATATCAGCATTCATCAAATCTGTGCGAGGATCTGACCCAGATGCTTCCCTTTATTGGCTGGCGAAGATGCTCTATGCAGGCGAAGATCCGCGTTTTATATTGAGACGGTTGATTATCCTGGCCTCTGAAGATATCGGACTTGCAGACCCAAATGGTTTGGTTGTGGTAAACGCCGCTGCCCAAGCTTTTGATTATATTGGTTTGCCGGAGGGAATTTTCCCAATCGTAAATGCGGTGCTATATCTAGCCACTGCGCCAAAATCTAATACCACCACGTCCTATTTTAAAGCGTTCAAATTAATTGAAGATGAGGGAAAGGTAACCGTCCCCGATCATCTAAAAGATGGCAATCGAGATGCCTATGCCCTGGGCCATGGGAAAGGCTATCAATATCCACATGATGCCCCTGATCATTATCTGCCACAGCAATATTTACCAAAAGAGGTGTTAGGCACGTATTTTTATACTCCCTCGAATCAGGGTTATGAGTTGCAGATTGGGGAAAGATTAGAAATGTGGCGGGAAGCCCAGCGAAAAGCTTTGGGGATTAAAGATTCGGACTATCTTCCTGACATGACCGAAGAGGAAATTACCAATTTGAAGCAAAAACATAAATCTACAGGGGCGAAAAGCAAAAGATAATATAGACCTACCGATGAAATAACAGGCTTTTTCAATTAATTAAACTAATTATATTTTTGTATCTTCCCGATAGTGAGCCCCACGACTGGTTCTGTTTTGGCTTGCCGCATGCGTCACGATCTGGGCAGCTTGGATCCCATTGCGTAATCCAATAAGGCCATCACTTAAAAGAGTTTTTCTATAAAAGTTCTCGATCTCCGAGCGCAAATTTGTCAGATCACGAATTGCGCGATTGATCTGATATTGGTTCCTGATTAGACCCACATAATGCCACATCAAATTGCGGATACTTGCCATATCCACCTGAATTAATGCAGGGTCGGGTTCATATCTCAAATTGTCACTGAACCATTTAGGAACATCCTTCTCAGAAAAACCATTTTTATTGGGCAACGATCGAATATGTTCGGCAGCCTGATGTCCCCAGACCAAGCCTTCCAACAAAGAGGTACTCGCTAACCGATTGGCACCATGTACGCCAGTGCATGAAACCTCGCCAATCGCATATAACCCCGGGATGGAACTTTGACCATTTAGGTCAACCTGCACCCCACCACAAAAATAATGTGCAGCAGGTACAACCGGTATCGGTTGAGAAGAAATATCGATATTAAATTTCAAACAATTTTCATAGATCTGTGGGAAACGGTTCTTGATCTCGCCGGGTTTTTTGATTGAAGAAATATCTAAAAAGACATGAGGATAATCATTATGTAGCATTTCCCAATAGATCGCCCTGGCAACCACATCACGCGGGGCAAGCTCTTTCCATTCTGGGGCGTACTTTTCAATGAATGAATCCCCATTCGGGGTCAATAACACCGCACCCTCGCCCCTTACGGCCTCACTGATCAGAAAGCGTGTGGGTCCAGGGTTATAAAGGGCAGTCGGGTGAAACTGGATGTACTCTGCATTAAGAATGCGGGCACCAGCTCTGTAGGCCATTGCTAAACCATCTCCACGAGAGGTCGTTGGATTGGTGGTGTTCTGAAAGATTTGCCCTAATCCACCTGTTGCCAATATGGTTTGATTGGCCAGGATTCGGATGACCTTTTTCTCATTTTGGTTATAGGTATATGCTCCAAGACAGATTGGGGACTCATATATTTTAAGCGGGTCGACCGCATGGTGGGGAAAGGTGATCAGGTCAATTGCAGTGTGATTTCTCAATAGGGTGACATTGCTTTTTTCTTCTAGTTTGTTTAGCAATGTAGTCATGATCGATTTGCCTGTCATATCGCTGACATGGATGATACGTTGTTTCGAATGCGCCGCCTCTAAACCAAACACCAAATCCCCTTGATCATCTCTATCAAAAGGAACATCAATCTCATCAATTAATATTTTTTCTAAAAGTTTGGGGCCAAGGTTTGCAAGTTGATCAACAGCAGGGGGATTACTTAGACCAGCCCCCGCTTTTATTATGTCTTCTTTTAATAGTTTAGCTGAGTCTTGAATTCCTCGGCCAACAATTCCCCCCTGTGCATATCGCGAGTTAGACTCTAATGCATCTTCTACCAAAGTCAATACTGTGATCTGACGTTGTGAATCCTTAGCTAATTGCAGGGCACTAATTGCTCCTGCGATTCCTGAACCGATGATCAACACATCTGTTTGCATAGGTTTATCCGATTGCAATCATTCGTTCTACAGATCTTGCTGCCCGAATTCGAATATCTTCTGGAACTTCGACTTCATATTGTTCATTTCTTAATGCGGCAAGTGTATCTTCCATGGTGATCGTATTCATATGTGGGCAGCGCACCATGCAAAGTCTAAGAAGATCTTTGTCAGGATTGGCAGCCGCAATATTATCGCCCATTGAACATTCTGTAAGCACCAAATAATGGGGGGCATTACTTTGCTCCACATAATTGATCATTGCTGTGGTGCTCCCTGAAAAATCGGAGGCAGCTACAACTTCGGGGCTACATTCGGGATGGGTGACAATCACAACTTCTGGGAACTGCGCCCGAACCGTGTCAATATCAGACACAGTAAATTTCTCATGTACCTCACATTTCCCTGTCCAACCGATCATTTGAAAATCTCCATCTGGAACCTGTAAGGTATTGTTTACAACTTCCGGGAAAATAATCTTTTTCCCGGTTTCATTGGCAATATTATGCGCTAAATATTGATCGGGCAAAAAGATGATCGAATCGCTGTCCAATGAATTCACTACTGCCACCGCATTCCCTGAGGTGCAGCAAATATCCACTTCAGCTTTCACATCAGCATATGTATTGACATAGGCAACGATTGGCACGCCAGGAAAACGTTCTCGTAGTAACCGCACGTCGGCAGCTGAAATACTTTCTGCTAAGGAGCACCCTGCTTTATCAGAGGGGATCAGCACTTTTTTGTTGGGGTTGAGGATTTTTGCGGTTTCGGCCATAAACTGAACACCACAAAAAACGATGATGTCTTTTTCGGTTTTGGCGGCTTCACGACTTAGGGCCAATGAATCACCTGTAATATCGGGGATGGAGTGAAAAAGGGCGGGTTCCATATAATTATGTCCCAAAATCACCGCGTTCTTTTCAACTTTTAATCGGTTGATCTCATACGCAATTTCAGCCTTATATTTGAGTTCCACATCGGGTACTACGTCTTTTAATTTTTCATGCATTGTTTGATAGAGTTCATTGACAGAGGTCATAATTCACCTTTTTTGTAGGGGTTATAGCAATCTCATGCTGAGGTCGAAGGCTGGGGCTGAATGAGTTAACACTCCAATAGATATAAAATCTACACCAGTTTCCGCAATATCTCGAATTCGCTCCAAAGACACATTTCCCGAGGCTTCTAAGGGAGTTCGTCCATGTGTGATCACAACTGCTTCCTTCATCTTATTCATATCCATATTATCGAGCATAATTCTCTCTACATCTAGACGTAAAGCGATCTGTAATTCTTCCAAGTCTTTAACTTCAACTTCGATGGGAAATTGGTCGCCATATTTTTTCCGGACCCCACTCACGGCGGCTTCTATGCTCCCTGCTCCATCAATATGATTATCTTTAATGAGGGCCATATCGAATAAACCCATTCGATGATTCTTCCCGCCACCCATTCGAACCGCATACTTATCTAATTTTCTAAACCCGGGCGCTGTTTTCCGAGTGTCCAAGATCACAGCGTTCGTATTTTTGACTTTATCAACAAACTCCCTGGTCAAACTTGCAGTGCCACTCATCCGACCCAGAAAATTAAGCGCTGGACGTTCTGCTGTTAAGATTGCCCTGCCAGGACCTTGTACCTCAGCAACGATCTCACCCTCGCTTACCTTGGTGCCATCATTAATGAGAGGAGAAAATTCAATTTCAGGACTCACTAATCTAAAAATTGCTTTTGCGACAGGCAATCCTGCGATAACACCGTCTTGTTTTGCAGTGATCTTGCCCGTTAATACTTTATCTTTATTAATGGTGGAGATGCTGGTGATGTCACCACTGAGGTATAAGCTATCCAAATCCTCTTCTTCCATATTTACTGAAAGGTCTTCGATCAAACTGAAAATTAGTAAGGCAAATGTTTTTTGGTCCTGCAACGAATTTGGAAGCTCTTGTAACCCCTTGAGCTTTTTATCGGGTATGTTAAATTGAGCGAGTGTTTCTTTTATAGACATTAAATCTTTCCTATTTCATTAATCAAAATATTGCTTAATTGTAATCGTTTTTACTTTTTATACCAAAAGAATGTTGTTTTTGTAATAACATTTTCGACCTGAATGAATTTAATAGTAAAATTCGATAGTTATAAAAAACGGTATTGCATATAATTAAATGGAATGTACAATATTGTTATAGCTATTTAAATTTTTATTCTCCCGGATTTCTTATGAAACAAAATCAAAAAAAGCCCTTTCAGGCAATGCTTCGAAATTATCTTATTGAGACGATAATTTATGGGGGTGTCGCATATTTCTATTACAAATTTGGGTTGCAATTATTAACAAATTTCACTGCAGAGCTATTTGATTCTGATTTGAAATTGTTTGCTGTTTTTAGTGTTGGGGTGATTTTAGTTCAAGCTCTAATTCTGGAAGCAATTATTTCATTAATTGTGAATAGCTTAGGCCTTCGTTGGCCGCGTAAGTAGGAGAATTAATGTTTTTCCCTATCGCTGGTGTAACCATAAACCCCTTAATACTGACAAGTATAGGATTCATTGTGGGTATTCTAGGTGGTTTCTTCGGTGTGGGAGGCGGTTTTTTGGCGGGTCCATTTATGTTTTTGTCTGGGGTACCAATGAATTTTGTAATTGGCACTGATCTCGCCCATATCACCGGTAATTCGATCATTGCAGTTCGCCGTCACCGAACGCTTGGACATGTCGACGTTCGACTAGGGATTGTGATGGTTGCTGGTACTGTCATTGGTGTTGAGGCAGGCGCAAGGATTATTGAGAAATTAGAATCAGCCAATTCGGTTGATATGGTTGTTGGGATGATATATATCTCCTTGTTATTAATGGTTAGTGCATTTACAGCATATGAAAGCATAAAAGCGATTCGCCTTTTGAAAGGAAGTGAATCAACAAAAGATGTTTCTGGTTTTCAAGGTTTTGCTGAAAAAATCCAAAAAATTGAACTTCCACCAATGTTGTCTTTCCCCAACTCTGGAATAAAAAGAATTTCACTTTGGATTGTATTAGGGGCAGGAGTTTTCACGGGATTTGTGACGGGAATGTTGGGGGTTGGTGGTGGGTTTATCCGAATGCCGGTCTTTATTTATGTTTTAGGAATGCCCACTCATGTCGCGGTCGGCACCGATTTGTTTGAAATTATTTTTTCTGCTGGTTTTGGAACAATTACACATGCTTTAAAGGGAAATGTGGATATTTTGATGGCTTTGGTGATGCAGGTAGGCGCAGTTATTGGTGCCCGAATTGGTGCAACATCTACGCAATACTTTGCTGGCCCTCGAATTCGTTTGTTTTTCTCCGTGTTACCCTTAATTGGAGCAATTATGGTGATATTAAAATTATTGGGCATATTGGCTTTGTGAAATTTTTAAGGTGAGAGAATGATGAAACTACTATACTTAGCGATCAATCAATCCTACGCGCTCTCTGGAACAGCATTTATTCGAACACTGGCTCAAAAGACAGGGGCTGAGGTAAATCTTTTATATGTTGCCGAAAGAAAACAGGGTCTTGATAGTGGAAAAGCGATTTTAGCAGAAGCAGAGGATCATATTGCTGACGGTGTAGATGTGCATGATCTACTTCGCCATGGGAAAGCCCTTGAAGTATTCAAAAATGAAATTGATAATGAAGATTACGATTTTGTCGTACTTGAATTAAGACGACAAAAAAATATCATTGATGATGATCAACAAGCCTTGATCCATAAAATTATCCACAAATCCCCCATCCCGGTATTATTACTTCGGCATGCAAATATTAAGTTAGATAAGATATTGATCTGTACCGGAGGTTTAAGTATTTCCAAACCTGTTGTTCAACTAAGTGCCAATTTAGCTGAAGCCGCTGGATTGAAAGCAACCCTGCTTCATGTAGGTAGTTCAATGCCCGGTATGTATGCAGGAACTGAAATGGTAGACAATACGATCGATGAAGTAATGGAAACTACAACGCCGCTTTCCAATCATTTGCATGAAAGTATGGAAGATCTCGAGCACCACCACGTATCAACCGAAATAAAATTGAGGTATGGGGATGTCGCTGACCAAATCTTACAAGAAATCGAAGAAGAAGTTTATGACCTGGTTGTAGTGGGAGAGTCAGGAAGAAATAAGGGATTAAAGGGGATATTTTTGGGGGATGTAACCCGGCATGTGATCAAGCAGGCAAAATGCGCTGTCCTGATAGTTAAGAAATAATCTGGTTTTCCAATTAGTTAGTAAGTTTATCTAACAAATCAGGAAGCTCAGACAGGGTTTCAATAGTCTCATCTGGCATCAACTTTTCATCGGAATCTAAATTGTTCGGAATATTGGCTCTTCTTTTGATCCAAACGCTTTTGATATTTGAATTTTTTGCCCCCAATATATCTGCATTCAATGTATCCCCAACCATAATGACTTCTTCATTTGTAAAATCCCAATAGGATAGAGCAATTGAAAAAATGCGGGGGTCAGGTTTTCGAATACCGCAAGCAGCAGAAGAAAGCGCAAAATCTAC
Organism: Chloroflexota bacterium; assembly: GCA_018662365.1. Taxonomy (GTDB): domain Bacteria; phylum Chloroflexota; class Anaerolineae; order Anaerolineales; family UBA11579; genus JABJGH01. The sequence continues at coordinate 53,526 of JABJGH010000030.1, read as the reverse complement.
ATACTCTTTAATCTGAGAATCACCCACTAATTTTTGTACATCGGCATCATCGCTTGCATTTGAGATAATGCCAATTTTATAATCCCTTGATTTTAATTTATCAAGGGTATCCAAACAATCTTTTTCAATGAGCCAGTGAGATTGCGACACCTGATACATTTTTTGTAGCGCAGTCCGAATAGTCTCTTCGCTTGTGTTGGGATAACCTAGATCTTTTAGAAGATCCCTTAAAAGGTATGCAATGGTAATTTCGATAAACTCTATCTCACGTCGTTTATGATATTCATTGATCCGGTTTCGAAATTCTTGTAAAAAAACCATTTCATCAATATCTAATCCAGAGGTTTTCAGAAAATTCAAAACCTCAAGATCTGATTGGGCAAAGACCTGAGGCCAAGACCCATTAAAATACAAAAGGGTATTTCCAAGATCGAAAAGAACAGCTTTATAGTTTGCCATTGCTATTTTCCTGCCCTTGGAGACATCTGATTAAAAAGTTCTTGACCATCCAAATATTTGGAAAGATTTTTCGCGAAAAGATTAAAATTGCGTTGAGATTGATTATTGCTATACCCAGCTATGTCAGGCGAAATAATTACATTGGGCAATGACCAGAGTAAGCTGTCGGAGGGCAATGGCACAGTGGGGAAAGCATCTAGTGCAGCACCAGCAATGCGATTATCCGCTAAATGATCAGTTAAGGCTTCAAGGTTTAAGACACCACCTTCGGATACATCCACTAACATTGCGGTAGGCTTGAGTACCTCAAGTTGTTTCTCTCCAACTAAATTTCGTGTGAGTTCCGAAAAAGCTGTTGTTATGATCACACTATTACTTTCTTTAAACATGGATCTAATTGCTTGATGGGGATAAAGCCGGGTAAAATACTCACCATCTGGGTCCCCGGTCCCTTTAGGCACAAAGCCAACATTCTTTGGAGACATCGCATTCTGTTTACTGGCAAGAATGGTGCAGCCAAACCCTTTAAGTAATCGGGCAATCTGTCTACCAATTCTGTTGTAACCTACAATCCCTACCGTACTGCCAAATATATCTAGAGGCGCGTAACCTTTTGGTCTATTATTGAGCCATTCATTATTTTCCTGAAGGTTGAAAAGATCAGGCAGTTTTCGAGATAGAGCTAATAGCAAACCAACTGTATGTTCAGCAACTTGGATGGCGTTGAGGCCTTCAACGGTGGTGACTTTAATCTCATCCCTTTCAAGAATTAGATTATCTGGCGGGCAGTCTTTTTTCTCAGCCAAACATTGAATCCAGCGCAGTAAGGGTGCCTGATCACTTTCGGGGAAAATGGAATCCGAATACAGCACTTCAGTTTTCTCCCAGATTTCTGAAGAAATATCTTCAGGATCGCTGGTAGGAATATGGCTAATAGAAATATTTTCAGATAGCTGATGAAGACTATCGAGTTGTTGCTCGTTTAGGGGAAGGGTGATCAATATCTCGGTTGTTTTTGCCATTGTGAATAAACCTGTGGATATCTATGTGAAATACCAGGGGATATTGGTGGGATATGTGTGAATAACCCTGTATCGTAATTGTAGCAGGAACTTATTTTTGCTGCGTGAAATTTGGGCTGTTGTTCTCCATAAAAGTGATAAATCCCAACAAATTAAATAAAAAAAGAAGCTATTTGGTTTTTTGTCACAAATAACTTCTTTTTAAAATTCAATCTTAAAATTCGGTTTACGGAGGTGTTATATCTAAGATAAACCAAATTGAACCCCCACCAATATCGATCACGCCTCCAGGTCCATATAATTTGAAATAAACTTTATAGGTGTCATTTCCTGTAGGGGGGGCAGTGAATTCAATCGCTAGATCTAAATATCCACCTGGTGGAATAGGATCTGTAATCACGACGATTTCGGTGTCTTGACCAAAGGTTTCATTAGAATCCCGGACCTCTTTCTCATTTTCAATAATGGTTGTTGCGAAATGAATGAGATAGACATCCGAGGTCCAACTGCAGGTGCCAATATTCTGTAACCGCCACTCTTTCACAAAGCTTACAGTGCCATGAAAATGGGTGTAATCCCAAGGAGGGCCATCATAGGTAAACCCAGCAACATAACAATCGGGGCTGAAGTTTCCAACAGGAACACTTGTGGGCGCTGGTTGGGTCGCAATGGATTCTTGGGTGGCCACTGGAGTCTGATTTGGATCAACAATGGGTTCAGTGAGGGCATTTGTTGGAATTATTTCCGAGGTTGCACTTGGCACAGGCTCAAGTGTCGGGGTGCTCGTAGAAGTGGGGGAATCAGTTGCAGTGGCTGGCTGAGCAATTGCTGTAAGGGTCGATCCTTCAGAGGCCAATTGGGCAGCTTGGGTCAATACCTGACCTGGATCAGGAGTGGCGTTGTTGCTTGAGCACGCGCTCAAAACAAATAACAGTATAAGCAAAACGACAAGAGATTTTTTACTAGTGGAACTCATAATATTTATGCCTTTTTTTCAAAGTTAGAACATCAGGCACAAATTATATCTGGTTTATTCAATCTTCTCAAGGCAGGGGATTTAAACGATGGAGAGTAAAAGGGGGTTAAAAACAAGCAAACTAATTGGAAATACAAAAATGAATTAATAAAAAATCAATATTGGTCTTGATCTTCCTCCTCTTGTTCGGCGTAATATTTCTCGCGATTAAAATTTCTTCGCATCATCCTAAATCGGTCTGCCTTTTTAGCGGGGGGTTTTGAGCTGCGGCTCATCTTTATTCCTAACCAAAGGCTAATAACCCCGGCAAAAAGAAACCGGTAATCTGGGCTCCCACTAAAATCGGATGCAAAAAACAGAAGGGTAATCACAAACCCAATTAGAGCAATAAATTTTCCGAAACGATTTTTGAAATTTCGCATAAACACCTTTACCAAAGTATTAAGCTATATTAATTTTATATGAATTATTCAGGTTTGCAGTTATTTTTGCCACTTAGTTCCTGAATGATAAAAAAAAGCAGGGTTCAATATTGAACCCTGCTTTGACAATAATATCTATATCACCTATTCAATGACTGTATTTACTTGTTCATGCATATAAAGTTGAACATAATAATGGCCGCCAGCATTCTTGCCGCTAGAGCCAGAGCCTTTCCAGCCCCCAAAGGGTTGGAATCCAGGCCATGCACCTGTCGTTGCACCTTGTGGGCGATTGGCATAAGTGACCCCCGCTTCAATATTTTCGAAGAACCATTGAGTTTCCTCTTTGTTGCCATAAAAACCCGCAGTCAATCCGTAAGCCACATCATTGGCTTCCTTCATCGCTTCGTCCAGGTTTTTTACTTTAGCTAACATGGTGATCGGTAAGAACATTTCTTGTTTCCAAAGCCGATGATCTAAAGGAACATTGGTAGCAATTGTGGGCTCACAATAATAACCTTTTCCATATTCACCCTCCGTTCGAACCTTTCCCCCCGCTAAAAATTCACCAGCCTGGGAAAGTTCTTCAGTGAAGGTTTTGAAATCTTGGTATGCATATTTGTTTGCCACTGGCCCCATGAAGGTAGCCTGTTTTGTGGGGTCATCCAGGATAGTATTTTTTGTCAGGGCTTCCAATTTACTGGTCAACTCATCATAAACTTGCTCTTCCACATAAACTCTTGAGGTGGCTGAGCATTTTTGCCCTTGTAGCCCAAATGCAGATCGGTAAACCCCTTGGGCGGCTCGGTCAAGATCGGCGTTTTTTGAAATGATGGCTGGGTTCTTTCCACCCATTTCCAATATTGTGGGACGCGGATATTCTCCATTAGCAAACTGCCTAAATATTTTCATTCCCACATCATATGAGCCAGTGAAGGTAACACCATCAACTTCTGGGTTATCAATTAGCGCTTGTCCGGTCGTACTCCCACGGCCTGAAACAAAATTAACTACTCCATCTGGGAAGCCTGCTTCACGAAAACATTCTGCGATGATTCGGGCAGTCCAAGAAGTGTCTGTGGCTGGTTTCATTACAACGGTATTGCCCGCTACAAGGGCTGCTCCCACGGGTCCACCAGTCAATGCCCCAGGGAAATTAAAGGGGCTAATCACCACCCATACACCGTAAGGTTTTAAAATTGAATAATTTGTCGCAGTATATCCAACAATGGGATCTTGTCCCATCTTGACTACGAAGCCATTATTTTCTTCCACCTGATCTGCGGCATAAAGCATAAGATCTGCAGTTTCTGCAGCATCTGCCAGGGCTTCCATACGGTTCTTTCCAACCTCAAGGGAGATTACGGCACCTAATTCATAAACCCTTTCATTAATCCGATTACCAGCAGCACGCACTAAAGCCACACGTTCTTGCCAGGGAGTTTTATTCCAACTTTTTGCAGCGCGTCTAGACGAAGCCAAGGCTTCATCGGCATATTTTTTCCCACCTTCCTGAAAAATTCCTAATACCATGTCAGTATTGATCGGGGAATGATCCTCGAATTTTTCGTCGGTAAAAACATCTTGGTTATCAATGATCATGCCAAATTCATTTCCCAAATTGGCTTTGATCTTTGCAACTTCAGCTTCGAAGTTTGTGTGCAATTCCTCTGGGGGATCATACATGGTTGAATACGTGAGTCTAAAAGTTTGTTCAGTCATTTTTATTTTCCTGGATTATTAATTAGATAATTAGCACAAATATTATCAATAATATTTTTCATAGTATAACGCGGGCTTATGCCTTCGTCAAAATAGAGTTTTGTTAACGAAGAATCCTTACCTCTATAATTATTGGATTAAAGGTGCCTAGATGCTAGAAATATTTATTTAATCCCCTAAAAATATCCCATTCTAAGAAATGTGGAAGTATACTAAATCTATTGGGACGATTGAGAGGTGGTCCCAGGAGTGCAGTATGTTATTCACCCAGACAGCATATATTGGTATAGATCCAACAGCCGGACCAAAATCAATTGCCTACGCTGCAATTGATGGTAATTTGCGTTTAATGGCTTTAGGAATCGGTGAACTAGATGAAGTATTGGCTTTTATGGGGGGGCAACATCAAGCCGTAGTTGCTATAAATGGTCCCGGGAATGTCAATCAGGGATTGATGAAATCTGATGAAATTAGAGAAAAATTGGCAATTCCACCAAAACCGGGGCGATCGGACAATTTGCGTTTGGCTGAATATTTACTGCAGGTTAGAAATTTGCCGATTTATCATACCCCCGCTAAGGAAGAAAAAGCAAAACCTTGGCTGCGCTTAGCCTTCAATCTAACAAAAAGATTGCAAAGTCTAGGTTATGGAAGTGAAGATCTGGAAATGATCGAGGCGTCGGCAGATGTATGCTATCAGGTTTGGCTAGGGCATCCCTTATTTGGACAACGGAGCCTAGAGGGCAGGTTACAGCGACAATTGGTATTGTTTGATCTTGGCTTAGACATCCCCGATCCAATGATGTATTTCGAAGAGATCACTCGATTTAGGATTCTTCAGGGGGTTTTACCCGAGGAACATCTATTTAATTCATTTGAACTTCAAGTCTTAGCAATTGCCTATATCGCCTGGGCAAAAAATAATAAACCAGAGGATATAGAGGTTGTGGGGGATGAGAAAGAAGGTCAAATTTTCCTTCCTTCTGAAAAAGCATATTCATTTAATAAGAAATGAAATAGATAAGATTATTTCTTAAAGTATCCAGAATCATATTGATTAATTTTCCAAATTTTATTTTTTCTCCAGAAGTATCGTGCTTGGAAGATAATCCTCTGCATCCAAAACCTTCTGGTCAACTTACCAATTTCTTGGCTAGCAGATTTGGCTAATTTCAAATCGCCCTCCGCCATACTATATTCACCCGTTTGATATTGATGTAATAGATCATTTATTGGCTTGGAAAGTCTGGGGAGTAACGTTGCCAATACATCCGCTCTTTCTTTAGGAGTTGATTCCAGTCCGATTGGAATATCCAATCGCCGAAGACTTTTGTTGATCTCCATATATGACTGAGCCAAACTTGAAAGCTGCGCAGATCGGGACCATCTGAGAATAAATTTGGGGGGTTGTATATTCAAACGAATCAACCCTTTTTCGATCAGCACGGGGATTGGGGTAAGGTATTTTGTTTCAGAACTATTTTGGTTGACAACGAACAATATGATCAGGAGGAGTACGACGATGATAATACTAATGCTCGTTGAATTAATAATATTTTGGGAATCAGCCTCGCCATTTAAAAAGCCCTCGTCACTAAAATCTTTCAAAAGCAGTGGTTCGTCTTCTGGTAGATCTTCGATTTTATTAAGCTCATCATTTTCGGAATTAAGTAGTGAATCGGAAATAAAAGCCAAATCACCTTCACGTCTTTCTAAAGGGTCTTGATTTGTAGTGGGTTCAAATTCTACCCAACCGATCCCTGGAAAGAAAACCTCTGGCCAGGCATGAAGGTCACTCTGTCGAACAATATAACTTTCCCCGGTGAGCGGAGCCTCTTCCAGTTGCCTATTTAGAGGATCAATCACTGGGGTGGCTTCGACACCCGCAGATTCTTGGATCACATAACTAAATTCTCCCTGGGAATAGCCGACCCCAAGCCTGGCGGGAATTCCTAAGGAGCGGAGCATGACCACTTCTGCGGTTGCAAAATAGTTACAAAACCCTTGTTTAAGATCAAACAAGATCCAATCTATAGGGTCTTGATCTTCAGGTATGGGGGGCACAGTATCTGTATATTGAATATTATTTCGAAGATAATGGGTGATCGCTTCTGCAATTTCATAGGGAGTCTCTAATTCCCCAGCGATAGATTCTGCGAGGAGTCGAGTGCGTTCGGTAATATTTTCTGGAATTTGCAAATATTTGTCTATGATCCACTCAGGGTATTCTGTGCTTGCAAAACTCAGGTCTTGAATTGTTGCATTGGCAACCGATGCTTTAAACTGATAGGTCTCTCCATTTAAAAGAGCATTTTCGGATTGGATAAAAGCAATATCTTTTTCGGCTGCTTCAAAAAGTGGTCTAGGGAAAAGATTGGAGGTCCGACTCACCCAAATGGGTTCAGGAGCAGTATATAAAATGGAAAGTGGTTTAAAGACAGTGACTTTAAAAAGACCCTCCCAGCGAGCAGAACTCTCAACTGAAATAAAGTTTTCCCCCTCGGGGAGGAATAACTGCTTCTCGTCTAATGTGATTTCCCAACCTAGGGCAGTGGGATTATAATAATCATAGGTTCTTGCACGCCAATAAAACCGCATATCGGGAGAAGGTCGAAGAGGAGACTCAATCGTCAATACAACGGTTTCTCCTTGGGGGTTTCCCTGCCCCAAAGGCAGACTATCCCCATAGGTATCTGAGAAGCCGACTGCTGGAGAACGGAGGGAATTGAATGCGCGTTCGAATTCATCGCGAATTTCATTCCAAGGTTCAATTAATTTCTCCCATGCTCTTTCTGCTGGATCGAAAGCCTTTGCAATTGCTGGTGCTCCCCATGCTGTTAACACCAAAACGATAATCACGCCTAATGTAAGCGGAAGCATATTCAAAGCCGCATAAATTGGAACTTGAGTTTTTTCTAATTTCCATAACCTTCTATTCTCTAAATAATAAACCCGCGCTAACAAGATGAGACTAATAAACAGGAATTCTGCCAAGATCCATATTCTAGATTCGATCGAAAAATCATAGGTATGTAAGATCACAATGGTAATCCCCGCAGGAACGATTAGCCCCCAAGGGTTTGCCTTTCGAGTCAAATTATAGCCAGCGGTCACCCCGATGATCCAGAATAATATCGACATACTGATCAGGAATAATAAAGGATCCGAAATGACAGCATTCGCGCTTAAGTCCTTGGCTGTTGATACCAAACGGCCAAATAAACTTGTCAATCTTTCTGTCCACAAAATCCCCCGACCTAAAGTTAGGCCTAATTGCAAGGTAATCAAAAAGGAACCATAGACGAACCCAAACAAAAGGATCGTGCGAGTTCTGAACTGACTATAACCAAGTGCAAGCCCACTGATCCCCGCAATTAACATCACAATTCGAATGATATAGAGGTGATCTGTCCACTCTGTTATTATCAATCGCCTAGAAGTGATATATAAAGCCATGATAAATAAAATCACAGCCGACGAATCCCAAAGCCTTGATTGATTTTTTATTGGAGGTTCCTTTATCATTCGTTATTGCCTAAGGTAGAGAAGGTACTGTCTTTTTTCAATTTTTACCCATAAAAAATGGGCTTCTTCCATTATATATGGGTAGTTTTTGGGAACTAAGTTTACAATGGAATAATTTTAAGGTCTAGGGACTACCCAATAAATAAGATTTTATAAAATCCCATTAAATTAAATTTTCCCTATATGAATTGCCTTATTTCCCCCCCCTATTAATTTATGCCTTATTAACTGAAAAATAAGTGTTTTATGGTACAATCTGCCCTGCGAAATTAGAACAAAAAAATTTGGACATTCAATCGAAAACTGTCGGTAGAATGGTCGGGTTTTAGTTGTAATTCTTCGATATTTTGAGGAGAAATAATGCTGGATAATTGGATGTTTATCGGCTTATTGGTTATCGTCGCGGTTGCACTGCCAACCCTGCCAATCGTAGTAGCTCGAATTTTAGCACCCAGAAAACCGAATGCCCAAAAGATGGAAACCTATGAATGTGGCATGGAAACAGTGGGCGAAACTTGGGTTCAATTTAAAATGCAATACTACGTTTACGCTTTGGTCTTTCTCGTTTTTGATGTAGAAATCATTTTCTTATATCCCTGGGCAGTATCTTTTGATCAGATGCCATTGCTCGGAGTGATTGCCGGAGTGCTTTTCATCTTCTTATTAGGAGATGGCCTGGTTTACGCCTGGCGAAAAGGTGCGCTGGAGTGGAAATAAACTCAAATAATATATTGAAAGCTGGCGAGCATGCTCATCAGCTTTTTATTTGTTTAATTACAAAAACAGTTGCTGATTGCAGCGCTGTGAGATAGGAGTAGTTTGATGAATTATGATCCTATTGCAATTTTTGCGGAATGGTTACGAGAGCTTCTTACATCTTGGAACTTGTCAGATGATTTTGCGACCGTGATCTTGAAATTGATCGGTGCCGTAGTTGTGGCTGGATTGGCTTTGGGAATTTTTATTCTCCAAACTTGGTTAGAACGAAAAGTGGCTGGTCGAATGCAAGACCGTTTTGGTCCTAATCGTGTGGGCCCCTTTGGTTTACTTCAACCAATAGCCGATGCATTAAAAATGGTCACCAAGGAAGATACAACACCCGAGAGTGCAGATAAAGTTTCATATAACATCGCACCGGTCATGGCAGTCTTCGCTGTTTTGATGATCTGGGGTGTGGTCCCATATTCCAGTACCTGGGTGGGTACGGACCTGGATGTCGGCGTGCTTTATATCGGTGCCGTCGGTTCCTTTGGCGTGTTGGCAGTGTTGATGGCAGGGTGGTCCTCTAATAATAAATATGCATTATTGGGTGCCTTCCGTGGTGTTGCACAACTTATCTCCTATGAAGTGCCGTTATTACTCTCCTTGGTAATTCCGGTTTTCTTAGCCCGATCCATGAATTTGAATGAGATCATTGGAAAACAAGGGGATGTGGGTTGGTTCATCGTTTTTGCCCCCTTAGCTTTTGTGATTTTCTTTATTAGTAATTTAGCGGAAATTGGCCGCACTCCCTTCGACCTTCTCGAGGCTGAATCTGAGATCGTTGCTGGATATCATGTTGAATATTCCGGCATGAAATTTGGTCTTTTCCAAGCCGGTGAATTTGCACACTCATTTGCCTCGGCTGCTCTGATCAGTATTTTATTCTTTGGCGGATGGCAGCCCGCAGCAAGCCCTTGGTTAGGTGCGGTGGTTTTCTTTGCCAAAACCACCTTCTTTTATTTCGTGATCATGTGGATTCGCTTGACTTTGCCCCGCATTCGTATTGACCATATGATGGCAATGAACTGGAAGTTCATTGTGCCTCTTAATATTATTCTCTTAATGACTGTGCCCCTTTTAGATTATTTTGTCAAAGATCTTGGGGCCACAAGAATGTACGCTCATTTTGGTCTTAATATGGTACTGCTCATAGGTGCCATTGTGGTTGCAGGCCGAGCGATAAAAAAGAGCGAACCAGATCGCGTTCGATTCCCTGAACGTGCAGTGGCTGTTCCTCCAAAAGAAGAGACTGAAGAGGTTGCAGCTTAGGCTGCGGAAGGAGCAATAATGACCCCCTTAGAAGTTATTTTCTGGATTGCATCTGCAGTAATATTGATCTCAGCAATAATGATGGTTACTCGCCGAAATTTGGTGCACGCCGCATTATTCTTGATCGTTACCCTTTTTGGTGTAGCGGTCTATTATGTATTGCTCGAGGCCAGTTTTCTTGCAGTTGTTCAAATCCTGGTGTATATCGGCGCGATCGCCATTTTGGTGATATTCGCCGTCATGCTTACCCGGCAAGTCACCAATCCGGGTCAACTTTTTAACAAACATGCGAGCTTGGCTTTAGTGATGTCTATATTGGTATTCATTGGACTATACCTCGCTCTAAGCGTCTGGCCTGAATTTTCTGCAGTTGCTCCAGAAGCAGATACAGCTGCCGCGATCAGCAATTTGGGTACCGCCTTTTTCGTTGAAGAGGATGGCCAGCCAGTTTATCTACTTGCAACAATGACAGCATCCGTGCTGCTATTGATCCCATTGGTCGGTGCGATATTTGTCGCCCGTCAGAAAGAATAGGCGAGGTATTGCATATGATCCCTCTCAGTAATTATTTGATCGTCGCTGCCGGATTGTTTTCTATTGGGCTTTACGCAGTTTTAGCTCGAAAGAATGCGATCATGATCTTGATGGGTATTGAGCTGATGCTTAATGCGGTCAATATTAATTTGGTAGCTTTTTGGCGATACCTGACTCCTGAAAATGTGAGTGGCCAGGTATTTGCTGCTATGGTATTCGTGGTAGCCGCTGCCGAGGTGGCAGTTGGTATTGCCTTAATCATGACGGTTTATCGTCGGCGAGACACTGTTTCTGCTGATGAAATCAACCTGATGAAATGGTAAATCTTTAGAACCTAGGTGTGTGGAAACTATGGAATTAACTAATCTCATCATCTGGCTGATCCCACTCCCGCCGTTGTTGGCCTTCTTCTTTATTGTCTTGTTTACGAACAAGAACAATAAGTTGAGTCACAGCATTGCAGTAGGTGGCGCAGGCCTCTCATTCTTAGGTGCCATGTATGTTTTTTATCAGGCACTTACAACCAATCATTTCGCTGAACACCCATTTGGCAATGCGATCACCTGGCTGAACTTGGGCGATAAACCCTTCGAAATCGGGGTAATGATCGATCCTCTTTCTGCCATTGTCTTATTCTTTGTTGCCATAACAGTATTGATGATCTTCATTTACAGTATTGGTTATCATAACTACGGTCAACCCAAAGGTGACCATGACAAGAAAGGGTTCCCCCCTCATGGCGCTGCCCAAGATGGGCACACAGTTCTTTCTATCGAGCCGATGTATGCTCGATTCTTTGCGTTTATTGGATTATTCGCATTTGGAATGTTTACCTTGGTGGTCTCCGATAACTTACTGACATTATTTGTCGGTTGGGAGATCATGGGGCTCTGTTCTTACTTATTGATCGGTTTCTGGTTTGGAAAAGATTCCGCGAAGAATGCAGCCAAGAAGGCCTTCATGACCACCCGCGTTGGGGACGTCTTCATGCTTCTAGGTATCTCTTATCTCTTCACCGAGGCAGGGACGCTAAGTTTCAAGGCGATCTTCACCGAAGAAATGATTTCTCATTTGGCCCATGCTGATTCCTACATTCCTGGTCTATCTGTGGCTGGTCTGGCTGGAATATTACTTTTCATTGGTACGGTTGGAAAATCAGCTCAGTTCCCGCTCCACGTCTGGTTGCCCGATGCAATGGAAGGACCCACACCAGTTTCCGCAATGATCCACGCAGCCACAATGGTTTCTGCCGGTGTATATATGGTCATCCGTATGTTCCCATTGCTTCAAGCTGGTGGACACGGAGAGTTGACCACTGCCATGACAGTTTTGGCGGTCATCGGTTCGATCACGGCGCTATTTGCCGCAACGATCGCGGTCGCCCAAAATGATGTCAAGCGGGTCTTAGCATATTCCACCATATCCCAATTAGGCTTTATGGTCGCCGCTCTAGGCATTGGTGCTTATGTGGCTGCAGTGTTCCATTTAGTAACTCACGCATTTTTCAAAGCGCTCTTATTCCTCGGTTCTGGCTCAGTCATTCATGGCATGGAACATGGGGTTTTACATACAGGCAATCACAAGGTTGATCCCCAAGATATGTACAACATGGGCGGCCTAAGCAAAAAAATGCCCAAAACTTTTTGGACATTCTTGATTGGAGGTTTTGCCCTCTCTGGTTTCCCCCTTATAACCGCAGGCTTCTGGTCGAAAGATGAAATTTTAGCTGATGCTTTTGCAAATGGACATATGGGCGTATTTTGGACTTTAGCAATTGCTGCTTTCCTTACTGCTTTCTATACAATGCGCCAGATCACCTTGACCTTCCTCGGCAAAGCTCGCACAAAAGAAGCTGAGCACGCACATGAAACCCCGGCAACAATGACTACTCCATTAATCGTCTTAGCAATCTTTGCGATTGGTTTCGGGTGGGTTGGTGTTCCTGAACATTTCCCTGGAATCGGCGGCATATTGCCTAATTGGTTCCATGACTTTATTGCCCATGGATTGCCCTCATTCATTCACTTTGAGACAATTCACTTTAGCTGGACCCCATTGATCACATCGTTGGTTGTGGCATTAGGTGGACTTCTCACCGGATGGTTGGTATATCGCAATGCGACCACCGCTGAAAATGATCCGATCAAGAAACTATTAGGCCCGGTCCACACCCTATTAAAGAATAAATACTACTTCGATGAGCTATACGACAAAGTTTTAGTAAAACCTTTAGCCGTTTTCTCAGAAAAAGTAGTTTATGAATTTATGGACCGCAAGGTAATTGATGGCTTCCTGCATAAGGTTGCAGAGCTAACTTTCTCCTTGGGAACGATCTTCCGCGAAAAATTCGACTTACCAGTGATTAATGAGTTCTTCGGTGATGGCACTGCCGCAATGACCCAATGGTTTGGCGAAAAGATCCGCAAGATCCAGTCCGGCAATATTCAACAATATATGATCATCGCTGTGCTCGGAGCCTTTGTTGCGCTCTTTGCCTTCTGGATGACATTAAACTAGGAGCGAGGTTATGGACATAAACTTGCTTACCTCAATATTGTTTACCCCATTAGTGGGTGCATTAATTATTGCCCTGCTGCCCGGGAAAAACAAGAAAACAACTCGCATCGTGGCCTTAGTCGTCAGCCTCATTTCTTTGGTTATGGCGATTATTCTTTGGGTTGGATTTGACGGTGCAGTTGCAAATGCGGATGGATTGAAGTTCGCACAAGAATTTGTTTGGTATGAGGCGATCAACTCCACCTTCTATGTCGGTGTAGATGGTCTCTCCATGACAATGGTACTCCTAACTACATTGTTGACCCCCTTCGCTATTTTGGCTTCTTTCAGCATTACCGATCGAGTCAAAGCTTATATGGCACTCTTCCTTTTCTTGGAAGTTGGCATGTTGGGTGTCTTCATGTCCCAAGACCTCTTGATCTTCTTCGTTTTCTGGGAAATTGGTTTGGTTCCTATGTATTTCTTGATCAACCAATGGGGCAGCCCCAAGGGTGAAAGAAAATTATGGGGTGGCATCACGGTTGCAAATCGCACCTATGCTTCCTTCAAATTTATGATCTATACCATGGCTGGCTCTTTAGGATTACTGCTCGCCATCCAGATGTTAGGCGTGGTTTTCCACACCTTCAACTTGCCTGAAATTGTCGCAGGTTGGAATGCAATGGGTGGGGAAGAAATAATCCTTGGTTGGGTCACGGTCGCCACAGCAAAGAAAGTTGCCTTCTGGGCTTTTGCAATTGCATTCGCAGTCAAAGTTCCCATCTGGCCTTTCCACACTTGGTTACCAGATGCCCATACCGAAGCTCCTACAGCTGGCTCAATGATCTTGGCTGGTGTATTGCTAAAATTAGGTGCCTATGGTTTCCTCCGCTTTGTGCTTCCGCTCTATCCAGCTGAAGCCGCTGCTAGTGCGAATATTATTGCAGGGCTCGCAACAGCTGCGATCATCTTTGGTGCATTCGCCGCTTTTGGTCAAAAAGACTTCAAACGACTTGTGGCTTACTCCTCAGTAAATCATATGGGTTTTGTGCTGCTCGGTATTGCTGCCGCTGCCAAAATGGCAGGAACAGAAGACGCAGTCATCGCCCTCAATGGTGCTGTGCTGCAAATGTTCAACCACGGTCTTTCCGCCGCCGGGATGTTCTTCCTTGTCGGTGTTATTTATGAACGTATACATACCCGCGACTTGGATGAAATGGGTGGCTATTTCCCACTCGTTCCAATTTATGGCGGAATCTTGATTTTCGTCTCCATGGCTTCTCTCGGTTTGCCCGGCCTGAATGGCTTTGTTTCCGAGTTCCTGGTAGTACGAGGCTCCTGGCCGATCTTCACATTTTGGACTGCCCTGAGCATGATCGGATTGCTCTTTACTGGCGCTTATGTCCTTAAAGGGATCGGCAAAACTTTGCACGGCCCGGTCAATGAAAAACATTCTGATCATTTGACCGAGATCAACAAGCGAGAGCTATTTGTAATCGTCCCCTTAATGGTGATGATGCTCTGGTTGGGGGTTTGGCCAGGTTGGTTGCTAGACGTGATCAATAAGGCCAGTATGGCTCTCTTGGAGATGCTTGGTTAGCCAAGCAGAGGTGACGAATGGAAATTCCTTATATTATTAGTATCATCGTTTTTCTCCCGGCAGTTTCTGGGTTGTTGATGATGCTGATTCCAGGCTATAAGAAGAAACTCTTTTATAAAATAGCCTTGGTAATCGGCTTAATCACATTCCTGCTTTCCGTCGTGGTTTTTGTTAGCTACGATATAGATGCTGCTGGATATCAAATGATCGATCAATTTGAATGGCTTCCTGCATTGGGCATCAATTATTATGTGGCTGTGGACGGCATTTCTGCTCCACTAGTCTTATTGACTGGGTTGGTGATGTTCACCGGTGTGATCATTTCTCAACGCATCGATGACAGACCCAGAGAATTTTTTGCCTTTCTCTTTTTATTAGCCACCGGCGTTTTCGGTGTATTTGTCTCGCTGGATATGTTCGTTTTGTTTTTCTTTTATGAGATTGCAGTGTTCCCGATGTATATTTTGATTGCTGTTTGGGGATGGAAAGAAACGAGAGAATACGCAGCGATGAAGTTGACCCTTTATTTGGTGATCGGTTCGGTGGTCGCCTTGGTTGGTGCGCTTGCAATGTTCTTCTATGCTTGGGAATCCACTGGTGTTCCAAGTTTCGATATGATCGCTATGCAAGATGTGAGCTTCCCCGTTGAATTCCAAAAACTTTGGTTCCCCTTTGTCTTTATCGGTTTTGCCATTTTGGGCGGTATTTTCCCCTTCCATAACTGGTCTCCCGATGGTCACGTGGCAGCACCCACCGCAGTGTCTATGTTCCATGCGGGCGTGTTGATGAAATTGGGTGCTTTTGCTGCTTTACGGGTGGGCATTATGCTTCTCCCTGAGGGTGCAAAGTTCCATATGCCCTGGATGATCTTCCTCACTCTTGTCAATGTGGTCTATGGTGCTTATATCGCTATGGTCCAAACCGACATGAAATATGTAATCGGATTCTCATCCGTTTCCCATATGGGATTAGTAGTGATGGGTTTTGCTACACTCAACCATGACGGTATGGTGGGTGCAAGTGTTCAGATGGTATCCCACGGTGTTATGACGGCTCTCTTCTTTGCCGTGGTCGGTATGATCTACGATCAAGCGCATACTAGAGACCTATCGAAGCTGGGAGGTATCGCTAAATTTATGCCGATCCCCACTCTAGCCTTTATTATCGGTGGTCTTGTCTCGATGGGTATGCCTGGTTTTTCTGGTTTTGTCGCCGAGTTCCCGATCTTCATGGGTCTCTGGGGCGAGAAAGCGGCCTGGGCAGGTCCTGCATGGGCTGGTCTAGGAAATAAAAGTTGGATTGCAATCGTTGCAGCGATCTCAATCGTGATCACTGCCGCATATATTATTCGATTGATCGTGCGAGTTTTCTTCGGAGATCTGCCCAAAGAACTTGAAGGGCATATAAAAGATGTGAAACCAAGCGAAAAGTTTGCTCTTGGTCTGCTCTGTTTATTCTTGGTTGGCATTGGTATTTTCCCATCGGTGATGGTTCCAATGATGGAAACCGGGGTCAAAACAGTTTTGGCTGTTCTAGGCGTGGGAGGTTAGGAAATGGTAGATTATTTAGCGATACTCCCTGAAATTGCATTATTGGTGCTGGCCGCGATCTTACTATTGGTTGACATTAGATTGAAAGAAGAAGGCAAAGATACCCTTAACTGGATTGCACTGTTTGGATTGGTGATTACTTTTGTATTAACCATCCTCTTAGCTCAACCAGGGGAAGAAGAAGTGATCTGGGGCGGCATGCTCCGCCATGATTGGATGGCTTTTGTCTTTAGATTGGTCTTTATTGCTGGCGCAGCTTTTACGGTGGTCTTCTCACGTGGCTGGGAAGCGATCGGCGATCGCGGTGAATTCTATGGCTTATTGGTCCTTTCCACTTTAGGAATGACCCTGATGGGTGCTGCAGGCGATCTCGTCATGCTCTTATTGGCGATCGAAACAGCATCAATTCCACTGTATATCATGGCTGGATTCTCAACCAAAGACGGTAAATCTGCAGAGGCCGGTTTTAAATATTTATTATTTGGAGCGATGACTTCCGCCGTAATGATGTACGGTTTCAGCCTTCTCTTTGGTTTTGGTGGCACCACCGATATTTATGCTCTGGCAGATGCAATTGCTGCTGGAAACGTGCCCACATTGCCATTGATGACAAGTATTATTTTGGTACTTGTCGGTTTTGGTTTTAAAATCTCCATGTTCCCCTTTCATTTCTGGTCACCAGATGTATATGAAGGCGCACCTACTCCTGTAACCGGCTTCTTGTCCACGGCTTCCAAAGCGGCTGGGTTCGCAGTGTTGGTTCGAGTAATGTTGGTAGCCTTCCCATCTGTAACCGTTGAATGGCAGACACTGTTGGCGATCCTTTCTGCGATCACCATGACCGTTGGAAACTTGGTTGCTTTACGTCAAACGAACATCAAACGAATGCTCGCCTATTCTTCTATTGGACATGCAGGCTATATCCTCATGGGCGTGGCAGCAGCCTCATCATTAGGGGTGATCAGTGTAGTTTATTATATTGCCGCATATTTGCTCACAAACTTGGCTGCTTTCGGTTTTGTGGCCATTTATTATAAGCAAACCGGATCAGATGAGATTGAAGATTATGCTGGATTTAGCCGACGTAGCCCAGGCTTAGCTTTTGCGATGTTATTTACTTTCTTATCCCTTGGTGGAATTCCTCCACTAGGCGGCTTTTTCGGTAAGTTACTCGTCTTTTCAGCAGCTATTCAAGCCGATATGGTCTGGTTGGCAGTTGTCGGTGTGTTGAATGCTGTGATCGCCCTTTACTATTATTTGACGGTCATTAAATTTGTATACCTCCGTCGCCAAGAAGGGGACGAAGTCCCATTCCCAGTAGCAAAGTCACAAAGTTTGGCTATCATTATCTGTGTCCTAGGCGTTACTTTCTTGGGTGTGATCATGGCGCCAATGTTTGAGCTTGCTCAAAAAGTGGCGAGTTCATTTTTCTAAGGTTTTATTGAGATTTAGCAAAATTAGCATCAAAGAATAAGCTAATTTTGCAGAAAATGTCTCATTTATTGACGCATTATCTCTTTATGATATAATGCTCACGTTTAATCAAGATTGATATGACACAACAAAAGAACGATCAAGCGAATACTTTTAAACTCGTTTTTGCTGGGATTGGTATTCCGGGTTGTGTAACAGTCTTGATTATTGCTGTTGCGGTATTTCTGGGTCTATATTTAGATAAAGTTTTTGATAGCGCAAAGCACCTTTTTACAATTGGTTTAATAATCTTGAGTATTCCGGCGACGATCGCAGGCTTATTATGGGCTGTCCGATTTACGACATCCCGTTTTAGTCTAAATTCTGAAAACGAGACTGCTGAAGAAAAAAAATTACAGGAGGACGCAGACAGTGGAGCAAACTGAAAAGAAAACTGGCTGGCGTTGGGGGGTTCATCGCTGGTGGGTACTTGCTTTCATCATTATTGGGTTTTATGCTGCAAAGGCTTACCCCCCAATTCAACCGCATATTCAGCTACCAGCCGAAAACGTCTTTGAAACAGGACTAACATTTTTCGGTCAGCCATTTTATATCACCAATACCATTTTGGCGATGTTATTAGCCGATGTGATCATTATATTGATTGCAATTGCTATTAAACGAGCATCTATGAATCCCGATGCTCTCCCCAAAGGCATTTCTGGTGCAGTTGAAGGTCTGTTAGAAGGTCTCTACAATCTCACCGAGGGAACTGCAGGGAAATGGACAAAGTTCATTTTCCCGGTTTTTGCAACAATTACCCTTAGTGTACTTGTATGGAACTGGACCGAATTGATCCCCGGTGTGGATAGCATTGGTTGGCTCGAACCTGCTCATGGTGAGGTTCATGGTTTTGAAAAGGAAGAACTTTGGTCTGGTTTTTACACCATTGTTGAATCCGATGAGGCAGTGGTTGCTGACGATGTACATGCTGAAGACTCTCATGAGGCTTCCAACGGTTATTTAATCGTGCCTTTTATTAGGGTGGCATCAACGGATCTAAATTTTACCCTTGCTCTTGCGGTTATCGCAGTTGTTGCGGTGCAATGGATGGGTTTCAAGGCTTTAGGTCCAAAATATTTGACTAAATTTTTCAATACCAAAACGCTCTTTAGCGTGCCGATCTTCGGTGTGATCGACTTTGCAGTCGGTTTACTCGAATTGATCGGTGAATTCGCAAAGATCCTTTCGTTTAGCTTCCGTCTATTTGGAAATATCTTCGCTGGGTCGGTATTGTTATTTGTTATCGGTACATTAGTACCTGTTGTAGCTCAAAGCGCATTCTTAATGCTCGAGTTCTTTGTGGGTCTGATCCAAGCAATCGTATTCGGTATGCTCACGATGGTGTTTATGTCACAGGCAACCGAATCCCATGGCGACGATCATTAATAAATTTATTAAATAGGTTTGAGACGGAGATCCCGTCTAAATAAAAGTATTGGAGGCTTAATAATCATGGAAGGTAGTATCGTAATTGCAGCTAAACTTATTGGCGCAGGATTGGCTATGATCGGCGCGATCGGCGCTGGCGCTGGAATCGGAATCGTTGTCAGTGGTGCAGTACAGGCCATGGGACGCAACCCCGATGTAACTGGAACAATTCAGACCAACATGATCTTGGGAATTGCATTCGCTGAAGCAGTCGCTATTTACTGTTTGGTGGTTGCTCTCTTGATCTTGTTTGTGGTTGGAAATTAATAACAAAGGAGTAATCTCTTGGAAGCATTAGGAATTAATTTAGGTTATTTCTTTGTACAGCTTTTCAACTTCTTAGTCCTTTTCGTGATCTTGAAGGCTTGGGTCTATGGCCCAATCATCAAGATGCTCGAAGACCGACGTGAGAAGATCGCCCAAGGTATGGAAGATGCCCGTGTGGCTGCTGAAGCCCGTGCAAACGCCGAAACTGAGGCAGAAAAGATCGTAGCAGATGCTCAGTCTGAGGCTGCCCAGGTGGTTCGAGAAGCTTCACAGCGTGCTGAGGAAGTTGCCCGTGACATCAAAGCCGCTGCCGAAAAGTTTGCTGGCGAAGCCGCCAATGAAGCTCGAGCGGGTGTGGCAGAAGAACGTGATGCCCTCTTAGGTGAAGTTCGTGGTCAGATTGCAGTGTTGGCAATGTCCGCCACCCAAAAACTCCTTGGTGAGAATTTGGATGAAAAACGACAACACGCCTTGATCGATGAATTCTTCTCTGGTGTTAAAGATGGTAAAGTTGTCATCGCAGATGGTGCTGAAGGCGATGCTGTAGTAACCAGTGCGCTCCCTCTTACAGATGGCGAAAAGAAATCTGTGGAAGGAACTGTTAAAGGCTCGATAGAGTTTAAGGTTGACCCCACCATTTTAGGTGGATTGGTCATTCGAGTTGGTGATAAAGTGCTTGATGGCTCAGTCGCTAGCAAATTAGATACAATGCGCCAAAATGTAAAATAAGGCCTCTTTAGAAAAACAAGACAGACGCCCCGGGCTATCCTTGGGCGTCTTTTTTTATATATCTGATAAAATATGCAAGTTCCTCGTTTCAATGTTTTTTAGCTTGAACCCAAACAAGAAAATAGCAAAATATTTTTAATAAAGAAACATTTTGATGCCCAAAAAAACACTTGCCGAACTATTTCAAAATTATCCGACCTTCAATCCTATTCCTGAAGGAATAGTGACAGGTATTGCAGTAGATTCCCGAGAGGTAGTACCCGGCGATCTTTTTGTTGCCACTAGCGATCGAATTGACGGTCATGGCTATATTCCTATGGCTATTGAAAATGGAGCAGCTGCGGTGATGGGCACAAAAGAAATGGAAGGTTTAGAAGTGCCCTATGTCCGGGTGGGAGACGCTAGAGATGCCATGGCACAGATTTCAGCCGAATTTTATGATCACCCCGCCAATCAAATAATATTAATCGGGGTCACCGGGACAGATGGAAAAACAACAACGGTAAATTTTATTTATCAGATATTGAAAGAAGCAGGCATTAAGGCGGGAATGATTTCCACGGTAAATGCAATCATTGGGGATGAAGAAATGGACACCGGCCTGCATGTCACCAGCCCTGAGGTATTTGACCTGCAAAAATATTTGCGACAAATGGTCGATGCTGGATTAACCCACGCTGTATTAGAGACTACTTCTCATGGACTGGCCGCAAAAAGAGTATTAGGGGATGTTTTTGACATCGGTGTGGTTACCAACATCACCCACGAGCATCTTGATTATCATGGTTCTTATCAAGGATATTTTGATGCAAAAGCAAAGTTATTCGAGAGCCTTGCCACATCCAAATCAAAACAGTCTATAGAGCCTCTAGTTGTTTTGAACATTGATGACCGATCTTATAGCGATTTGACAAAAAGGTCGAAAGTATCTCGAATTAGTTATGGCTTGGACACAAAAGCAGATATCTATGCCACAAATGTGATCAACAATCCCGAATCCCTTAAATTTATTGCACATGGCCCCGGGTTTGAAATACCCATCGAGACCTCCCTCATTGGAAATTATAATGTTGCAAATTGTCTTGCTGCGATCAGTGCCACAATTATTGGACTGGGCATTAAACCAGAACAGGTGCAGGAAGGGATAAAAGCGCTTCATGGTGTACCAGGCAGGATGGAACGCATTTCCTTGGGGCAAGAGTTTTTGGCGTTGGTAGATTTTGCCCACACTCCATTTGCACTTGAAGCAGCCTTGAAAACGGGGCAAGACCTTACGGCAGGAAGGGTGATCGCCCTGTTTGGATCTGCCGGGTTACGGGACAAAGAAAAACGGCGTATGATGGCAGAAATTTCAAGTGAGCATGCGGACCTAACCATCTTAACTGCGGAAGATCCGCGCACAGAATCTTTACTAGGAATTTTAGAGGAGATGGCGGAGGGTGCAAAAAGTAGGGGGGGAATCGAAGGGGAATCCTTCTTCAGAATACCTGACAGAAGGGAAGCCATTCGTTTTGCGTTATCCGAAGCGCAACCAAATGATATTGTCTTGGTTTTAGGAAAAGGCCATGAGCAGTCCATGTGCTTTATCGAAACTGAATACCCATGGGATGATCGGATTGCCATGCGGGCTGGATTATCCGAACTTTTAGAAATAGATGGTCCTGATATGCCATTTTTACCAACTGGTTAATAATTTTAATTTTATATTTATCGCATCCTCAACAAAATAAAGTGTTTAAACTGCTGAGAGAGAATTTTTTATTTAACCTATGCATTGGAGAAAGATATGAAAAATGAAAAACATAAAAGTAACCGGGAGCAATGGGCTTGGTATTTCTACGATTTTGGGAATTCGGCCTATGCAGCAGTTGTTTTATTAGCCATTTATTCAGCATATTTTCAAGGGGAGGTTGTTGGAGGATCCGACGGTACGCGATTATGGGGCATTGCAATTGGTATCGCCATGGTGGTTGCTGGAATAATCTCTCCTATCTTAGGAACGATCGCAGACCATTCTGGTAAAAAGAAACCATTATTATTGGCAATGACATCTCTTTCAATTATATTTACGGCATTATTATTTTTTGTTGAAAAAGGTAGTGTGTTTACCGGAATGTTATTCTTTATCTTGGCTGAGATCGGATATCGTGGTGGACAAGTTTTTTATAATTCCTTATTACCAGAGATTGCCACCCAGAAAGAAATAGCTGCGGTATCTGGCAAGGGGTGGGCAATCGGGTCAGCAGGCGGAATTCTTTGTTTAGTGATCGTACTTGGATTGATCTTGTCATTTGAAGGTACATTTGTCGTTCGATTATCATTTGTAATCACCGCTATTTTCTATGCCCTCTCTACTATTCCTTTAGTATTTTGGATTAAGGAAAAAGCTGTACCAAAAAGCCTAGAGGTTGGGGAGAACTATCTGGGGTTAGCAATCAGGAAATTGAAAAAAACATTCAAATCTGTAAAAGATTACAAGCAATTTTTACGTTTTATGCTTGCTTATCTTATCTACAACGATGGCATTCTCGCCGCGATGGATTTTGCAGCTATTCTTGGTGCTGTTTTGTTTGGTATGGAACAGCAGCAATTGATTATATTTATGATCATTGTGCAAGTCTTCAGCGTCTTGGGCGCTTATATTTATGCCCTGATCGGTGAACGTTTTGGATTCAAGCGTGGTTTGATCCAATCCTTATTATTAATGATCGCCGCGGTTGTAGGGATTTATTTTAATTCTGGTCTAACTGGTTTCTTCATCATCGGTGGTGTTGCTGGATTTGCCTTAACCGGTGTGCAATCCCTTAGCCGAACGATGATCGGGGCTTTTGCTCCTCCCGGCCAAAGTGCAGAATTTTTTGGCTTCTTTGGCATGGTAGGCCGCACCTCTTCTTTCATTGGCCCATTTGTGTTTGGCTACCTTGCCGATAAACTGGTCGACTTTTATGCAATGCAAGGGATGATATTAGCCGAAGCGGAAATTCTCGGCCATAAACAAGCCATCATATCTATTGTGGTTTTCCTTGTGCTTGGTTTGATCTTATTGCAGCGAGTGAATGAAGAAGAAGGGCGAAAACTATCCATAGTAGAAGACACCTCTGGTTCTGGAGATTAATGATGACGGTTGATCCTCAGACGCAAGCAGTAGATTTTCAAAAACGCAGACCAATCCGTCAGTTTTTAAATTGGTTGGCATACCCCGCATTTAAACTGTTGACGAATCTCACAATTGAGGGGGAAGAAAATTTGCCCGAAAGTGGCCCTCTGATCATCGTTGCCAATCATTTTAGTTTTGTCGACCCAACGACTTTGGTTCGGGTTTCCCCTTGGCTGATTGACTTTGTGGGTGGTGATCAATTTCCTCACGCCCCCGGAATCTTAAAAATAATTCCCATATTATGGGGCTATTTGCCATTGAAGCGTGGCACAGGTTCAACTTTTGCTCTAAAGCAGGCCGAAAAAATTATAGATGAGGGGGGCATTATCGCGATTTTTCCCGAGGGTGGTAACTGGGCTGAGGTTCTCCGACCTGCCAGACCAGGAGCTGCATTTTTAGCAAACCGAACAAAAGCAAAGATCTTGCCCATCGGGATAGAAGGAGCCACGAAGATCTTCCCCTCATTGGCTAGATTTCGGCGAGCTAAACTTACGATCCGAATTGGAGAGTCCTTTGGTCCATTTGAAGTCACAAAAACCGGAAAAGGTCGGCGTGAAGAATTAGATGAAATTGGACATGAGATCATGCGTAGGATTGCTGTTTTGTTGCCTCCCGAAAGCCGAGGGCATTATTCTGATGACCCCGCTGTTCGCGAAGCTGCTGCTGGGACAGAGCTATGGCCCTGGGCTGACAAAGTAGAGGGGGAAGTAACCGGGCAAATCAGGTAATTTCATGTGGAGTAAAAAAAACAGGAACGATTTTATAATCGTTCCTGTTTTTTTAATATTTATTAGTAATTATTAGGGAAGCGGGACGCCGCCTGGTCTTGAAGGCCAGCTCCCTGGGTTACACCAATCTGTAACGACAAGATTTTCCACTCGTCCATTGGGTTCCAAATTAACCAAGGCAAGTCCTGATCCACAAGTTTGTCCACCGCCGGTATAACCCACTGAGATAGAGCCACCACTAACCGAAGTATATGCGGTCACTACATAGGGGCCAGGTGGCATGGTCATTTGGAAATTTGAATTTCCAAATGCTGTTCCAACCCACCACCAAGTGAAATCCTCCTGATTGAAGAACATCACGGTTACAGCTTGTCCATTAGTCACATTTCCTGGGGAGGAAGTGAAATCAACCCATCCAGAAACAACACCAGGGGTGGTGTCTTTTTCTTCTTCGGGGGTCGCGGTTGGCGAAGGATTATTTTGATCAGGTGGGTTTGTTGCCACTGGCGCAATCACAACCGCATTTGGGTCACGGTAGATATAGGGAGAGATCCATAGACCCTGCTGATTTTTATTGCCGCCCTGTTCTCGCAATGACAGTAAAAACTCAACAGATTCCCCAACCAGCCCATTCAAGGGAACAACTAGTTCATGGTAACCGTCGGGACCAATGGGTATTGGTTGTTGAAAAATCGCGTTTGGGTATCCGAAAAATTCACCATTCTTATAATATTCAATGGAGAATTCCACAGTACATTCTTGGCTGGGTTCTTTGCATGCCAACAACGCTCGAATCTCATCTCCGGGTGAGACGGTGAAAGCAGGGTAACGTCCAAATACACCGTTGTTTTCCATTGGAACAGTAAGTAAAGCTGGCAAATTGACAGTTAAGCCATTTGCTAATTCAGGATTATCCACTCGGCTGATGCTGTTTTCTGCGCCAGACACTCCAGGGCAAGTGAAAAAACTAATACTGCTGCTCCACTGGGCAGAACATATTTGTTCCACGAAATCATAGGCTACAGTCCCGGGTGAGGGAGGTGGGTAAATGATGATTGGAGGACTTACTGGTTCAGCAGTTGGGATGGGTGTATCCACTGCTGTGGGCACAGGTTCCTCAGTTGGAGTTTCGTCTTCAACGATTGCACCTGATTCATTGGCAGGAATGTTTGCTTGATTGTTCTCATTGCTCCCGCTAGGAGAGCCGCAAGCTGAAACAACGATTAGTAAAAGTATTAGTAAGAAAAATTGTCGGGATTTTTTCATCAATTCACTCTCCAAGAGTATCATTTAAAACGTCTTAACTGTATTATAGCAAGCTTAATCTAAATATTTTCCTTGAAGGCATTATGCTACCATCCGAGACAAAAAAACACAAAATATTCCATTTGGTCAATTAGCCTTGGTTTTTCAAGGAATTTATATTGTAATTAGTTCCCTAATGGTATTAAAAAGGGCAATATGAGGATAATTATTTGTGAGGTATAGGCCGAAAATGGTATAATTTTTAAACCTCTTTTCTCAATATTCGGGAAGTGTTTAAGGAGTTTTTGAATGTCTGGACATAGTAAATGGTCGACTATAAAACATAAAAAAGGTGCCGCGGATGCAAAACGTGGCAAGATCTTCACACAATTATCAAGAGGCATCACCATGGCAGCCCGCGAGGGCGGCGGGGATCCGGATGTCAACTTTACATTAAGACTTGCTATCGAAAAAGCTCGTGGCGCCAACATGCCCAAAGACAATATTGAGAGAGCAATTAAACGGGGAACCGGTGAAGACAAAGACGGCGCAGTACTAGAAAAGATTGTGTATGAGGGCTATGCCCCCCACGGAATTGCATTGGTGATTGAAACCGTCACTGATAATCGCAACCGAACGGTGGGTGCGTTGCGTCATGGCTTAACCAAATATGGCGGCAGCCTGGGTGAAAATGGTTCCGTGGCATGGCAATTCACCATGAAATCTTATTTTGCATTTCCAACGGGGGATCATGATCCCGACGAGATATTTGAGCTAGCCGTGGATGCCGGTGCAGATGATGTCGTATTTGATAGTGAAGAAATCGAGATCTTTGGGGAAGCCAACGCATTTAAATTGATAGGCGACCAACTGCGAGCTGCTAGTATAAAAACAGAAGAGGCAGCATTGCGAATGATCCCAAATCAAGAAATGGAGCTGCCAGTAGATCAAACTGTAATAGTATTAAAGGTGATCGAAGAATTAGAAGATCTTGATGATGTTCAAAGAGTGGATTCAAACTTAGCGATTACCGACGAAGCATTAGAAAAGTTTGCCATCTGATCTATGCTCGTTCTAGGGATTGACCCCGGTACAGCGATCACCGGTTATGGGCTGGTAAGAGAAGCTCAAGACGGAAGCCTGTTGGCAGTTGCCCATGGCGCGATTACCACTTCTTCTAAAATGGCAATGCCAGATCGTTTGGTAAGGATCTATAAAGAATTAAACGAAGTTATCAAGCTCCATCGCCCTGATTCTAGTGCGGTGGAGAAGTTATTTTTCGCAAAAAATGTAAAAACTGGGATCTCAGTTGGCCAAGGTCGAGGAGTTGTATTGCTCTCCCTGGCTCAAGCCGAAATTCCCATCGCAGAATACGCCCCAGTCGAGATCAAACAAGCGGTGGTCGGATATGGGGCTGCAGATAAAAAACAGGTTCAGGAAATGGTGAAGATGCTATTAGGCTTAGATGACATTCCAAGACCTGATGATGCTGCAGATGGATTAGCAGTTGCGATTTGCCATATTCATAGCGTCCGCTATCAGACGATCTATGAAGAAGAGGTCTAAATGACAGAACAATTTGATCTATTTATTCGTTTGGGTGTATCAATGGCGATTGGATTTTTAATCGGATTGCAGCGTGAGCATGCCTATGGCGGGGAAGGTCGTAATATTATCGCTGGTGAAAGAACCTTTTCTCTAATCGCTTTAGGCGGATTTTTAGCAACAATGTTAGCAGACCAAATGGGTTCACCATGGATTTTAGTGAGTGTCATGATCGTCATTGGCATGCTGATCACTGCCGGACATTTTGCAAAAGTTTCACAAAGTGAACGATCAGGGATTACAACTGAAATTGCAATCGTAATCGCCACTATGATTGGTGCCCTTTCTTACCTAAATTACCTCACATTGGCCGCGGCAATTGGTATTGCCACAACAGTGATGCTATCTCTTAAGATCCAGACAGATCGATTTGTTGAAGCGATCACCAATGCAGACATCGCCGCAGCTTTGCAATTGGCTGTGATCAGTGTGATTGTCTTGCCTATTTTGCCTAACCAAAGTTTTTTGCCTCCTCCATTTGACATATTAAACCCATTCAGTATTTGGTTAATGGTTGTCTTTATTTCTGCGATCAGTTTTTTGGGATATGTCCTGATAAAAGCCGTGGGATCAAGCCGAGGGATTGGGCTCACTGGCCTATTGGGCGGTATCGTTTCTAGTACAGCTGTGACAATGAGCTTTGCAGGAAGAAGTAACCAAAACCCGCAACAGTCTAAACGCATCGGCCAAGCTGTCATGTTGGCATGGATGGTAATGTTTGCCCGTGTCTTAGTTGAGGTCGGCGTCCTAAACCTGGAATTGCTAAAACTTGTTTGGTTGCCAATTTTGGTCATAGCCGGAGTCGGGGTTTTATATAGTGCTTACTTATACTTCTCAGACCGAACTGAAGATTTTGCGGATGTGAAATTTGGCAACCCCTTTAGTTTGTCTACCGCATTGAAATTTGGTTTGGTATATGCAATCGTATTGCTCATCTCTAATGCTGCTCAATTTTATTGGGGAGATACCGGTGTTTTAATATCAAGTGTGCTTTCAGGATCGGTAAATATGACCGCGATCACACTGTCCCTGGCACAGCTCAGCAGTACTGGCGGAATAGATCTGACACTTGCCGGTCAAGGGCTGATCTTTGCTACCTTGGCAAATACGCTAGTAAAAGCCTCAATCGTATTGATCAGTGGTTCTCAAAATTTAAAAAAGGCAATTATTCCTGGTGCAGTTTTGGTATTGCTTGCCAGTATTTTTGCTATTTCAATGATCTAAACTAAAAGGTGGAGTTGTAAATGATCTCAAGTTTGACAGGACGAATTGCGGATATTGAAGAAGATAACTTGATTGTTGAGATTGGCGGGATTGGCATTCAAGTTTTTGCTCCGGTCACATTGATCGGCGAATCTGTTGCCGGTGACATGGTTAGTCTATTCACGCATTTAGTCGTCCGAGAAACCGAATTATCGCTATATGGCTTTGCCACCAAAGAAGATCGAGAATATTTCAATATGATGATCGGTGTGAGCGGAATTGGTCCGCGTTTAGGTCTTGCCACTCTTTCAACGCTAAATCCTAACGCGATCCGCCGAGCCGTTTTTAATGAACAAGCGGATGTGCTTAGCCAAGTGCCTGGAATTGGGAAAAAAATGGCGCAAAGAATTGTGCTTCATTTGCACGACAAGATCAAAAATGTAGATGGTTTAGAGCCAATGGGGGGAATGGATGATGCAGATACTGAGGTTTTAGCAGCCCTGACCTCTTTGGGATATAGCATCGTTGAATCACAAGCAGCGATTCAATTTATTCCAAAAGATAGCCCAGAAATTGTAGAAGAAAGAATCCGAATCGCGTTGAGTTATTTTTCTAATTAAACTGCATAATGGAATAAGTTTTTTTGGGGAAATGAAGATTTTTGCTATTAATTGGGCAAATGATCAATAGTTAAAATTGTTTTCAATTATTTATCAGTTTAATCGAATATTTCTAAATATTTTCAAAACGTTGCTTAAGTAATTCAAATAGTATATTGACAAAATCAATATTGAGTGTATAATTTTTGATATATTCAGTCGGGAAAATTAATATTATTTACTTAAAGTTAAGAAATTCAATAAAAGAATTGCCAGGTATAACTTATGATCAACAACATGAAAAAAACCTTTGAAGAATTCCCAAAACCTTTTTGGGTATTGATCGGTGCCACGGTTATCGACCAAACAGGTCAATTTATGGTTTTCCCGTTCTTTGCCCTCTACATGACAGAACATTTTGGCGTAGGGATGACAGAAGTTGGCTTACTTTTTGCCGTGTTCACAATTACAGGCATTTTCGGTAGCGTCTTAGGTGGTGCATTGGCGGACAAGGTCGGCCGAAAATCTATGGTCCTCTTTGGAATTTTTATCAGTGGCCTGACAAGCATTTCCATTATTTTGGTAGATGACCTCAATCTTTTTTATGGAGTTGGCGCATTAGTAGGTCTTTTAGGAAATATTGGAGGCCCCGCTAGACAGGCAATGATTGCAGATCTACTCCCCGAAGAACAACATGCAGAGGGGTATAGTATTTTTAGGGTTGCCTTTAATATTTCGGCGACCATCGGTCCTGTGATTGGTGGAATAATGGCTGTTCGATCCTTCGACCTATTATTTATTGGGGATGCTGTCCTAAGTGCGATTACTGCAGTGATTGTATTGATTTATTTACCAGAAACCAAACCTGAAAGGGCCGAGGATGCACCAGAAGAGACGATGGCTGAAAGTGTCGGAGGTTATTCAAAGGTGTTTAAAAACTCTGCCTTTATGCTTTTTATATTGGTTTCGATATTATTATCCAGCGTGTATATGCAAATGAATTCCACCCTCCCAGTGTTTATGCGGGACAGCCATAATTTTGATCCTAAAGTTTATGGTGGGTTACTCAGCATGAATGCGGCAATCGTAGTCATATTCCAGCTATGGTTAACCCGAAAGTTAAGTAAATATCCGCAATTGGTGATGGCTGCTTTAGGTGCGTTTTTATATACGATTGGTTTCGCTGCTTTTGGTTTTATTTCCGGATTAT
Source organism: Chloroflexota bacterium (assembly GCA_018662365.1). GTDB lineage: Bacteria > Chloroflexota > Anaerolineae > Anaerolineales > UBA11579 > JABJGH01. The sequence goes on along the minus strand of JABJGH010000030.1, from coordinate 23,542 downwards.
TTCTATTTATCGTTGTGATGATCATCATCACTGTGGGAGAAATGATTATTGCTCCTGTCGGACAAACTTTGGCAGCTAAGTATGCGTCCGAAGATATGCGCGGGCGTTATCTGGCGGTTTTTGGGTTTAGTTATGCAATCCCAAATATGTTTGTGCCTTATCTGATGGGTTTGATCATGGATAACTATGATCCTAACTGGGTTTGGTATCTTGCTGGAATTCTGGGGACATTAGCAACCATCGGTTACCTCTGGCTATTTACCAAAGATAAAGCATCTGAGAAGGTTATTGTAAATACAATTTGATATTTAACAACTTCCCTCCTTTGTAAAAACGAGCTTGCTTAGATTTTAGCAAGCCCGTTTTGTATTATTTTATATTGAACAATTGTATTGTTTCGCTTTCTAATCCCCAGCAGGTTCCTGATCAACTTCAGAGACGGATTCAAAATCCACCCCAAGAACAATGAGATGCTCTTGTAGATCTGCCACTTGCTCATTGAGTTTACTTTCCATTTCGGTGAGTAAATCTTTGCCATTTCTGCGTTGAACCCTGCCCTCTAAAACTAATCTCATGGCGGGGGATTCTTCTAAATGATGGATGCTAGCTTTCAACTCAGCAATTACCCCGTCTAGCCTAAACAACTCTGTTTTGAGTGTGTCAATTTCGTCTTCTTTGGATTGGATTGAAGAGGGTGCTGGACGGTCGGGTTGTTCGGCCAAAGCTTGGAGAGATTTTAGGTCTCGCTGTGAGTAGGCTTGATTTACTTTAGTCATTACCTCTTGACGATACTTTTTCTCTTCTGGGTCTATTGTAAGATCAGGGTGAAATCGTTTAGCCAATTCGTGAAAGAGCTTACGAATTTTTTCTTCGGTATGTGGGTCCTTTGCCTTATTTTCTTTCCCAACCTTTCGCCATTCTTCCTCGGCTTTGTCTTGGTAATAGAATTCGTCATCATCCTCTTCAGAGAAATCAGGTTTTTCCTCTTCGGAGCCATTGCTCTGTTGTGCATTTAGCGCTTCATAGAGGAAACGGCGAAGCCTTCGCAAATTTTCTTCGATGGGAAGGATACGTTCATTATATAGAATTTGATATTCGTAGAGGGCTGCCCGAGTGTTAAATAGCTCAAGTTCCAGGATCGCAATGTATTCCTGTTTTTTGTTCAGCCTAATTCGCAATCTGGTTAATTCATCGTCCGCAATTAGGAATTTATTACCATTGTTTGATTTTTTTTGTCGTTTTTTGCTTGTCATATGGGCTCACATATCAAACAACAATTATATCGCATTTTATGTTTTCAAAGATCGCCCCCCTGGATAATTTCTTATATTTAGTTTATCCAATGCGCCCTAAATCATAGGATAAGTTTTTGAATTCCCTTATAATAGAAAGAATATTTATTTCTGGAATAAGAATGAAATATGTGGTCATTAATGAAAGAATTTGAAGGAGTGAGAGGATGCTGTTGAATAAAAAAATTGCCTTTATTGGCTCAGGAATGATGGCTCAGGCAATTATTGCGGGCATGCTAAAAAAAGAACTTGTAAAGGCTGAAGATCTGCTGGCGGCTGGGCCACGAGAAGAGCGCGGAAAAGAATTACAAGAGCGCTATGGGATTCTTCCCTTTACCGAAAATGACCTTGCGGCTAAAAATGCCGAAGTAGTGGTGATATCTGTAAAACCACAGCGGTTGGATAGAGCACTGGATAGTATTAAGGGAACAATTCAAGAAAATGCACTTGTGATTTCAATCGTTGCCGGTGGACCAATTCAAAAAATTAAAGAAGCATTGGGGCATGAAAATATAGTAAGGGCGATGCCGAATACGCCCGCTCGAATTGGAGAAGGAATCACGGTTTGGACATCCTCCATTACAGTCTCCGACGAAGAACGTGAGCTTGCTCGTCAAATGCTCACCGGGTTAGGAGATGAAATTTATGTGGAAGAGGAAGAATTTTTAGATAAGGCCACCGCCCTCTCAGGAACCGGTCCAGCTTATGTGTACTTATTTATGGAAGCCATGGTGGATGCAGGTGTCCATTTGGGATTTTCCCGGAGAATAGCCGAAAAATTAGTTATCGAAACCATCCGTGGCTCGGTCAATTATTATGACCTCCATGATGAACACCGACATCTTGCAAGGCTTAGGAATCAGGTCACCTCTCCGGGAGGAACATCTGCTGAGGCGATTTATTTCCTTGAAAAAGCTGGTTTTCGAACTGCAATTTCTCGAGCAGTTTGGGCGGCATATGAAAAATCTGTGGCTCTTGGAAAGGGGAAATCATCTGCTCCTTCGAGTGAATAATAGGAATCACCTAAATGAAATTCAATTTTGATAAAGAAATTGAAAGAAGGGGATCCAACTCAGCTAAGTGGGATAATTTTTCTGAGGATATATTGCCCATGTGGGTTGCCGATATGGATTTTCAATCACCGCCCGCAGTTCGCGAAGCTCTGGCAAATTCTGTAGATCATGGCATATTTGGTTACCCATGTGATACCGACGAAGGGCAACTGGCCGTTTCAAATTGGGTCAGGAAACACCATCGTTGGCAGGTCTCCCCCGAGCAAATAATGTTGATGCCTTCCGTAGTGATCGGATTTAATTTGGTAGCCCAAGCAGTCACCAAACCAGGTGAAGGTATATTATTGCAGACACCGGCCTATGGCCCATTTTTAGAGGTTGCCGCGAATGCAGGATTGGAGCAACATGAAGCGAAACTGATTCAAGGGGAAGATGGTCAATATATCTTAGACCTCGAAGCATTTGAATCAGCGATTAAACCAAATACCAAGATATTTATGCTTTGCAATCCCCATAATCCGACTGGGCGTGTTTTTACCAAAGAAGAATTAGAATCTTTAGCTGAAATTTGTTTGAAAAACGGCATTTATATCTGTTCGGATGAAGTCCATAGTGACCTTGTCTATCCTGGAAATAGCCACATTCCGATTGCTACATTAAGTGAGGAAGTATCAAAAATTACGATCACTTTTATGGCTGCCAGCAAAACATTTAATTTGGCTGGACTCAAAGCGGCTACCGCGATTATTCCGAATGAGGAATTAAGAGAATTAGTTCAGAATTCGACCCACGGATTAGTCAGCTGGACCAATGCTTTTGGTTATACTGCCTTGGTGGCTGCATATCAAAAGGGGGAGTCTTGGCTAAAAGAGCTACTCCTATATTTGGAAGCCAACCGTGAGTATACTTATGAATTTGTCAAAAATAGACTCGCCGGGATTAAGATGACCAAGCCCCAGGGTACATATTTGGCATGGTTAGATTGTCGCGAGGCTAATATTGAGGGAAATCCCAAGGAGTTTTTTCACCAACATGCAAAGGTGGAACTAAATGATGGGGAATGGTTTGGGAATGGTGGCAAGGGGTTCGTGCGTTTGAATTTTGGTTGTCCAAGAGCACAATTAAAAGAAGCCTTAGAAAGAATGGAAAAAGCACTTAAAAAATAATTAGGGTAGAGAACTATGAACAAAAACACAGAAAAATATTCTCGCAAAGGCCGGTCTGAAGTACGAAGAGAAAAATCCGCAATCCAAAATGAAGAGTGGATTAAAAGTTTATTGACCCGAACACCCATCGCAACCATTGCCAGTGTGAACCAAGATCAGGCATTCGCAACACCCATTAGTTTTGTATATGTGGAAGACAAAAATGCCATATATTTCCATGGCGCAAAAGTAGGGCGTTTGCGTGCAAATATTGACCTGAATCCTCAGGTAAGTGTGAACGTTTTTGAGATGGGGCAATTGGTGCCAGATGAAAAAGCAGTGGAATTTGGTTTAGACTACCAATCTGTGACTATATTTGGAAAAGCGAACGAGCAAACGGATAAAACCGATATTCTATTAGGATTGGAAGCGTTGATGGAAAAATTCTTCTATATGTATGAATCAGGAAAAGATTATTCGCCAATTCAAACCGAAGACCTCATTCGAACAGGTGTGTATAAAATAGAAATTGATGAATGGAGTGGGAAAGAATTAACCTCTGACCGAACAGATAAATTTGATTATAAACCCAAGGGCTTTTGATCATACTTTTGGACTAAAAAAAGTCTCTATGAAGCCTCGAAATTGTGAAAAGCTAGACAAATAATCTCCTTTCAGGTATGATTTGTGCGCATGTGTCTGCAAAGGCCCATACGCCAATATTTAATATAGAAAAGCCTTTTATTCACCGAAAAGTTTATATTGTTTTCGGTGAAATAGGTTGTTGCTGTAAACACTCACTTAGGTCGAAAAAATTCTGATCTAGGTTGCCTGAAAGACCTTTTACGAAGGTTTTCAGAGCAAAAAACCGTGTACGGAGAAACTAAATGTCTGAACTGATCAAAGATATTTCTGCAAGTCTGCAAAAACAAATTGATGACTTCTCTTCTGATTTAGAACTGCGCGATGTCGGTACCGTTATGCAAGCCGGTGACGGAATTGCGTTAGCTTCAGGTTTGGAAGAAGTCCAAGCCCAAGAGTTGGTTCAGTTTGAAAATGGTGTGATGGGCATTGCCTTCAACCTTGAAGCCGACAACGTCGGTATCATCATTATGGGTGAATTTTCCGCAATTGAAGAAGGTATGACAGTTCGTTCCACAGGTCGAATTGCTTCCGTTCCCGTTGGCGATGGCCTACTTGGACGAGTTGTGAATGCTCTCGGTGAACCAGTCGATGGCAAAGGCCCCATTCAATCCACCGGATTTAGACCGATTGAGCGAATTGCTCCCGGTGTTATCCAACGAAAAGATGTGGACACACCCGTTCAAACTGGAATTAAGGCGATCGACGCATTAACACCTGTAGGACGTGGACAACGTGAGTTGATCATTGGAGATCGCCAAACGGGTAAAACCGCCTTGGCAATTGACACGATCATCAATCAAAAAGATAAAGACTTGGTTTGTATTTATGTGGCGATCGGTCAAAAGAAAGCTGCGATTGCTCGAACAATGGCTATCTTAGAAGATGCCGGAGCTATGGAAAATACGATCATCTTAATCGCCGCAGCTGATGAACCCGCAGCCTTGCAATATATTGCCCCCTATGCTGGATGTGCAATGGGTGAAGAGTTCATGGAAACTGGGCGCGATGCACTGATTATTTATGATGACCTTTCCAAGCATGCTTGGGCTTATCGCCAAGTTTCATTGCTCCTACGCCGCCCACCAGGACGTGAAGCATATCCAGGTGATGTGTTCTATCTCCATTCCCGATTATTAGAAAGAGCTGCCCGATTGGCAGATAATTATGTGCTCACCAAGAAAGACTATTCCGGTGATACTGCTACCCTAGAGGATTCCGTAGACGGCAAGGCCTATACGGGCCCTGTCGCAGAACATTATGCCACTGAAGCATTAGAAGCTTTAGGCGGCGACGGTAAACTTGTCAAGCTTGCTGGATCTGGTGGTTCACTCACCGCTTTGCCGATTATTGAAACCCTTTTGGGTGATGTTTCGGCCTATGTGCCCACCAACGTGATCTCCATCACCGATGGTCAGATCTATTTGGAAGGGAACCTGTTCAATGCCGGTATTCGCCCAGCCGTAAACGCCGGGTTGTCTGTCTCCCGGGTGGGTGGTGACGCTCAAACTCCTGCAATGAAGCAAGTAGCAGGTGGTATGCGCTTGGTAATGGCAGCCTTCCGTGAACTGGCAGCCTTTGCCCAATTTGGTTCAAGTCTCGATCAAGCAACGCAAAACCAATTGAATAACGGCCAGCGTATGCAGGAAATTCTAAAACAAGCACAATATCAACCCACATCCTTAGCAGATATGGTTATTGCTATTTATGCAGGAACCAATGGTTATGCGGACGATGTTGAAGTTGAACGAATTAAAGAATGGGAAGCTGATTTGGTCCGATACATGGACACTTCTCACCCAAATATCGTAAGTGAAATTGCCACGGGCAATAAATTATCAAAAGAATTGACCAGTAAATTGAATACTGCTCTCGATGCATTCAATTCCACTTGGTCCTAATATCCTTCTAGGCGACTAGACTATGGCGAACGCAAGAGAAGTACAACTCAGGATTAAATCTGTTAAAAACATTGCTCAGGTTACGCGGGCTTTGCAGGCAGTTAGTGCCAGCCGAGTACGAAAAGCAATGGAACGCATGTTTAACACACGTCCGTATGCTACCAAAGCCTGGCAGGTGCTCACCCATGTCGCAAAACAACCTGGGCGTCAAAGCTTGCATCCATTATTAACCGAGCGAAAAGAAGAAAATGGTATTATTGTAATTATGCTCAGTGGAGATCGCGGTCTTGCTGGTGCCTATAATACAAACATCCTAAAAGCAACCTTGGATGCCTTTGCGAAACATCCGGTACCAGTCCGTTTCATATCTGTTGGACGCAAAGGAACCGAGCTTCTTCATCGCCGCGGTATGGATATCATGGCAGAGTTCACCGATCTTCCCCCTGAACCGTCATTCAACGATGTTTCTGCGATTGGCAGACTTGCCGTCGATGAATTTTTAGAAGGTAAAGTGGATTCGGTTTACCTCATGTACACAGATTTTGTGAACATGGTTCGTCAGGATCCCATAAATAAAAAATTACTCCCTCTTGAAATTGAAAGTTCATCCGGATTGGTTGAAGCTGAATTCTCGGAATCGACTGGACCCTCTGCAGCTTATGTGTACGAGCCTGGTCAAACCGAAATTTTAGATGAGATCGTTCCCCGTTTTACAGCATTACAGATCTTTCAGGCGACGCTTGAATCTTTGGCAAGTGAGCATGCATCACGCATGGTTGCGATGCAAAATGCCACGGATAATGCTACCGAATTGGCAGGCTTGCTCCAATTGGAATACAACAAAGCTCGTCAATTAGGGATTACAAGCGACATTTTAGATATAGTCGGCGGCGCAGAAGCGCTTGCCAAAACGAAATAATAAAGTATTTGGAGGCAAGAATGGCAGAAGCTACAGGCCGAATTGTACAAGTTACTGGTGGTGTCGTGGATGTTGATTTCGGCGAGAATCATTTACCAGCAGTTTATCACGCAGTCGAAGTTGTCCTGGATGACCAGGAAAAACTAGTATTAGAAGTACAGAATCACTTAGGCAATGGTTGGGTTCGAACGGTATCCATGGACAGTACGGACGGTTTACGTCGCGGTATGAACGTAATAAACACCGGTGCAGCTATTAAAGTCCCTGTCGGCGAGGCTTCCCTTGGGCGTGTTTTCAACGTGCTTGGTCAACCTATTGATGGTGGCGGCGAAGTGGTTGCAGAAGAATATTATCCCATTCATCGTCTAGCACCCTCATTTGAAGAACAAGCTACCGGCGTAGAAGTCTTTGAAACAGGGGTTAAAGTAATCGACTTAATCGCCCCATTTACCAAAGGTGGTAAAACAGGCATCTTCGGTGGTGCTGGTGTAGGCAAAACGATTATTATTCAGGAATTGATCAACTCCATCGCCTCCGTTCACCAGGGCAACTCCGTTTTTGCGGGTGTCGGTGAACGTACCCGTGAAGGGACGGCCATGTACCGTGAAATGATGGAATCTGGCGTGTTGAAAGACACTGCTTTGGTTTATGGTCAGATGAACGAGCCTGCTGGTGTGCGTCTGCGCGTTGCCCTTTCAGCCTTAACTATGGCTGAATATTTCCGTGATAAGGGCCGTGATGTACTCTTATTCATTGATAACATCTTCCGTTTCTCGATGAGCGGTTCAGAAGTATCCGCACTTTTAGGGCGTATGCCATCCGCTGTAGGGTATCAACCAACACTCGGTACCGAAATGGGACAATTACAAGAACGTATTACTTCCACAAAAACAGGTTCGATCACATCGATGCAAGCAGTCTATGTGCCCGCAGATGATTATTCCGACCCTGCTCCTGTGGCTACCTTTACCCATTTGGATGCAACGATTGCTCTTGAACGAAGTATCTCAGATAAGGGTATTTATCCTGCAGTAGATCCTTTGGTATCTACTTCTCGAATTCTTGACCCCAATATTGTTGGGGAGGAACATTACACCACTGCCCGTGAAGTTCAGCAGATTTTGCAGCGCTATAATGACCTTCAGGATATTATTGCCATTTTGGGTATTGATGAATTGAGTGAAGACGATAAATTGCTCGTCTCTCGAGCACGAAAGATCGAACGTTTCTTCTCCCAACCCTTCGTGGTTGCTGAACAGTTTACTGGAACACCTGGTGCTTATGTTGCATTGAAAGATACAGTGCGTGGCTTCCGAGAAATTTTAGATGGCAAGCATGATAATCTACCAGAACCCGCCTTTATGTTTGTCGGTGGTATAGATGAAGTAATCGCCAAAGCCGAAGAATTGGCAAAGGCTTAAGAGAGGTATCCCATGACCATTCGGTGTGAGATCGTCTCACAAGACCGCCTGGTATTTGAAGGTGATGTAGATATCGTCGTTCTCCCTGGAACTGATGGAGAAATGGGTATCTTAGAAAAACACGCTCCTTTGTTATCTACACTTAACTTGGGTGTGATTAGAGTGCGCACAGATGATACCGAGGAAGTATTTACGGTTACCGGTGGCGTGGTTGAAGTGCAGCCAGACATTGTTACGATTTTAGCTGATGCAGCTGAAAGCGTTGAAGAGATTGACCTCGCCAGAGCGGAAGAGGCAAAAAGACGTGCGGAAGAAAGACTTGAAGGTGATGCACCTGAGGGTGATCTCGATCAATATTTAGCGCTAGAATCTGCATTAAGGCGATCAAATCTTCGGTTAGAAGCGGTTCGCAAATATCGTTCAGGACGTGCACAACTCCGAAAAATGGATCGCCAGGACCCTAATTAAATAATGGCTTTACTATCAAAAGAACTTGGGATTGACATCGGCACTATGTTTACGCGGATTGCCGAGGGAGACCAAGTCTTGCTTCAAGAACCCACAGTAGTTGCTGTAGACATTGAAGAACAAAAAATTGTTGAAGTAGGCCAGGCAGCTCTAAATATGCTTGGCCGTGTTTCTGACAACATGGAAATCGCCCGGCCTTTAAGAAATGGGGTCGTCGCATATTACGAATATACCCATAGTTTTCTAAGATTGATGATCGAACAAGTAACCGGAAAATTGAGGTTTTTCAAACCTCAAGTCATGGTTACCCATCCCTACGGCATTACCAGTGTCGAAAGCCGTGCGGTTCACGAAGCCACTCTGGTCGCATTAGGGAGAAATTCTTCTGCACATATGGTTCCTCAACCAATCTCTGCGGCTTTAGGGATAGATTTACCAATCGGCACACCTGCAGGCAATATGGTCGTCATCATGGGTGGCGGATGTACCCAATCTGCCGTTTTAGCAATGTATGATATTGTTTCGGGGGAAACCTTACGTGAGGGTGGATTAAATTTAGATGAAGCCATTGTGAGCTATGTGAGAAAAAAATATGGATTGATCATTGGCGCTCCCACTGCTGAACAAATTAAAATCCAAATTGGTGCGGCTGTTCCTCAAGACGAAGAAAAAAGTATGGAACTTCAAGGGCAAGACCAAGTCAGCGGTTTACCAAAGCCCTTTACCTTGACCACCAGCGAAGTAGTTGAAGCGCTCGAAGAACCCTTAGATAAAATATTTGAATCAATCCGCTTAGTATTAGAGAGAACACCTCCTGAATTAGCATCCGATATCATTGATAGAGGAATTGCCTTATGTGGGGGCGGAGCCTTATTACGAGGGTTAGATAAATTAACCACGCAAAAATTAGGGATTCCCACATATTTGGTGGATAATCCAGTGACATGTGTGGTGGAAGGTGCGGTGAAAGCACTAGAAATTTTCCCGGCCTTGCAGCGTAATTTACCAAGATACTAAGTCCAAGAAAAATATAATTTGAATTAAATAAAAAAAGAGCTGATCAAGTCAGCTCTTTTTATTTTTAAAAGTTTTTATTTTAGATAATAACTCATTCTTTGAAGGTGGACCGCAGGATCAATATATTGTTTTCGCACACCTTCTGGCACATTGATGCTCACTGGGGCATAATTTAGGATCGCCTTGATTCCTGCATCTACTAATTTATCAGTCACTTCTTGGGCAACTGAGGCGGGAACTGCCAGCATTGCGATCTTAATATTAGCTTTCTTGATCTCAGATTCCATTGACTCAATATTGAGGACTTTATAATCCCCAATCTGTTTGCCAATTTTATTTGGATCGCTATCAAAGATCTTTGAAATGTGGAAACCGCGTTGGTTAAACCCCTGGTAGGCGGCAAGCGCATTACCCATATCACCAGCACCAATCAAAGCAATTTCCCAAACCTTTTCAATTTTCAAAATAGCTTGAATTTGTTGAGCTAAAAATTCGATCGTATAACCGGTTCCTTGCTTACCAAATTCACCAAATTGAGATAAATCTTTTCGGATCTGTGCGGCGGATATTCCCAATCTTTCCCCTAATTCCTGGGACGATGTTACCGAGCGTCCTGCATCCATCATATGTTGCAATGCCCTTAAATATACAGGTAAACGACCAATCACAATATCTGGGATAGGTTTTTTCATTTTGTGTTTTCCTCTCTAGATTTCTATACTGGTATAAGTTTCACTTTACCATAATTCGATTATTTGTGCAATCCCGTACAATAAGGATACAAATAGGAGGAGAAGAGACCAGTAATATGGGTTCTTGCCGATAATACTATACAGTCGCTTGGTGATATAATTGGGCGCATTTGAGAAAGAAAATTTGTTAGATTTAGGTTAAATTATGTTCATTGATGAAGCAAAAGTTACAGTCCAATCTGGAAGGGGGGGGGATGGAATTGTCCATTTTCGAAGGGAAAAATTTGTCCCAAGAGGTGGACCAGATGGTGGAGATGGTGGAAAGGGCGGAGATGTAGTTTTTGTTGTTAATCCGCATGTAAATACACTTTTTGCTTTTAGAAATCAAAGAGTTCATCGCGCAGAAGATGGAGGTAAAGGGGGAACCAGTAAAAAAACAGGTCGTTCTGCAAATGACCTACTTATCGAAGTACCAGCCGGAACAATTGTTTACGATGATGAAACCGGGGAAGTGGTAGGAGATCTTGTAGAAAATGGTCAAAGGCTGATCGTAGCAAATGGTGGGCGCGCGGGGCGTGGAAACATACATTTTGCAAATTCTAGAAACAAAACCCCTAGAACTGCCGAGAAAGGGGAACCGGGGGAAGAGCGGTCGGTTCGTCTTGAACTCAAATTGATCGCCGATGTAGGCATTGTAGGTGTCCCAAATGCTGGAAAATCCACGTTTTTAGCATCTGTAACCAACGCGAAGCCTAAAATTGCTTCCTATCCCTTCACGACGATCCAACCAAATTTGGGCGTTGCTGAATTGGATGAATATAACACATTGGTATTAGCCGATATTCCCGGATTAATTGAAGGTGCCCATGAAGGGGTAGGCTTAGGTCACGACTTCTTACGACATATTCAAAGAACCCGTGTGCTGATCCACTTATTAGACGGTACTGCAGAAGACCCCATTGCCGATTTCTTTCAAATAAATAGTGAGCTTTCCCTTTTTGATGAGCATCTAGGTAAAAAATTACAAGTAGTCGCCGTGAACAAAGCAGATATTCCCGACGTAGTCGAAAGATGGCCGATCCTGGAAGCCGATCTAAAAAAGCATGGCTACGAACCCTATATTATTTCAGCAGTTGCCGGGACGAATGTTCGCGAATTGCTATATAAAGCTGCCAAATTGCTGTCGACAGCTCCCGAGATGCCCGCTGTTGCCGAATTACCTGTCTATCGATCAGAAACTGATCCGAATGAATTTAGTATTGAACGAACAGAAACAGGGGATTGGCGAGTAGTTGGAAAATCAATCGAACGGGCGGCTGCAATGACATATTGGGAACATGACCAATCGGTTCGCAGGTTCCAACGAATTATGGAAGCAATTGGGATTGATCAAGCGCTTCGGGATGCTGGGGTAAAGCCCGGGCATATGATCAATATTGGCGAGTTTGAATTGGAATGGGAAGATTAAATCATGCGAATTGGTATATTTGGCGGCACATTTGACCCTCCCCATCTAGGCCATTTAATTTTAGCCGCAGAAGCTGGGCACCAATTATCTTTAGACAAAGTTTTATTTGTACTCACCCCCGATCCCCCTCATAAAAAAGAGCAACCGATTACAAATATGGAAGCTCGGCTAGCCATGGTTCAAGCGATGATTAAGGATGACCCTTTATTTTCACTTTCCAGGGTGGAGATCGATCGCCCTAGCCCACATTACGCTGTGGATACAGTTCGATTATTGAGATCTGATTATCCTCAAGATAAACTGGTATATCTAATGGGGGGAGACTCACTTAAAGACCTTCCTATTGATTGGTATCACCCAAAGGAATTTGTTGTGGAATGTGATTACATTGGGGTAATGAGGCGACCGAAGGATGAGGTGGACATAGATGAAATTGGAAAAAATATTCCTGGATTGATCGATAAGGTTCAATTTATGGACGCCCCATTACTAGAAATCTCTTCCAGACAAATTAGAAAAAGAGCTTTAGAGGGAAGACCCTATCGTTATTATTTACCGGAACCAGTATTGAAAGTTATTCAAGAGTGGGAGTTATATAAACCTCAATAAGCGATTATTGAGATAGAAATCTTTTAGGTAAGCATATGATATTAGTTTTTGTTGCATCACTCTTAGGGCATTTTAGCGTGGATATTCTGAATGGCACCAGGTCGGTCCTGTTTACTTACTTAAGTGTCCCATTGCAATTGAGCAACACTGAATTGGGCTTGTTTAACACCGCATATATTTTTACGACTTCATTAATGCAGCCGTTTTTTGGTTTTCTCACCGATAAATATGGCTCTCGAATTTCCATAGTGGGGGGATTATTATGGATGGGTGTGTTTTTCTCTATTGGATTAATGACACCAGGTTTTGCGGGTTTAATATTTTTGATCATTGCGAGTATTGGATCTGGTGCATTTCATCCCGCAGGGACAATGCAAGCCACCTTGATCGGAAAAAAACTTTTCAAAGGGCGTGAAACTCTCTCGGCTTCAATCTTCTTCTTATTCGGTCAAATCGGGCATTTTATTGGGCCATTGGCGGCAGGACTGCTCTTGAATAAGCAAGGTGCACAAGGTTTGTTGTACCTTGTGGTTTTTATCTTGCCCATCGCTTTACTTAGCGGAAAGGTACTTAAACCAACAAATACAGACGATAAATCAGCTGGAGAATTAAAAGAAGAAAAAAAAGCCAAAGTGGTAAAACAACTTTCCGGCGTATTGGTCATGTTTGCTTTATTGGCTGCTTTTCAAGCTTGGACCCAAGCGAATATGGTTACATATTTACCCAAATATTTTAGTGATATGGGAAAAACCCCGGCACAATATGGCTTCTTAACCTCGCTGTTCATGGGGGGGTCAGCCATTGGCAATGTATTGGGTGGAATGGCAGCTGACCGATTTGGAAAACGAAAGGTGGCTGGAATTGCATTGGGCTTAGCAGTACTCCCAATTTCAATAATTGCAGCAATTGGGTGGTCCAACTGGCTTTATTTGTTGATTCCATTGACTGGAGTATTAACGGGTTCTACGCACAGCATCATCATTGTTTTAGCCCAAAAGATCATCCCAAGTGGCATGGCCTTCGCTTCTGGATTGATACTTGGATTTATGTTTGCCAGTGGGGCATTAGGAGCCTTGCTGAGCGGTTATTTTGCAGATCTATGGGGTTTTCCCACCATGTTTGCTTTTACAGCTGGAATTGCCCTGATAGCCGCATTATTAACGGCTTCCTTACAAAAAGTGAAGGTATAACTTCTGTATGCTCAGTCGTTATATTTGTTTGGGTCTAATAACTAAATATCGCTAAAAGAGTTAGGCATGTTCTTCTGTTAATCTGAGGGGGGCAAAACTATGACGGTGGATCGGAGTGGGGCCAAGATCTTCTAATACCTTCCTATGAGCAGCCGTACCATATCCTTTATTTCTATCAAATTGGTATTCAGGATATTGTTTATTCATTTTTACCATACGACCATCCCTTTCAACCTTGGCCAATATTGAAGCACAGGCAATGCTCAATGACCGCGCATCACCCTTAACAAGGGAGGTTGAGGGCAGGTCAACCTTTGGTAGTGATATATAGTCAATCAAAAGGTGTTGGGGAGTTTCATTAAGTTTATTAAGGGCCCGTTTCATTGCTAATTGTGTGGCAGGCACAATCCCTCTTTTATCAATTTCCTTAGCAGATGCAAACCCAATCCCCCACGCGAATGATAAATTCTTTATTTCGGCAAAAAAATGTTGACGGCTCTTAACATTCATTTCTTTTGAATCTCGAACCCCATTGAAAGACTTAAGATTTTTTGCAGAGGGGTCGAGAATCACTGCCCCAGCCACTACCGGTCCGGCTAAACATCCTCGCCCTGCCTCATCTATCCCCGCGACCAATGACAATCCAGATTTCCAGAGTTGCTTTTCAAATTTTAGGTTTGGGGATTTTGGAATAAGGGATCGGTCAAATCTTTTTCTGGCCATAGAGACCTTTTCGGTAATTTCGCCGAATTTTTAGAATATCAATAAACATCTGTATGCTATCTTTGACAGGACTCACCTTGCTGTCGGGGGAAAAATACCAGGGGATAGGAAGTTCAATTATTTCATACCCCAACTTGTTTGCAATATAAAGTAATTCCACATCCATTGCCCAACCCATAATGCGCTGCTTCTCGAAAAGGTCTTTTGCAAGCTCTTCTTCGAATAGTTTGAAACCACATTGAGTATCTTGAATGCCTGGGATAGCAAAAATCCGGATAATTAGATTGATTAATCGTCCTCCCAAATGACGAAAATCTGGTTCATCATATCGGATAGCGTCCTTAACCTCCCTCGAGGCGATCACAATCGATGGGTTATCTATTTCTGGGGGCAAAAAGCGAGAGAGTTCCTCGATTGGCATGGAGAGATCGGCATCACACATAAACCGATAGTTTCCTTTTGCCTCCAACATGCCACGGCGAACTGCACGACCTTTTCCATTTTGATCTTCATGGATTGCAATGAACTGTGGGTTTTGATAAGAAAAATCTTGGGCGATCTCTAAGGTACGGTCATTACTGCCATTTTCGATGATTAAAACTTCATAGGTGTAAGATTGCTTATTTAAATAGTTTGCAATTTTAATCAATGACGATTTCAACCTTGTCTCTTCATTAAATGCTGGGATGATAATTGATAAATATGGTTTCATTTTATTTATGTACCCAAAAACTAATCCTTAAAGTAATTGCTTAAAAATTGAATATTTTCAAAAATAACCAACTCTCGATATTTTACCAATTCTTGTCGATTAATATGTCGAAAAATATTATCTTCCATTTGATCTTCTGATTGAATAATCCTTTCAATACCATCTTTTGTTACACCCATTCTTTTTGCAAACACTTCCGCAGTTTGACTTTTTCCATTGGGTTGTAATTGTTTGGATAATAAATTTCTCCATTCAATCAGGTATTTATCCTCTACGAATGGCAGCCAATTAATGAATTGGACTTGATCCAGACAACTATCCATATCTTCTTGTAGATTTTTCAGAATCTGTTCATCCAAATATGCTCTTAATACATTATGAAGATAAAGTCTTTCTTTGAGGTTTTCCCATTTTGGTTTGGGTTCGGCAATATTTGGCCAAAAGATTTTTTTTATCCAATAGACGTCAGCTTGCAAATGGCAAAGATACCCAGCGATAAAGGCCGCATGTCCTGGAGAGAGTTGTATTGGATTAGATAAATCCGGATGTTTTCTTAAAAATGTTTCCCAAGCAGGAGGTTGATCTCCCAAAGGCAATTTAAAGAAGTGCGTACTGGCTCTGTCCTGCCCGGAGATGGTTTGTACGTCAGGAGCAGTTTTTCCAAGGAAAAAATCACAGCGATTATCTAATAACCATTGGCGAACACTGGATGGCAGTTCAGGGTGGACCAAAATTTCTTGCGCCAAACTGAGATGATAAAAAGGGGTTGGCATGAACATGATTATAAGCGAAATGATGAAAAGGTAGGCTCAGGCCTTGTTTTTATGTTGGACCATTGATGAAATAATCCGATGTTTTAAGGTTTGCGTTTGCATTAAATCGAAAAATTTGTTTCTTCCCTAGCATTGTCCCTAGAACTCCTCTATAATATACGCACAAAATCCATACCGGAGATGGAGAAATGCTATATAACATCGAACTAGTTTACTGTGCAGCTTGAAACTATACCGACCGTGCCGTTGGCACGATGAAAGAGATTCTTGCTGATAAAGACATAGAAATAAAAATCGAAAGTTTTAACTTAGTTCCTTCAGATGGAGGTAGATTTGAGTTTAGTGTGAACGGAGACTTAATCTTTTCAAAGAAGCAACTAAGTCGCCATGCTGAAGAAGGTGAAGTGACTGCAGCACTACGCAAATATATTTCAGAGGTCAAATGACAGAGAAGAAAAGATTGCTCACAGGGGATCGACCCACGGGGAAATTGCACCTTGGCCATTTAGTTGGCTCTCTCAACAATCGCGTCCGGCTCCAGCATCAATATGAAACCTTTTTGTTGGTGGCTGATTTGCATATGCTTACCACCAAGAACCAGCCTGAACATATCGCCCTCGTAGACAAGAACGCCCATGATATGGTCCTAGATCAATTGGCAGCGGGAATCGACCCTGAGATCGTCACCTTTTATTTGCAATCGGGTATCCCAGAGATCAACGAAATGTACACCCTCTTTCAAAGTTTGGTCAGTGTTGCCCGTTTAGAGCGAGTACCAAGTTTGAAAGATATGGCCAGAGATGCCAATATCGAAATGCCATTGGCCTTATTGGGCTATCCAGTACTTCAAGCCGCTGATATTCTCTGTGTGAGAGGAGATCTGGTGCCTGTCGGCAAAGATAATATTGCCCACGTTGAAGTTACTAGAGAAATCGCTCGCCGGTTTAATCACCTATACGGTGAAACATTGCCAGTGCCAGATGGCATGGTTGGTGAAGTGCCCACTCTTGTTGGTACAGATAACAATGCCAAGATGAGCAAAAGCCTTAATAATGCCATTTATCTTAGTGACACAAATGATGAGGTTGTGAAGAAGGTCAAGGGGATGTATACAGATCCTAACCGAGTGAGTGCAGATGTACCCGGAACTGTGGAAGGCAACCCGGTTTTTGATTACCATGATGCTTTCAATCCGAATAAAGAAGAAGTCGAAGATCTGAAAACTCGTTATCGTGCTGGAAAAGTAGGGGATGTGGAAGTTAAAGATAAATTATCGCTCGCAATTAATAATTTGCTTGATCCAATGAGAGAACGTCGGGAGATTTATGATGTTACCGGGCGGGTGGAGGATATTTTAGTCCAAGGGACGCTCAAAGCCCGAGAGGAAACGAAACAGACATTGTTTGCGATGAAAAAGGCAATGGGGCTGACAGGTGTAATGAACCGCATTCGTCGCAAAGCTGAAAAATACAACAAGAAAATGGAAAAAGGGAATTCTTAAATGCGAGTTGTTGTTCAACGTGTGCAGCATGGAAAAGTAATTGTAGAAGAAAGCACCGTGGCCGAGATCAGGCACGGTGTTGTGATTCTAGTGGGCATTGGCCCCGAAGATGGAGAACCCCAAGCAAAATATTTGGCCGAGAAGATCGCTAACCTCCGAATATTTGCCGATGATCAAGGCAAAACAAATCTCTCTTTGTTAGATGTGGGTGGGGAAGCAATCGTGGTATCTCAATTTACCTTATACGCCGATACTCGCAAGGGCCGTCGCCCTTCCTTTATTAATGCAGCCCCCCCAGAACTTGCTGAACCTTTAGTAAAAAGGTTCGCCGAAATGCTCAGATATCAAGGTGTCCAAACCCAAACCGGGAAATTTGGCGCAAATATGATGGTCGAGATTCATAATGATGGCCCTGTGACAATCATTATGGAACGCGATTTATAGCTTAAAATCCAATAAACCTTGCCTCATTTGAAAATATTCTGATCAAAAATCCCTCTCAAATAAGGCCGCGAGTTGGGATATCAGCTGTATTCAGATCAAAAGAATTTATACGATTAATCTCCTGGCGTGTTTGCGAGCCGTTTTTTTGTAAGATTACAATTCTCATTTCCATCTAAATAGCATGAAAACTGCGAGCCCCATCCCAAACCCCCTGCCCCAAAACACACGTTTGGGTTTAGTCCATTTAAAAGTTTCAAATCTATCAACTTCCTTAAACTTCTATCAACGATCATTAGGTTTACAAGTCCATCGGCAGGCGGGAAAAGCTGCCTATCTCGGCTCCGGCCAAAAAGATTTCCTGGTTCTAACTGAAATCCGAGATGCCACCTTACCCCATAGAAATTCGGGTCTATATCATTTCGCAGTGCTCGTGCCCACCCGTTTGGCTCTGGGGCAATTTTTACAAAACCTGGTCAATACCCAAACTCAGGTTCAAGGAATGGTAGACCATATTGTCAGTGAAGCGATCTATTTACCAGATCCCGATGGCAATGGCATCGAGGTTTATCGCGATAAACCCAAAGAGCAGTGGCAGTATGAACCCAATGGAGATATCCGCATGGCTAACCTTCCCCTAGATGTGGATGGTGTCATGGCTGAACTTGATAAGGGAGACCCTTGGGAGAAAATGGCAGGGGGAACCGTTCTGGGGCATATGCATCTGCATATTAGTCAAATAGCAAATGGTATCAATTTTTATAAAGATATTATTGGCCTGGATCTAATGATGGAATGGGGAAGGACTGCTGCATTTATGTCTTCTGGGGGCTATCATCATCATTTGGGTATCAATACTTGGAACGGTGTAGGTGCAACTCCCCCACCTCTCAATTCAGTTGGCTTGGATCATTTTACTGTTGAATTACCAAATTTTTCTGATTTAGAAATAGTATTAAGTCGTGCAGAGAAAGCGAACCTCGTTACAAAGAAAAGAGATGATGGTTATTTGATAAAGGACCCTTCTCAAAACGGAGTCCTATTAAAATCACCAGAGTAAAAATATGCTAGTTTCTTCCCAGCACTTCTAATAATAAGTCAGTCCTATCTGTCATTATTCCATCAACGCCCATATCAATAAATCTTTGCATATCTTCGGGGTCATTGATCGTCCAAATATGTACTTCTACATTTTGTAACCGGGCAGCCCATAAAAGTATTTTTGTAACAATTGGGATGCCATCCCGTGATTCGGGAACCTGTAAAGCCTGATATTTTGGACTGATCGTTCCTGCAAGAAAAGCAAAATTTCGATAAACAAAATCTTTTACTTCATTTGTGCTCGCGGCAGTCGACGTTTCCGGGCACGCTTCCCGAAACTCCGTCATGGCAACATCGCTAAATGAAGGTACCATCACTTTTTCTTGCATATTATGTTTGCGCAATAACTCGCATAATACAATTCCCATAGAGGGGCTTTCTTGTTTGATCTCCACAATCATTGGATAGCCCGGGAAAGTGTTGAAAACCTCTTCTAATGTGGGTATCGTGATCCCTTGACCCCGGAAGGGAAAGGTACTCCCTTCATCATCTGTCCACTTATATCCAGCATCCAGTTCTTTTACCTCAGCAAGGGTCATCTCCCGAACATCACCTTCGCCATTTGTCGTACGATCTACAGTATCATCATGGATCAAAATGATATGCTCATCTTTGGTGAGATGAATGTCCATTTCCAAAATATCCACGCCCATATTTGCATATTGTTCTAGTGCATATAGCGTATCTGTTGGGTATAGTTTAGAGCCCGCATGTGCGATCACCAAAGGATATTGATCATCGTCAAACTGGGAAAAGAAGACATGATCCGCCGCTGGTTTTGCGATGATTGTTAAAATGGTGATGATCAAAGCAAGCAGGAGAAAAACAAAAAGGAAAATCTGCTTCAGTTGTTTTTTCATAATGACCTATTAAAGAATATTAATTATAGTCTTTCAGAGAGTCCCGAACCTTTTCGGGATCTAAGTTGCCAATGCTTCGCCAAATTTCCTCTCCCTGGGGATCAAACAAAATAAAAGTAGGAGTGATTCGGCTTGCATATAGTTTGGAGATTTCTTTTCCATTGGCACTTTGAATGTCCACCCGTAAGATCAACATCTCATTTCCTAGTTCAGTTTCTAACCTGTTCACGACAGGCTCTATTGCGATACATCCAAGTCAATAGGGGGATTGCATTTCGAGTAAAACTACCTGACCCAATCCGATCTGATTTTCAATTGGCATTTCGTTAGAGAGATTTGCCTGCTTGGGTCGCACGAAATTGAATAAGATAATTAAAAGAATCGCCAGCCCAATAATAAGGAAATAATTTGCGGGGGATGGCATCTTTTTGAGAGCCATGGCTGATACGCCCGCCCAAAGAAATGCAGCAATTAATATATAAGAGTTTTGATTTATAAAATAGAACATTATTAAAGAGTTTACTATTAAATTTGTTTAAATTGGTGCCTAGGTTCGTTTAAAATAAAATTTACTCGATAAGTACAAAAAAATCCCCCGATAATGATTCATCAGGGGACTAAAATTACAGACAAATAATTCTTATTTCCTAATCACTCAATAGTTCTTCAACCACATCCATTTCCTCAGGAAAACCAGGTTGTTTGTAAATCTTTCGTAAAACATATTGCAGAATAATAAAGGAAGAAGCAACAAACGGAATTACGATCACAGCTCCCAATATCCCTTGGATAATAACGGCGAGCATGATCAATATAAAAACTAAACCCGAGTGCATATGCACACTTCTTCCAAAGAGAACCGACCGCAACCAAATCGTAATAATATTAATCAAAACAAAATATACAACAAAAACTAGCACAGCGAACCACATATTTGGAATATCTAAAACTGTTGACCCTTCTATAAATGCAACTAAGACTGAAGCCCCCGCTGCAAACATTGGCCCCACATCAGGGATAATTTTCAATAAACCCATCATTAAGCCCAGCAATATGCCGGCAGGTAATCCTATGATCGACCAGGCAACCATAAAAATTATCGCCGTGAAAAACATCAAAATCAGGTTGCCCCGAAGATAACTATTCCAAATAGTAACCACCTCTCGATATAATCTCTGAGCATCAGATTGATATTCTTCTGGGGTCAATTTAGTAAAAAATCTTTTAATCTTTGTCCAATCAAGAAGCAAGAAGTAGGTAGCGACTAAAATGACTAATAGCCAAAGGATATTTACTGTGATTACTTCCACCAAATGGAAGGCTTCACCGGTTAAATAACTGACGTCAAGGAGAGGGATATCTTCAATGGCGGGCAGTAACACCTGGGGTTCAAAGGTCCATTCGAGTATTTGAATGGGTGTAGATAAGAACTCGAGAAGAATGGCGTAAATACTTCTTAATTCCTGACTGAATGTTTCAAGTTCTCGAATGATAGAAGGTAAAAATATAGACGGGATTGCGATTAGGATAGCGATCACCAAAAAGAAAACGATATTAACCCCAACTTTCCTCGAAAGCCGAGGACTTTTTGCAATCCATTCAACAATTGGATTCATTAAGTAGGCGATCAGAGCAGCAAATATCAGGGGACCGAAAGCCTCCCGCGCATAATAAGCTAAAGCTAAAAATAAGATCACCAAAGCAGTCATTATTCTATATCGTAAGCTGTTGCTCCAAACATTGGACATCTACATCCTCCAAAGAATTCAATTATTTTGATGATAGTTGTATTATAACCTGCGTTTAAATAGGAAGATTAATTCTTCCTTATATCTTCATACTATATATCGTTTATTTTGAGGGAAAGTTGCAAAAATATTCATAATTTTTCAATGAAACCTAAACTAATAATTCTTCCCCCTTGTAATTTTGTTGGAAACTAATTTTGTTTATTACCAAAAATAATTTGCTATGGTTTGCATGAAAATGGTTTGAATCCCTACAAATAATAATAATTTTTTCGAGATTATCGAATCTTTTTCCAGAAGGGGCATTAGTAAAAGGGGGTATATGAACAGGGCAATTCTTGCAGTTTCTCCCGTTCTAAATGCCCCAGTTAATAACATGAGAATAAATGAGAAGGATCCGGCCCAGAACAGTTGCATTTTTATATTTGAAATGATATTTCCCTTATTATTCTTGACCGTATCGTATAATTTTGTCGCCAGGGGAATTGATAAAAACAGCAATATTTCAAGACCCCCCTCAATTCTAGTTAAGAAATATTCAATTGGATTAGAAATTAAGGAAAAGCCATTTGGGTTTTCGATTTTGGTTGCAGTTAAAAATGAAGAAACATGATTGTAACCAATTATGTTCGTAAACAGAAATAGCAAAATAACGAACAATGTGACAGCTATTAAATGAAACTTGAATACCTTATAATTTTTTGTTGAAATGTAATTTATTAGTGAAAACACAAAACCAAATAAAATTAAGAAAGTGCCCGCAAAAGTAAGTAAGTTCGCAATAACTAATCCTGAAAAGATTAGCAAAAATCCAATAACCCTGTTATTTTCCTTCAATACAATTGCAATGCCTATAAAATACAGCATGGAAAAAAGCAATATCAAAGAATCTATGGAAATTAGTGAATAGATGTTTATTGATGGTATTAAAGAAAATAAGATTACAAGATAACTAAAGTTGGCGGAAACATCGAGATTTTTGAGCAGTATACTAAATAAAGGAATAAGGGATAACCCTAATAAGGTCATAATTAAAATAGTGGAGTATTCTAAAGAAAGAAAATTCTCAGGTATTAGGTTGTGGATTTTGTATACAAGGGTTGCAAACGGAGGGTGGGTTCTTGCATGCGAGTTTAAACCAGATTGAATTGAGTTGTAATTTGTAAGCCAACTAACCCAATTTTGAATCTTAATAGACTGATTGAACAGTTGGTCTCCCCCATTTAGTAGTGGATATTTAAACCCCCAGTGTATTCCGCCCTGAGCTAAATTTCCTAATAAAAGGAAAGAAACGGCAAATAAATAAGTAATAAACCCAGATATTTTTTTAGAGAAAAAAAAATACAGCAACAATAATAAAAATAATATTGAGTACCATAACCCTGATTCATTAATCCTTGGACCAGAAACTTCAGAAATTGGAAAACTGTAAAGGGGGGTGTCAATATTCAGAAAAATATTTTTAATTATTAAATTTATCATCCAGAAAATGGAAAACAATAAAATAATTTTAGTATTTGAATTTTTAAATACGTTTTTAATATCTTTGAATTTCACTTTTTTCCCTAATTTGAACCCACATAATATTTTATGATCGTAAAAACGTTCATGTCATTTTCCATATTCAGAATATTTATTATAGCAATAATTATCGTTTGGAAAAGAATAAGCATCTGAGGATAATTTTATGCGTGAATTATTTTTTCGATAAAAGTCAAACATATGTTGGTATATATTAAAATAGCAATAGACTAATATATACCTGGTGGGCTTTACCCAGTTAAGTGGAGAGCATAAATGTCTGAATTTTGCTTAGCAAACTGTGCAGGACTGAGGTAGCCCAGCGAGGAATGCAAGCGCTTACGATTGTACCAAACTTCAATATATTCAAAGAGTGTTCGTCTAG
>JABJGH010000049.1 GCA_018662365.1 Chloroflexota bacterium | reverse complement strand
CTGGTTAGCCACTTCTCATCTATATGGGTTGGGGCATAAAAGAATTGCATGTATTGCCGGCACTCCTCAGTTTACGCCGAACGCTGAAAGGGTCCAAGGATATGAAAAAGCTTTGGGTGAAGCAAGAATTCCTACAAATCCAGATCTGATAATTAGGTCTAATTTCCAGTTTGAAGGTGGGTATAAAGCAGCACAGCAACTATTATCTCAAGAGAACCGTCCTACTGCAATTTTTGCCTGCAACGACTTGATGGCAATTGGGGCCATGCGGGCAGCAATTGACTTAGGGTATCGTATTCCAGAAGACTTATCCATAATTGGATACGATGATGTTCAGATGACAAAATATACAAACCCTCAACTTACTACTATTTCTCAGCCGATGTTTGAAATGGGAAATCGTGCCGCAGAAATGCTAATCGAGCGAATTGGTGAATTAGAAATTCCCAAACGAAAGAAAATATTGGAACCCAATCTTGTTGTCCGCGGATCGACCGCCAAATATATCGGAGGTAGCTAAATGAAATTCGGGGTTTCTGTCTCAACATTTTCAACTAAATTTGGTCCAATAATGTTTCCAGGTAATTTAGACAGAGATATTAAAACCATTGCCGATTTAGGCTACCAAGAAATTGATCTATTCATCAAATTTGCTGGTGAACCCGGACTTCAAAAAACTTTGGCTATCATAAAACAAACTGGGGTATCTATTGGGATCATCGCCGCAGTTTCGGCCTTTGTAGAAGACGGCCTGTTCCTATCCTCTCCTGACAGGGATGTTCGTAATGAACTGCTCTCTCGGATGAAGGATCAAATCAGTCTTGCATCCGAGGTGGGAGCAAATGTTCCTGTCGGGACGATAAGGGGCAGTGAAGGTGGAAAGGACCGAGAAAAGTGGCTTGCTGAAAGTTTAATTATTTTACATGAACATGCGAGCAATCAAGGGGTAAAAATCTTATTAGAACCTGTAAACAGATATGAAACTCAATTGATTAATTCTGTGCCAGATGCCTTAACTTTTATTGAAGAATATCAGCTTCCGAAATTCAATTTACTTGTTGATGTTTTTCACATGAACATAGAAGATAAAAGCATCCTTGATTCCTTAATATTAGCGGGAAATCGAATTGGACATGTCCATTTTGCAGACAGCAACCGTCGTGTTCCTGGATTAGGTCATCTAGATTGGGATGCAATAATGACAACTCTATTAGATATTGGTTACAACTCTTATTGCTCTTTCGAAGCAATTCCTGGAAAGAATCCAATCCAAGATGCTAAATTTGCATTGAACTTTTTAACTAAAAAACAGAAAACAATAAATATTCAGAGAAGCTAGGTTTCTTTGAATACTTATTTAATGGAGGATTTACAATTATGAAAGTAGCAATTGGGAATGACCCCCCTGGACTTGAACACAAACTTCATTTAGTTGATACTCTTAAAAGTAAAGGCTTTGAAGTTGTTGATTTAGGTTGTCACTCGGCTGAACCTGCTGATTACCCTGATTTTGCAAAGATTGTTGGGGAAGGTGTAGCAAAAGGTGAATATGAAAGGGGAATTTTAATTTGCGGTACTGGCCAAGGAATGAATATTGCTGCTAATAAAGTAAAGGGTGTTCGGGCTGCATTATGCTTTGATGTTCTCCCAGCCATAATGAGCCGAGACCATAATGATTCAAATGTACTTTGTATGGGGGGCTGGTTAATTACGAAAGAAAGGGCTGAAATTATTTCATTAAGCTGGCTCGGCGGCCGTTTTAGCGGTGGTGTGCATTCAAATCGGCTTGAAAAAATCAAATCCATTGAAAATGGCAATTAAAACAATTATGGAGTTTTATGATGAAAGAAACTAAAGAACAAATAAATACTATTAGATTTTTATCAGCTGATGCTGTCCAGAAAGCTTCTTCTGGACATCCGGGCACTACTTTTGGCATTGCTCCGATGACTTATGTATTATGGAAGAACTTCTTAAAGCACAGTCCCACACACCCTGATTGGGTTGACCGCGACCGATTTGTGCTTTCTAGTGGCCATTCATCTGCAATGCTATATTCTTTACTTCACCTCACAGGGTATGACCTTTCATTAGAGGACATTAAAAATTTCCGACAATTAGATAGCAAAACGCCAGGACACCCTGAATCAGGACATGTGCCAGGTGTTGAAACGACTACCGGCCCTTTAGGACAAGGGTTTTCTAATGCAGTTGGGATGGCAATGGCTGAAGCCCACTTGTCAGCAGTTTTTAATAAACCTGATACTCCTAAAATCGTTGATCATTACACCTATGTGGTAACTTCCGATGGGGATCTAATGGAGGGGGTTTCAGCTGAAGCCGCATCATTAGCAGGACATCTTGGTCTTGGAAAACTAATCTGCCTTTACGATGACAACGATATAACGATTGAAGGAAATACAGATCTCGCTTTTTCTGAAGATTTGCCTAAAAGATTTGAAGCCTATGGTTGGCATGTCCAAAAAGTATCAGATGGAAATAATGTTGAGGCAATTAATTCGGCTATTCAATCTGCCAAAAATGAAGACCAGCGACCATCAATTATTGCTATAAAAACGATCATTGGTTATGGTACTCCTACAAAACAAGGAAAGTCGATCGCACATGCTGGCCCCTTGGGTATTGATGAAATTTCATCTGCGAAAAAAACTTTAGGGTGGCCATATTCTGAATCATTTTACATTCCAGAAAATGCTCTTAATTCTTTCCGAGAAGCGATTTTAACTGGAAAAAATTTAGAAAAAAACTGGGAGCAAAATTTTTATCAATACAAAGAAAAATTCCCTCAAGAAGCTACTGAATTCAACCGGATCATGAACAATGATTACCCATCAAATTGGGAAGAATGTCTCCCAGAGGCTTTTAAACCCAATCCTGAAGGTACTCCAACCCGGATGGCTACAGGCGAAATCATTAATGGGATTGCAGATGTCCTCCCTGAACTGATTGGAGGTTCAGCTGATCTTGCTCCGGCAACAATGACTTTAATTAACGAAAGTGGCGATTACTCTGCTGTTAATTATTCTGGTAGAAATTTACGCTATGGTGTTAGAGAACACGCGATGACCAGCATCACTAATGGAATCGCTTTGCATGGTGGGCTACTGCCTTATGCTGCTACCTTCTTAGTATTTTCAGATTATATGCGACCAGGCATTCGTTTGGCCGCAATGATGGGTTTGAAAGAAATTTTTGTGTTCTCGCATGACAGCGTTGGGTTAGGAGAAGATGGACCCACCCATCAACCTATTGAACAAATATTAGGATTAAGATCAGTCCCTAATCTTTCAGTAATTCGCCCAAGTGATTCAAACGAAGTCATCGAAGCATGGCGAATGGCAATTTCCAATAATTCAGGGCCTACTTGTATTTTAGTAACGCGACAAAATGTTCCTGTATTAGATCGATCTAAATTCACATCTGCAAAAAATCTGGCCTATGGCGCTTATATACTTTCTGATTGCGAAAAAAACATTCCTGATGTACTGCTAATTGCAACCGGCTCCGAGGTTCCAATCGCTATTGAGGCTCAAGAAGAACTTGTGAAACAAGAAATCCATGCGCGGGTTATTGCGATGCCTAGTTGGGACCTTTTTGAAAATCAGACCAAAGAATATCAAGACAAAGTGCTCCCACCAAATATAAAAGCCCGCGTATCCATTGAAGCCGGCTCAACTTTGGCTTGGGAACGATGGGTTGGAGACGATGGAGAAGTAATCGGAATAGACAGTTTCGGTGCAAGTGCGCCTTGGCAAGATCTTTTCCAAAAATTCAATATCACCTCCGAAAATATAGTTCAGGTTGCTCAAAAAGTAATTCGGAAGATCTCAAAATAATTTATTTAATTCAATAAGGAAGATACCATGCCGGAAATATTTGTTAACCTAAAACGATTTGATATATCAAAAAAACTTGGGGGGCTATGCTCATTCGAAAATCCGATCGAATGGATCGAAGATGTTATAGATAAAAGCGTTCAGCTAGGTCTAGGCGAAATGGAAGGATTAACCCTCACTTATTTACTCCCCGAGGGCCTGATCCCAAGTGCATCACGAAAGTTGGCAGATTCACCAAAAGAAAAAACAACTGGTATTCACATTGGTTCGCAGGGTGTGCATTGGGAAGATGTTTCGCCCGGGGGGAATTTTGGTGCTTTCACAACTTCACTACCTGCAAGCGCAGCCAAAACATTGGGTAGCACTTGGTCAATAATCGGCCATTCCGAAGAAAGGAAAGCCAAAATGCAAATAATAAAGGCTTATGATTCGGAAAATTTGGAAAAAGTATCAGTGGCAATTAATAATTTGGTTAATTCAGAAGTCCATTGTGCCTTGAACGCAGGTCTTAATGTATTATTATGTGTAGGAGAATCTGCTGAAGAACGTGGGGAAGGGAATTTTGCTGAGCAAAAACCTAGAATTGAAGCTGTACTTAAAACTCAAATAATTTCAAATTTGAATGGCGTTGGACAAATTCAAAACAATAAGAAAATAGTGATCGGTTATGAACCCATCTGGGCAATTGGCCCGGGCAAAACTCCCCCTGGAAAAGATTACATTAGTTTTGTTTCAAGCTATATTCAAAAGGTAATTGAAGAAAATTTTGATTTTTCAACGATCATTGTATATGGGGGTGGGTTAAAAGAAGAAAATGCAAATATGATTGGAAGTATCGAATCTATAGGTGGAGGGCTAGTAGCCTTAACAAGATTTACAGGCGATATTGGTTTTGATGTTCCAGGGCTAAAAGGAATTATAGAAAGCTACCCAAACCCCTCTTATT
>JABJGH010000060.1 GCA_018662365.1 Chloroflexota bacterium | reverse complement strand
GTCCACAATCAGGGCAAGAATACCCATCGTCAGCAGCCACAATATCGGTGATGATCGCGTCCTCATAATCTCGGCCATAATTGGTGTTGAGATAATGGAAACCAGCATCATTGGCTCCTGCAACCAGGTTGGGGGACTTTGCTGCAAGATCATCGACAACCAAAATAATGTCTTTTATGCCGATCGGGGAGGCGTAGCCAGGCACTGCCCCAACAGCTTCGATCTCAGATTCTTCTGCGGGTCGGAGTTCTTTGGATTTGATCGCATTTGCCAGTTTTGTTTCATTCAGGTCCATGTCACCGCGGGTGATGGCAAATACCAATTTTTCTACATCCTCGGTGCCCTCTGTGATGGTTGCAACCAAGAAAATGGCTTTGGCGGTCTTGCTTTCTGGGATGTCCAAGAATTTTGCTAAATCTGCTATGGTTTTAGAATCAGGGGTTGCGATCTTCTCTAATTCTTTTTGAGCTTCATCCTCAGGTTCAGGTTTTCTGAATAATGCAATTTGCCGATTAGCTAGATAACCGCATTCACTGCAATTTAATAATGTATCCTCACCAATTGGCGTAATATACATATATTCATGGGACATACTGCCGCCCATCATGCCCACATCTGCTAAAACTGAAACAGAGGGCAAATTACAACGATTGAAAATATTGAAATAGGCCTGATAATGAGCTCGATATTGTTTATCTAATCCTTCATCATCCACATCGAGACTATAGGAATCTTTCATGGTAAATTCACGCACACGAATTAAACCAGCACGAGGACGGGCATCGTCTCGCCATTTGGTTTGGATATGGTAGACCAGCATCGGCATTTGTTTGTAAGATTGCACAAATTTGCGAACCAGATCTGTGACAACCTCTTCATGAGTCATGGCCAAGACCATGTCGGCACCCTTCCGATCCTTAAATCGGCTCATCTCGCCACCGACCTCAAAATAACGATTGGTTTCCTTCCAGACCTCGGCGGGGTTTACTACAGGCATCAAGATCTCCTGTCCACCGATGGCATTCATTTCCTCTCGGATGATGTTCTCTATTTTTACTGTTGTTCGCATGGCGAGGGGCATCAAGGAATAAACCCCAGCACCTAATTGACGGATAAACCCTGAACGTACTAATAATTTATGGCTTTCAATTTCTGCATCTGCAGGTGCTTCTCTCAGTGTTTGACTGAACATTTGGCTCATTCTCATATTTCTCTTCTCCTAAAATCTTCCTTTAAGTGTAAATGCCCTGATCTGATCAGGGCACAGGTTTGATAATTTACAGGTGGATAGTATTTATCATCTATCCGCGTATTCATGCCCTAGAACTTAAAAACTTCGGCCCAAAGGCCGGCCTAGGTACCGGTGTTAAATTAATTGAATAACTTTCTTTATACATGATGGCTAGTTTATACGGTCAAAATTTATTTGTCAAGCGCTATTTGAACATTGGTTATAATTCAAGTGGAAATTCTTTTTTTTCGTTCAATTGATATTTTTATTATTTATTAATTACGATTAAAAAATAATTCATTAATCCGTAAAATATTCGTCTATAAATTCTGCAACCTATCATGACTTATCTCGTATAGTAGGTTAGATAGAAAGATTGAGGAGAATAATCTTGCTGCAACCTGAGGCAGAGTGGATAGCCAAAGCACAAAAAGGGGACGATGAAGCCTTTTCCAGATTGGTAGAGGTTTTTCAAAGGCCAGTACATAACCTTTGTTATCGAATGCTAGGTAATGCCAACGATGCTGAAGATGCAGCTCAAGAAACCTTTATCAGAGCTTATAAGGCGATTAAACGTTATGACCCATCGAGAAAATTCTCCACTTGGCTGCTAACAATCGCTTCTAACTATTGTATTGACCAACACCGTCGGCGTAAATTGCCCACTTTTTCTTATGACAGTATGCCGGTACCCGATATTTCGGATAATAACCCGGGCATTGACAGACTAATGGTGTTGGGCGAAAACAAAGAAAAAGTGATGGAATTATTAGACATTTTAAATCCGAAAGATAGATCGGCAGTAATTTTACGATATTGGTATGACTACTCTTATGATGAAATCGCCAATAGTCTTTCCTTATCCAATAGTGCAGTGAAGAGTAGGCTGCACAGGGCAAGAAAAGAATTAGCATCAGAATGGCTAGAAATGCAAGAAGAAAGTACAACCTTTGAGAGGACCCAAAATGAACAAACAATTTAATGAACGCCTACTAGAATCAACTTGGCAAGAAATTGAATTCACAATAAAAAATTCTAAGGAGATCGGGCCAAAGCCCGGTTTCACTAATCGTTGGAAAATGCGATTAGAAGACCAACGCAAGATCGAACAGCGGCGTCAAGCTTGGATATTCGTAGGTATTAACGCGATCACCGCATTAATCATCTTGGGTATCATCGGCGTTCTTAATTTCCCGGAAAGTTCAAGCACTAGTGAAGCATTTGTGGGTGTGGTCGCTATTTTCTCAAAATTAATTATTTACCTAAAAATGTTAGGTGGCGTGATTGGTTCGATTATTAAAACTATCCCGGGGTTATTACCCTCCTCATGGTGGATGAATATTATCGCCGGTTTTGTACTTTTGTTCGGTTTTTGGACCTCTACCATTAGAAAAGTTATTGTTCAGCAAGGAGTTTCACAATGAAAAAATCAAAAAAGATCGTAGTCTTATTAATACTGATCCTATCCCTGGTTCTTCCAGGGGCAGCAAGTGCAAAGGATGAATATTCCCCATTATTTGATGATCAAGTTGTTTTTGGCGGCACATATAGCCTCGACGAAGGGGAAATATTAAACGGAAGTCTCATCATTTTCGGTGGGGTGATTACCTTAGAGGAAGGCTCCTTTATTAGTGGCGATATTGTATCCTTTGGAGGAAATATTTCTTCAGCGGGTGAAATCGCTGGTGACGTAATCGCCATAGGTGGAATCATGAATTTATATGAGACCTCCATAATAAAAGGCGATCTGATTGCTCCAGGAACCCTGCTCAAGAAAAGCAGTGGTGCAGTAATTTTAGGACAGATCATTTCCGAATCGACAGCGTTCCGGATCAATAACGGACAGATCACTCAAATTCCTGATATCGAGCTGCCAGAATTGCCTGAACTTCCAGAACTACCGGACTTACCCTATATTCCCACAATCCCCGATCTACCTTCAAACCCAGTGGAAAGATTTTTCGACTCGGTATCCAATGCCCTCTATCCAATCACGCAATTCATGTGGTACATGTTTAGGACATTCGCAGTATCAGCGGTGGCGATCCTCTTGGTTCTCTTTGTTCCCAAACATGCAAATAGGGTTTCAAATGTGATCTCCACTCAACCCATGGTGTCAGGTGGATTAGGCATTCTAACTTTGATCGTAATATTCCCTATGATGGTGATCTTAGCTATCACGATCATCCTTTCTCCGGTTAGTCTAGTACTCCTCATATTGCTATTCGTCGGGTTATTCTTTGGATGGATTGCAATGGGACAAGAACTTGGTCGGAGATTGAACAGTGCTTTAGGCCAAACCTGGACAGATGCGGTTCAAGCTGGGGTTGGCACATTTGCATTGATGTTCCTCGTGAGTAGTTTGAACTTTATTTTCTGGGATATTATTGGCTGGGGTGTGAGTGTGATCGTTGCAGCAGTAGGATTAGGTGCGGTAATCTTCACAGTTTTCGGCACTCGAGATTACCCTCCCCCCCCGGTTTCTGGAAGCAAAGAACCCGCAATTGAGATAGCACCAACTGAACCAGGGGTTGTGGAGGAAGAAAAACCAAAGGCAAAACCTAAAGCAAAACCAAAAGCAAAACCGAAGACAAAGCCTAAGCCGAAGAAAAAGGCTCCACCCAAAAAAGAATAATAATATCTAGAAAAAGCCCCTTAAATGGGGCTTTTTTTTATCGATATGGACAATTCCATGGCGTCTATCTTCGTGATATACTCGAATAAAGAAGAGATGAAAAAACTGATTTAAAATAAATTAGTTTAATAGTAACTAATATTTCATTGCAGGGTTATCTATTTTAACCTTGCCTGCAAAGGATTTTATGGTTTCAGAGATTAACGATGAAGAGGCATTAACCCAAGCATCGCAAGGAGATCGGGAAGCTTTTGGCATACTTTATGATCGTTATATCGGTCGAATTTATAACTATATATATTATCGAACCGGTAATCAACATGATGCGGAAGATCTAACATCAAAAGTATTTTCAAGAGCAATGAAACACATCACAAATTATCAAAACCGTGGTGTTCCCTTTTCGGCCTGGTTATACCGGATTGCACATAACCTGGTTGCGAATTGGCATCGAGATAATAGTCGGAAGCAAGAAGTTGGATTGGATGATTCCTTTTGGATCAGTTCCGACATCGAAATGCCAGAAAACATTTTAGTGCGATCGCAAGAAAGAGATGATCTGCTGAAGATCATCAAAACCTTGCCAGATGACCGACAATTGCTCTTGGTGCTGAAATTCGTAGATCACCTATCAAATGCGGAAATCGGCAAGATCATGGATCGGACCGAAGGAGCTATAAAAAGTTTGTATCATCGGACTTTATTGGCCCTTAGAGAAGAAAAAAATATCAATTCAACAGACCAAGATCAGGTGAATGGATCTACTGAATAATTGAGGTCTGAAAGTAGTTTATTTAGAAAGTAGGTGTATGATGAAATTTTATTTTCCGTGGCAAAAAAAGAATAAGTTCGTCAATTTGACTGAACTGGAAGCAAAGTTGGACGCGGTTTTACAACCTGTAAAAATGCGCCAGGAGTTCATTTCAGAGCTTCGGCAAACTTTGATGGGTAAAACCAAGAAACAGAAATTTTCAATCAAAAACGTTGACCCTAAAACAAGTTGGTTGATCTTTGGTGGTGTGCTTAGCAGCGTGATGATCATCTTCTCAGGTATTCGTGCGGTGATCGCTTTACTAGGTGCAATCGGCTTAATCCAAATTAATAAAAAGATCGAAGAAACC
This sequence comes from Chloroflexota bacterium, assembly GCA_018662365.1. Taxonomy (GTDB): domain Bacteria; phylum Chloroflexota; class Anaerolineae; order Anaerolineales; family UBA11579; genus JABJGH01. The sequence goes on along the minus strand of JABJGH010000060.1, from coordinate 51,830 downwards.
TCGAACAACCAGCAGGTAATGGTTTAATTCATGCAATTCAATATATATTAAACAAAAAGGCGACCAGATGGTCGCCTTTTTTGCTAGTAACTGTTCAAGGTCATTCTATTTTTCTACCCAATAATTCTTCAACCAACCAAATGGCTTCAGAAACTAGATCGACCTCGGGTAATGGCCAATAGGAATCTTCATCCACATTATCTTTTTTCACCTTCAATTGCAGATGTTCCAGGATAGATTCGACTTTTTCATCTAGATTATTCTGTTCGGCATAATACTTTATAAAATCAAATGCACTCGGTGTATTGAGTTCCACCCCATCTCGTTTTAACTTCAATTGAATCGCCCAACCTGCTGCTCTGCGTGCACAAACCCTTGCCATTCCAGGATTATTAGCTGTTTGAGCTGAATTTGCATGAATGAGTTCTTTTTTGATCTTTTCAATTAATTTATTATCTTCCATATTCCTTCCTCGCAGAGAGTAATTATAACAAAATATGGTTGGTAGGATGTTTTTTCGCAAGGAAACTGCTCGAATAAATTGCTTAATTAGCTCTTGTGTTCTATAATATAGTTATGAATTCCCAGCCCATCCTAGCTGATTTGACCCAAAATATGAATCTGGAAACCGATAGTGAAATTGATTGTCAGGTGACGAGTAATGGACATTTTGCTGATGGAATTCCTATCAGCAAGGCTGTGATGCCAAATGGAAAAAGTATTAGCTTACTCAAAACCATGATTACGTCGGCATGCGAGAAGAATTGCTATTATTGCCCTTTCCGTGCCGGGAGGGATTTTCGGCGGGCAACGTTTACCCCAGATAAATTAGCACATACCTTTATGCGGATTTACTATGCCAAGGCTGTTGAAGGCGTGTTTCTTAGTTCTGGGGTACTGAATGGAGGAGTCAGCTCTCAAGACAAGTTGATTGATACCGCGGAAATTCTTCGATCAAAATATGAATATCGCGGCTATTTACATTTAAAGCTAATGCCAGGTGTCGAAAAGGATCAAGTAGAACGGGCAATGATGTTAGCAAGCAGAATCTCGATAAATTTAGAAGCTCCGAACGAATGTCGTTTAAAGCTTCTCGCCCCAAAAAAGAATTTTTCTGAAGAGCTTATTCAACCTCTGAAATGGGCAGAACAAATTAGGAGAAATAAATCCCCTCATAAAAACTGGAATGGCTTGTGGCCATCGAGTACCACTCAATTTGTGGTGGGCGCAGTTGGAGAAACCGATATGGAAATCATCTCAACGAGTGAGAAACTCTTTTCCCAATTAAATCTAAAAAGGGTTTATTATTCAAAATTCAACCCGATAGAAGACACGCCACTGGAGAATCATCCCGCCGAAAACCCTTGGCGTCAACATCGTTTATATCAATCTTCATATTTATTGAGGGATTATGGTTTTTCCTTGGAAGAAATGCCCTTTGATCCTGAGGGGAATTTGCCATTGGAAACAGATCCAAAAATAGCTTGGGCTAAGGGTAATCTAACTGAGGACCCGATAGAAATAAACAAAGCTGAAAAAGAAGAGCTTATTCGCATTCCTGGGATCGGGCATAAGGGTGTTCAAAGCATTCTACAAAACAGAAAACATCATAAAGTAAAATCCATCCAGCAGTTAAAAAGGATGGGTATTGGTACAAAAAACGCCAGAGATTTCATTTTGCTGGATGGAAAACGACCCGCCCGCCAAACAAGCTTTCTTTAAACATCTAGTATGATAGGGTGATTAGGCTCAAAAAGGATATTAATTATGTGTGCACGATTCTCAATCATAGGTGATGCAGTATCTATACAACAAACTTTTCCACGGGTCGAACTCCCCGTTGAAGCTTTTTCTCCCCGCTATAATATTGCACCCTCACAGCCAATCGCGGTTATTCCAAATGATGGGAGAAACAAATTGGACTTTTTTATCTGGGGACTTATCCCCTCTTGGGCAAAAGACCCAAAAATCGGCTACAAAATGATCAATGCCAGAGGGGAAACTCTCGGCGAAAAACCTTCCTTTCGAGCTGCATATAAGCGACGACGGTGTCTCATCTTGGCGGACGGATTTTATGAGTGGATAAAAATGCCTGGGGAAAAAACAAAAACACCCCATTTTATTCATCTCAAAACCAAGGAAGCCTTTGCATTTGCCGGATTATGGGAAACTTGGTGGGCACCAGATGGCTCAGAACTAAAAACCGCTACAATAATCACAACGGAACCCAATCCGTTAATTTCTAAATTACATAATCGAATGCCCGTGATCTTAAAAAAAGAGGATCATGAGTTATGGCTTTCACAAGAAGAGAAGAAACCGGTTGATCTGCAGCATTTACTCACCGCTTACCCTGAAAACGAGATGGCGTATTACCCCGTTTCAACCTTGGTCAACAGTCCTTATAACGACGTGATTGATTGCATAACTCCGGCGTGAGAAATTAAATTCTATTAACCCTTTATGTTTAAATTATAAAGATGATTTGTGCAAATCTTCTCTATTTGCTTGCCCCCATCCTAGGCTTAAATTACAATAGAGCTATTGTTTAGGAGAGTAACCAATGACTGAAATGCTTTATCAAATGGATAGTTATGTAAAGGAATTTGAGGCAAAAGTAACTGGGCATGATCTAGAAAATCATGGACTGATCTTAGATAAAACAGCTTTTTACCCCGGGGGTGGCGGACAACCAGCAGATTCTGGATTTATTTTGGATAGAGATACTGAATTTGCAATGAAGCGCGTAAAAAGAATTGAGGGGAAATATGTACATTTGATTGAAGGGGAGGCAGCGTTGCCCTCCATTGGAACCGCTATAAAAGGAATCATTAATTGGGATCATCGATATGAGTTAATGCGGACGCACACTGCCATGCATATTTTGTGTGGGGTTGTGTTTAGAGATTACGGTGCATCAGTCACCGGGGGGAATATGGATCCACTCAAAGGTCGGATGGATTTTGAGTTTGAAACGATGAAGCAAGAATTGGTGCATGATATTGAAATCGCGATCAACAAAGAAATTGATAATGCACGTGATCTAAATGTCAAAATATTGCCAAGGAAAGAGGCATTTGAAATTCCTGATCTCATCCGTACCAAGATCAATTTGCTTCCGGAGAATATCCAGGAAGTACGAGTGGTCGAAATAGAAGGTTTGGATGTTCAGGCAGATGGCGGAACCCATGTGAAGAATACCTCTGAAGTGGGAAGAATTAAAGTAACCGATTATAAAAGCAAGGGAAAAATAAATAAAAGAATATATGTTGAAATTGTAAAATAAATATTTCAACTCTTTGGAGATTCTGTAAATGTCAAAGTATAAGTTGCTACTTTTTTGTTTTAGTTTATTAATTGTCCTTACAAGTTGTGGATTAAATGGGCCCACCGAGGGGCTAAATCCAATTCAGACACGGGGCAAAACTATTTTTAATCAATATTGTGCTGCCTGCCATGATAACCAAGGGGATATAATAATCGTAGGACCCCCTCTTAGCCATATCGCCACCTCGGGGGGCGACCGAGTTGCCGGGATTAATGCAGAGACTTATATCCGACAATCTCTCTTAGAACCTGATGCATTTTTTGTAGACGGTTTCGATGACCTGATGCCTAAAACCTTCAATGATATTTTGGCGCAGGAAGAGATTGACTCTCTTATTGAATTTTTACTCACTTTGAAATAGTTTATTGATCATACTTGATAATCGATATGATTTAACAGTGTTAAAAGGGGTAATATAAACCTACACAAATAATAGGCTTTATGTTAAACTTGTCCATTGTGACGCCAGTAAAATGGCTCACTTTCCGCTTTTGATTTTTTCAAAGGCAATCCCGAGGAAAGGAGGCATACACATGCGAAGTTATGAAGTTGTTGTTATCGTTCACCCTGATCTAGACGAAAAAGCATTTACAGAAGTTCTTGATCGTGTACAAGGTTGGATAACAGAAGCTGATGGCAAAGTAACCAAAGTAGACCTGTGGGGTAAAAAGAAACTGGCCTACGAAATCCGCAAACAGACCGAAGGTCAATATGTAATTATTTATGCGGATATGAACCCAACATTTTGCTCAGAACTTGAAAGAAATTTGCAATTGAATGAATCAATCATGCGGTTTATGGTAACTATTGCGATCGAAGTTGAAGATGAACCAGAAGTAATTGAAACTGAAGCTGTAGAAGTAGAAGCAGTAGAAACTGAAACTGTTGAAACCGAAACAGTAGAAACTGAAACTGTAGAAACTGAAACAGTAGAAACCGAAGCATTAGAAACTGAAGCTGTAGAAGTAGTAGAAGAAAAAGAAGAAGAATAAAGAAAGAGATATTTTCCATCCTCCCTTAGGATTTATCCTAAGGCTTTCTTTGAGAAATTAATTGTTTTTTGTCGGAATTTTTCTGGAGAGGAAATTATGAGCAGAGGCCTCAATAAAGTAATGATCATCGGTCATTTAGGTCGGGACCCCGAAATGAGGTTCACCCCGTCTGGTCGGCCGGTTACCTCCTTTAGTGTTGCTACTACCCGTAATTGGAATACTTCAAGCGGTGAAAAACGCTCAGAAACGGAATGGTTCAATATTGTGTCCTGGGGCAGTTTAGCTGAGATCTGTAATCAATATCTCGCTAAAGGCCAACAAGTATACATTGAGGGCCGTTTACAATCCCGCAAATGGGAAGATGATGATGGAAATCGTCGCACCACTGTTGAAGTCGTTGCCAAAGAAATGGTTATCTTAGGAGAACGGAAGAAAAAGTATTCCGAGGCTTACAAAGACAGCGGGTCGAAAAAAGGTGAAGCAAAACCTAAATCCGATCAAGATAATGATCAAACTGGTGGTTTCGATGAGGACGAGGACGAATTTCCTTTCTAGTAGAAATAATTTCTTGAAAAATGGAATACGTGGAAAAATATCACGTAAGGAGAACAACCAATGAGTGAAAGACCTCAAAATAATCGAGGTGGAAACAGGGGCGGCGGAAGACGCTTTTATTCCCGACCTCGTAATTGCCAATTTTGTCCTGTAAATGCCAAAGTCCTTGACCATAAAAAGGTTGAGGTACTTTCAAAGTTCGTGACTAAAGAGGGAAAAATTAGACCCCGCCGTCAAACTGGCACTTGTGCAAAGCATCAACGCATTGTCGCATCTGCAGTAAAACGTGCACGTCATATTGCCCTTTTACCCTTCGCGGGTGAATCCCTGAGATAATACAACTCAAAAATGGAAAAAATTTAAGGGCATAGGCTTTACTTCCTATGCCCTATCTTTTTGAAGGAACCCGAAATGGCAAATAAAAAAGAAAAGAATAATGCGATTGGTAGAATTGGGCGAGTTGAACGCGAAGAACGGTTGAAACGGGGTGTGCGGATTGCAACCGCAACAGTTTTGGTTATTATTGTGGGAATCTTGTTGTTCGGCTTCATTACCGAATTCTTTATTAATCCTAACCAAGCAATAGCGACTGTTGATGGAGAAGTAATTTTTACAAAAGATTACCAAGCGAGAGTAAAATTTGAACGCCGACAGTTGGTATCTACATTCTCGCAATGGTACAACTTCTATTATGAATCAAGCACATCTGGTGGGGATGAATTTACATTAAATTATGCCCTTGATAATTTGAAACGGATCGAGTCTCAGTTAGATGTGGACACCTTAGGTTTGTCACTCCTCAATTTGATGATTGAAGATGTGATTATTGAGCATGAAGCCAATAGTTTGGGCATCACAGTTACAGATGAAGAAATAGAAGAAAGGATTCAATCCTTATTTGCCTATTTCCCCAATGGCGTTCCTGTACCCACCACAGTACCAGAGATTGTCCCTACCTCCACGCTCACAGCACAACAGTTGCTGATCGCTACTGTGGTCCCAACAGCCACGGTTGCCGCGACAGAGGTGGTTGAAGATGTCGAGCCTACCCCAACTGAAGAGGTTGAGGATGTTGTGCCTCTTCCAACTCCGGAAGCAACTGAATACACATTTGAGGCTTACGAAGAAACAATTGAGGCCTTTATTGACTCTGTGACAGAAATTAACTTCACTATGGAAGATTTTTCGAGATATGTTTCTGGAATCATCTACCAAGAAAAGTTGCAGGAAGAATTAACCAAAGATATTCCAAGAACACAAGAACAAGTATGGGCTCGCCATATCTTGGTGGAAACGGTAGATATTGCAAATGATCTATACGACCAAATCATGGATGGGGAAGATTTTGCAGAATTGGCAGCAGAATTCTCTATTGATTCCTCGAACGCATCCAGGGGTGGAGATCTGGGATGGTTTGCGATGGAAACGATGGTGTCTGAATTTGCTTTAGCAGCTTTTGTTACGCCGATCGGTGAGATCAGTAAGCCAGTGGAAACTAGTTTTGGTTTTCACCTGATCCAAGTGGTTGGGCATGAAGAACGCCCTTTGACTCCATCCGAATATACTCAGCTTCAAGCTACTGAATTTTCTAAATGGCTTTCTCAAAAAGTTGAAGATTCTGATGTCGTCGTAGAAGATTACTGGTTAAGTCGAATTCCAAATGAGCCTGCAGTTCCCGCACAGATCGTACTCCCAGAATAAATTAGTATTAAACAAAAAAAGAGGTAGCCTAGGCTACCTCTTTTTATTTAATACTCTTTATCTTTACTTACCGTGGTCTTCCCAACCTTCCCAATAACCAGGTCCTTCTTCAAAGAAATCATAGTTAGCTTGGGTTTCTTCAGTGAGGTCGACAGTTTCGCCAGCTTCTAATGCCTTCGTTGCATCCAGTTTTACTTCTACACCATGGTGATTTGTTCCGGTGTATGCGGTGTCAAAGCCTTCTGTTCCAGAGGGTTTTGCGATAAATTCGCCACCAGTTGCATCATAGGCATCTGGCACTTCGTCCTCGGTGAAAATTGCTTCGTAGGGGCACTCAGGAATACATGCGCCACAATCGATGCAAGTATCTGGGTCGATATAATAAAGTGGCCATTTTTCTTGGGGCATCCCTGGAACGATACATTCGACTGGGCAAACCTCAATACAACCGCCATCTCGTAAACACAAACTTGTAATAATATGGGTCATTCTTTTAATCCTCCGTAGTATTTCCTCTACAAAATTTTATTTTTCAAACCGCCGAGATACTTCATCCCAGTTTACAATATTCCACCATGCTGAAACATAATCAGGACGGCGATTTTGATAATTTAGATAATAAGCATGTTCCCAAACATCCAATCCTAAAATTGGGGTTGAACCGGTGGAAACTGGGTTATCTTGGTTAAGGGTAGAGGAAACTTCTAAGCTTCCATCAGATTTCTTTGATAACCATGCCCAGCCACTTCCAAAACGAGTGCCTGCAGCTTTAGCGAAAGCGGCTTTGAAGGATTCAAAGTCACCAAAGGCGGCGTTAATTGCATCGGCTAAAGCACCTGTGGGTTCGCCACCACCATCTGGGGACATTACTTCCCAAAATAGTTTGTGATTGGCAAATCCACCACCATTATTTCTAACGGCGGTGCGGATCGATTCTGGCAAATCATTTAGATTGGATAGTAATTCTTCAACAGATTTATCAGCATTTTCAGGGGTCCCTTCTAACGCTGCATTCAGATTGTTTGTGTATCCATTATGATGTTTGCTATGGTGAATTTCCATCGTACGCGCATCAATATGAGGCTCTAAAGCATCATATGCATAAGGTAATTCTGGTAATTTGAAAACCATTTGTATCTCCTATGAACATTTGAGGTAGTTATCGCTCCAATAACTGTTCCTACGTTATAATCTAAAGGATTGTAGCCTTCCCATCAAGGTTTGTCAAGAAAATTATTTTCCGATGCATAAATCCCCAACCTCCCCCCCATTCTCTCCTAACTTAGCAATCTTTTTCGGAATTTTGGCGGTTTCTAGCTCTTCTTTATTCATTCGATTTGCACAAACTGAAGTCAACTCTTTAGTTATTTCCGCTTACCGATTGGCACTTGCTTCCATAATCCTTTTTCCTGTGGCTTTATTGAAATATCGGAAGGAATTCTCCCTTTTAAATAAGAAAGAAATACGATTAGGCATCCTTTCGGGGATATTTTTAGCTTTACATTTTGCCACTTGGATCAGTTCGCTGGAATACACTACCGTAGCAAGTTCTGTCGTTCTGGTTTCCACCACCCCACTTTGGGTTGCAATCCTTTCCCCGGTCACAATCAAAGAACCGATCACCAAAATAATTGCAATTGGGTTGCTGATTGCACTTCTGGGTACAGTCATTATTGGGATGAGCGATATTTGTGAGTTTAATTCTGGAATTTCCTGCCCAGGAGCAAAGGAATTTTTCCAAGGGCAAGCCGTTATTGGCGATCTTTTGGCTTTATTTGGTGCCTGGATGGCAGCAGGCTATGTGTTGATCGGCAGAACACTTCGAAAAAAACTATCTGTAGTGAGTTATGTGTTTTTAGTATATAGCATCGCCGCAATTCTTTTGATAATTATCGTTTTTGGTTCAAAACAGCAAGCTTTCGGTTTTTCAAATGAAATATATTTATGGCTATTCTTGTTGGCGATTATTCCTCAACTAATCGGTCATTCGATATTCAATTGGTCCTTAGGATACCTCTCTGCAGCATTTGTTTCTATCGCCCTGCTGGGAGACCCAATTGCAGCGGTGATCATGGCGTTTTTATTTCTTGGGGAGACTCCCGGGCTAATAAAATTATTTGGGGCGATCTTAATTTTAGGCGGTATAATTGTAGCTTCAAAGAATAGTAAGGAAAAATTGGCTGATGAACCTTAATCAGCAAACCTGTTAGGAGTATTCAAATGCAATTACGTTTACGCTGTTTCAACTGTTCCACCCCCTATGCAATTAAGCAAGAGGAAATTGATGCTGCATTAAATTCCCTCTTTGAAGCAGGGCATAAACACTATAATGCCCACTGCCCAAAATGTGGAAAATCCAATAAAGTATCTAAAAAACAATTAAAGATGTCGGCCCCAAAATGGGAACCACCTAAAAAGACAAAAAAATAAGTTCTTTAAAGACCTAATCAAACGATTAGGTCTTTTTTTTATTCTCAATACTTGAAATTCTAATTAAATATTTGCTGATAGAGGTCCAAGTATTTATTTGCGGAATTTTTCCAAGAAAAATCTTGCTGCATCCCCCGCAATTGTAGTCCTCGCCACTTCCTTTGGTCTGTAAAAATCGATATGGCATCCGAAATTGATTTTTCACATGCTTTGGAGGTAGCTTCATTAAACAAAAATCCTGTAGATCGCCCTTCTGAATAATAATCTTCGATCGTATCCTTAAGCCCCCCCGTCGCTCGAGCAATAGGTACACAACCATATCGCATGGCAATCATTTGGGTGAGCCCACAGGGCTCATATCGGGAGGGAATAAGGATCGCATCTGCACCTGCATAAATTTTGTGAGCAAGCTTTTCATCGTATTTAATGATGGTACTAATTCGGTTTGGAAATTCGTCCGCTAAGGCAATGGCGGCCTGTTCTATTTTTTGATCACCACTACCCAAAATCACTGTCTGCCAAGATTGGTCAGTTAGATTCCTGAGTGCTGCAAGTGCAATATCAATTCCCTTTTGATTATCGAGTCGACTAATGATAGAAAATAAGGGAATTCTTGGGTCTAGGTCTAAGCTGAAATCAGATAGCAACTGAAGTTTGTTAATTTTTCTTTCAGTCAAGGATTTTCGGTCAAAGGTTTGTTTGATAAATTTATCCTTATTGGGGTTCCATGCCTTTAAATCTAAACCATTGATAATTCCGGAGACCTTATTTTTATTTTCTCTTAAATAACGATCGAGTCCAGAACCGAATTCTGTAGTTTGAATTTCTTGGGCATAGCCCTGAGACACAGTGTTAATTTTATCCGAAGCATCCATGCCAAGAGGCAAGGCCATTGAATTTGCCCAATCGGGGAGATCGCTTGTGTCTGGCACACTCAACCCAAATCCTTCAAATACATCGGCTACCTGATTTCCGAGGTAGGGCAAATTGTGAACGGTGACCAAGGTTTTCACATCTTTATAAAAAAATAATTCATTTGATTTTGCTTTAATTGCATAAATCGCGGGAGAGGTATGCCAATCATTGGCATGAATTAGATCGGGTTTCCAATTTAATAGTTCAAAAAATTTTAGGGAGGCCATTGAAAAAAATATGTATCTTAATGCATCCAGATTGCCGTCCTCTAAATACACGGATGAAGCTTCATCAAACAACTCTCCCCCCACAAAATAAACAGGGGCTGCTTTCGTTTTCAATTGAAAAACCTCCGCAGTTAAATATTTTTCCTCGTATGCTACTGAAAATGTTGCAATCATTTCCAGATTAAATTTAGACCGATCAATATTTCCGTGCATTGGAATGATGAGGCGAATATCTGGTTTTGCATCAAGCGAGTAGATAGCATTTGGTAAGGAACCCGCAACGTCACCCAGCCCTCCCACCTTAATATAGGGCATAGCTTCAGAAGCCATAAAGAGCACTTTCAAAGATTTATTCCCTCGATCTGGTATTAATTTTTCAGGAAAAATAGTATCATTTATGGGGTTCTGGGAGTCCTCCAAAATCATGGGCATCCTAGATTTTTGTATGGACTCTACTCCTCTGCCCGCCAACCTATCGGTTAACCTTGAGTAATCCTGCGATTGATTATCAAAGACTATTTGGAAATTCACATAAACATTCGTTTGATACGCCTTCAAATCAAAATATAGGCCATGTTTATGTACTTCAAGACAATTCCGAATAAATTCTTTCTTTGATATGAAATCTTGGAAAATTAAATAAGCGTTTGGGTCTTTGGGTAGATTCAATCCTTCCCCAATCATCTTTCTTATTAAACTTGTCTGTTCTTCATCTGATTTTTGCTTAAATTCTGCTGAATTTTTGATCCACCCACTCATTTCGGTGTATCTATTATGATAAATGACAAGTGCTTGTTGATCTTCTAGTTGATTAGAGAATGCAAATACATTGGGATCTTCATTGCCCTCATTGGTCACAAAATCATACAGAAGAAAATTATCCACTTCCGCAAATAAATTGCGCTTATGAAATAGAGGGAAAATTTGTTGTTGATGCCTATTAATCAATTCTTGGTCTTCATATTCGGATAATTTGGCTTTGTAATATTCCATGCCATATTTTTCCGTATACCCTTCGATTTGACCGTGGCCGATCATAGGAAGCCCTGGCAGAGTTGCCAGTAAGGTACATACCCCAAAATATTTATCATCCCTGCCAAATTGTTCAATGGCGGTTTCTTCATCTGGATTATTCATGAAATTTACAAATCGTTTCAGGATTTGAGGATCAAATTTTAATGTATTTTTTATCGATTGTTGAAATTTTTCGTTATCCTCATCTCGCAACATATGCATAAAAGCACTGTTATAGACCCGATGCATCCCCAGATTTCGCACAAAATATCCTTCCATTGTCCAAAAGGCCTCTGCGAGTAATAAGGTGTCGGGGGCTTCAACTGAAATCCGATCCACTACCTCGCGCCAGAATTCTTTGGGAATTCGTTCATTGAACTCTTTTTCATTTAACCCTTTTCCAGCCCGTGAGGGAATGTCCCCAGCCGAACCTGGTATGGGATACCATAATCTTTGAATATGTTTCTTCGCCAGGGTCATTGCGGCATCAAACCGAATAATCGGAAACTGTTTTGCCACATTGATAATAATTTGGATTACGGCCTCACGCGCTTCTCGGTTTAGAAAATTTATCTGAGCGGTATCATTCCAGGGCATATTTGTGCCATCATTGCCGTGATAAATGTATTTTGTCTCGCCCCGGACATAATCGACATGTTTAAAAACCACCGCCGCATCAGTTTTCTCATAATAATGGTCTTCTAAGAAGATACTGTGGTCGGTGGAAAAGGACAGGTCTTCTCCATTAAAACTATAGACTGGAAATGGGCTTTCATCCAAACTAATAAACCAATCCGGATGTTCTGCTATCCAAAGGGAATCAATCCCCATATGGTTGGGCACCATATCACTTGCTAATTTAATGCCACGCTGAATCGCCCTGTTGCGCAAATTCGCCATGGCATCCTCCCCCCCAAGATCATCTGCTATCTGATAATCAAACAGGGAGTAGGCAGATGCAACGGCATCATGATTGCCCATGATCTGCTTTATTCTTTTTGATGCACGGCTTCTTTCCCATAAACCAATTAGCCATAAGCCATTTATTCCACGTTCCGCAAGAATATCAAGTTCCGCATCTGGGATCTGATTCAGGGTTTTTATTTCAACGGCATATTTCTTTGAAAGTTGATCCATCCATACGTATGTGTTTTTTGCGATAAGAACCAATTTCGACATCCAATCTCGATCCTCGCTAAATCCTTCACTATCTTCCGTACTGGAAAAATGGCTGTACTCATGTATTTCAGATGTTCCAGGTTTGCCGCCAAATCTAGGTTTACTTTCTTCCTTCAATAGGTCTAGGCTATTGATCAGCTGGGTGACCCTCTCCCCTAAATATGGTTTCCAATGATCCAAAATATAGCTAAGTTGACCTTCGATTGAATTGGGTGAGTTTTTTGCAGGGCTTTCTAATAATTGAAAAAGATTTAGTTTTGAATTGGAAAATTTAGGCTGTAATGAAAAGAAAAATTTGAGTTTTTCAATTATTTGAAGGTAGCTTGTTTCTTCATTGAGTTGGCTATCATCATAAAATTCTTTGTATAAAATAAAGGCGGGGTTATTATTTTCAATCCACAAAAGTAACATCTCTTCAAGAAGAATAAATTTATTTTCTATGCCATTGCTACTTCCTGATATGTACTCTTCCCAATGGGTATTGCCCAAAAATATTTCAAGAGGGGGGAATTCTGTTGCAAAATATTTTATCGCCTCATCAACACTAGTTTTGCCGACCTCTTCAACTAAAAACTGGTATGCTTTTTCAATAATTTCTTGATCAATATCATTTCTATATTGCCCGATCAATAAATGCATCATTTCATCGATAAGACTAATTGCGTAAATTTCTCCAGCTTTGGCCGATTGCCCCGGGAATTTTTTTAGATCCTTTTGCAAATTTATTTTATAAGCCAATTCCTTAGCAGAAAAAATATCTTTAATTAATAAGTTTCCATTAATCGAGAATATAGAGTGATCAAATTGATATTTATTCCTTGATCTTCTTGAAATATGAAACTCAAATTTTCCAGGCTTGGGTTCCTTTGAGTATTCGTAATAGTTGTTTCTTCCCATAAAAAATATTTTCCAAATTGATTTGTAAAAATTGACCTATACCTATTTTACCCAATAAGTAAAGGGACACCCCTTTTTTTAGTGATTTTGCGCTCATTCTGTAGGTTTTAATCTAAATTATGCTAAACTAATTTGCTGAATCTTTTACTTAATATTTTATTATTCTCTGGTAAAAAGATATTCTGAATATTAAATTAGATAAAGTTGATGGGAGAAAAAATTAATGGGCTATAACTCAATAATCCAGGCAGATGAACTATTACAAAAATTGAATGACTCAAATTGGGTCATTATAGATTGCAGTTTTAGCCTGGCAAAACCAGAATTGGGAAGAAAGAATTATTTAGAAAGACATATCCCTGGGGCATTTTATGCTCACCTAGGTGAAGACTTATCTGGGCCGATCATTGCAGGAAAAACAAGTCGTCATCCATTACCGCCAATTGAAGACTTCGTCGAGAAATTATCTAATTGGGGGATTGATAAGGAAAGTCAAGTAATCGTCTATGATGATGCGGGGGGGATGGTCGCAGGCAGGTTGTGGTGGATGATCCAATGGTTAGGTCATGAAAATGTAGCGTTGTTAAATGGGGGCATTCAAGAATGGGAGAAGAAATATTTCCCGACCAATGACCAATTGCCAAATTTCTCTAGAGAAGAATTTAATCCAAATGTCCAAAGAAATCGGTTGGTTGAGGTAGAGGAATTAGAGAAATTGCGAGAATCACCTCATCATTTATTAGTCGATTCGCGCGCTTCAGAAAGATATTCTGGGAAGGAAGAAAATCTTGATCATACTGCTGGTCATATCCCTGGTGCAGTAAATTTACATTTCCAAGGCAATTTAGATGAAAATGGATTGTTTCTTAATAAAGAACTATTAAAAAAGAGATTTTCAGAAATACATAAAGAATTAGCCATCGAAAACACCATATATTATTGCGGCTCTGGTGTGAGCGCAAATCATAATTTAATAGCGATAAAATATGCTGGCTTCGGTAATGCCAAACTTTACGCTGGTTCGTGGAGTGAATGGATCACCGACGAAAAAAGACCGATTGCCACCGAGGAATAAGCTTAATATTTCGTTCACAAGAAAACTGAAGTAATGAATATAGGAATAAATTTATGAAAAGTATTCACCCACTCCCCATTCAAAAAAGAATTGCTTTGGTGGCCCATGACGGCCGTAAAAAGGATTTACTTGATTGGGTAAAATTTAATAAAACGACATTATCCACCCATTTTTTATATGGTACCGGCACAACTGGAAAAATAGTTTCAGACGAAACTGGCCTCCCAGTTAAAAGTTTGATGAGTGGACCCTTAGGTGGAGATCAGCAGATCGGGGCAATGATCGCTGAAACCGAATTGGATATGTTGGTTTTTTTCTGGGATCCGCTTGAACAGCAACCCCATGACCCAGATGTGAAAGCATTATTACGGATTGCAGTTTTATATAATATCCCCACCGCTTCAAACCGAGCCACTGCCGATTTTTTGATTAGTTCCCATCTCATTAATGAAGAATATGACCGAATCCTGCCAAATTACAAAAAGAGGTTACGAAGATTAATTGAAGAGGATGACGAATGAAAAACTCGATCACCGATATCCCTGGGATAAAAGTGGGCCATGCGCAAAATGAGGAAGCCATTACAGGGTGCACAGTGGTTTTGACTGAAGCGGGCGCGGTTGCAGGTGTGGACCAGCGCGGCGGCGGACCTGGCACAAGAGAAACCGATCTGCTTAAACCTGAAAACTCGGTTTCAAAAGTACATGCCATTATGCTTTCTGGGGGTTCAGCTTTTGGATTAGATTCAGCCTCGGGCGTTGTCCGGTTTTTGGAAGAAAAAGGGATTGGTTATGACGTGGGAATTGCCAAAGTACCGATTGTGCCCGCAGCAATTCTATTTGATCTAAATATTGGAAATGCGAATATTCGACCTGATGCCGAGATGGGTTATCAGGCCTGTTTGATGGCAAATAATTCCCCCCCTGAGCAAGGTAGTGTCGGGGCAGGCATGGGCGCAACAGTGGGGAAATTGTTGGGAATGGGGCAAGCAGTAAAGGGCGGTGTTGGCACCGCGAGTATTGATATTGGGAATGGGGTAAAGGTCGGTGCCTTAATTGCGGTAAATGCTCTAGGGGATGTTATTGATCCTGAAAAAGGAAAGATCATTGCAGGGGCAAGAACTTTAAAGAAGGGACCGATAAAAATAGGTAATCAGGAATTGTTTGCTAATTCCTTAACCGTTCTACAATCTCGTATTGTTCAAGGAATGATGACCCTTTCTTCACGCCAAAACACCGTTATAGGCGTGGTTGCAACCAACGCCGCGTTGACAAAAGCTCAGGCAACCAAGGTCGCCCAAATGGCTCAAAATGGCGTTGTACGTGCGATTCGTCCAGCGAATACCCTACACGATGGGGACACCATTTTTTGTCTATCTACGGGAAAGAAGAAAGCCGACGTGAATGTCGTGGGCGCATTCGCAGCCCAGGCAGTAGCTCAAGCAATATTAAACGGGGTAAGAGAGGCAACACGCATGGGGGGAATTCCATCCATCTCTGACCTAGTTTAGACTATTCTAAGGGGATCCGAAATTAGCAGTCACATATGTGCCGTAATGGCTTTCATCGGAATATGCATAACCAATCCCAATATTTGTGAAGTTTGGATTTAATATGTTGTCTTTATGGGCCTGACTGTTCATCCACCATGCAACAGAATATGCAGGAGTTAAATATCCTGCAATAATATTTTCACCTGCCCAGGAATAAGAATAGCCATGGGCTAGGATGCGGTCGAATGCAGAACCTGTAGTTGGACTATTGTGGTCGAAAAATCCATTGCAGATCATATCTTGGCTATGCGATCTCGCTGCCGAAGTTAAACTACTATGGACGGTCAGGGGTGCAACACCTGCATTTGCCCTTTCCTGATTAATCAAATTAACAACCTCATTTTCAAAGGAAGTATTTACAACTGGCGCACAGGTCTGGGGAACAGGCGTATTCGTATTGGTAGGAACAAGAGTTTTCGTGGGCATCGGCGTTTTGGTAGGTATTTGTGTTTGAGTGGCAGTTTTTGAAGGGGAAATAGTTTTAGTAATTGTGGAAGTTATTTTTTGTGTAGGTGTTTGTGTAGAGGTTTTTGGTATCGTTTTTGTACTTGTTGGGCTTTGTTGGGGTCGGGTAGTCTTTGTTTGTGTTGAAGTAGTTATAACCGTGACTGATATTTTAATTGTACCTGTGGGGGTTATTGTTGTTAAAGGAGTTATGGTGGGGGTGGGTGTCACACTGGGGGATGCCCCGATGGTGGAGGTGATTATTGGGGTTTCTGTTGCAGTTTCAACCGCCAATTGTTCAGTAACTGTGACGAATAAATTTCCCGTATTATTCGTTTGAGACTCTAATTGGTTCTTGTCCGTTAAATGATCAGCATCGTTTATTAAACTATTATTAGGGCTTGAGTCTATGGAAACCCCCAACAATTTACCACCCTTGATAACCTCCAGCCCAGATGCAATAGGCATATTGCAACTAGTGAGAAGTGAAATTAATACGAATAGTAATAAAGGGGTACCCTTCATTTTAAACAACCTCAAGATTTCAATTATCTCCTAGTGTTAATCATAACGAAAATTTGATTGGTTGACTTTCCAAACCTGTAAGGTGAAGATTTACCCTTTTTAGGCACTTTATTCACTTTTAGAATAATTATCAATACTTTAAGCTTTATTATCTTGTCATAATACAAATGTTCTATTAGACTCATTAAATGGCAATTTCTAAATCCCTCCTTCCCCATATTTCAATATCAAATAAAACCGCCCGTCGATTTATGTTGGCGCATCATAATCTTTGGCCTCCCAGAAAATTGACCGGGAAGAAGGGGATTTTGCAATTAATTGAAAGACTAGGCTGTATTCAATTTGACACGATCAATGCCATGGGGCGTAATGCAGACCTGGTTTTACAATCCCGAATAAAAAATTATTCTCCCGACAAATTAAATGAACTGCTCTATAAGGACCGCAGCTTGTTGGATGGCTGGGACAAGATGGCTTCAATTTACTTAAGTACTGATTGGCCCTATTTCAAACGCCGACGAACCCATAGTAAAAAACACCATCATATGCGTTTTGAAGAAACCTTAAGTATGTTGCCCGAAATTATGAAACAGATAAAGAAAAATGGGCCGATGTCCTCAATCGAATTTGAGGATGACCGCAGGGCGGACTGGTATTGGTCTGAAACCAGATTGGTTCGAGCGGCATTGGAAGTCCTTTATTCCAGAGGGACTCTAGGGATCCACCATCGGGTAAATACACGACGTGTTTTTGACAAAATTGAAAACCTGCTTCCAAAAGAAATTCTAAAAACTCCTGACCCAAATAAAACTGAAACTGCGTATCGAAAATGGCATTTACTCCGACGCCTTGGGGGTATGGGGTTGGCTTCCGCAAAAAGCGGTGAATATTGGCTGGGAATGACCAATTTTCGCAAAGCTAATGATAGAAGGGAAATGTTGGAAAAGTTGATTCAATCAGGGGAAGTCCGGCAGGTCAAAGTGGAGGATCTGGAAGAACCTCTTTATATGCGTGCAGTCGATCAACCATTATTGGATAAAATCACTCGAGCCAGAGTAACACAAAGTCATGCATCTTTTATAGCACCACTTGATAACTTGATCTGGAATAGAAAACTTATTCATTCTCTATTTGACTTTTACTATGTTTGGGAGGTTTATAAACCTGCGGCCCAAAGATTGTATGGTTATTACGTGCTTCCAGTTTTATATCAGGATCGATTTGTTGCCCGGATTAATTCAAAAATGGACCGAAAAACAAATACCCTTCATATTTTGAATTGGTGGTGGGAAAAAGATATATCCCCAGATGAAGAAATGAAATTGGCATTAGTTGAATGTTTTGAACAATTTTATACGTTTACAAATGCCACTCAGGTTGAATTCTCAGTTGAAATTCAAGGGAATAAATCCTTGCAATGGATGCCCACAATATAAATACAAAGAATTCTTAGAAAATTACTCCAATAATTCAAATCCCAAAAAGTCTCTGACCTGCCGCATTTGCATTACATTCAATGTTCTATTTCCATCCGTGAAATCAATCTCGAATAGGCTGTCCATAACTTGATACCCCTCTAAGTTTTCCAAAATTGCATAAATGCTATTGCCATTTATTTTTCCACCCTCACTTTCCAATAAGGCTTCTTCTATTGTGAAAACCAACAATTCCAATACCCCTTGAGCTAATATGCGCTTTTGACTATTATCTGCAATCGTGCGGTCAGAATTTTCCAAATTATCTTTCAAAAGGTGAATTGCAATATTATTTTCATCTGAATACCAGGGATATGGAGAAGGGGCATAAAACCCTTCTAAATACGAATTGTATTCCAAATAACTATAGGAGGTAATGTCTAAAGTTGGGGATGGGCCCCCAACAACAAAAAAGTCTCTTAAGACCAATCGATTTAGATTATTGAGGATCAATGCAGGACCATGCATATAGGTGTTTGTGTAGATCACATTTGCACCTGCATACCAAGCCCCAACCACTGCATTTGAAATATTCTCAACTGAAGAGGGTAAATAATATTCCTCAGCTACCAATTGAATTCCCAAAGATTCCAATAATTCTCTATTACCAGCAGTCAAGGCAGATTGTCCAAAGAAATCTTCCCAGGCAAAATAGGCCAACCGAATCCCGGTATCCAAAGTTACGGGGTTAATCTCTGCCCAATTATCCACCAAAAACTCTAAGAAAAAACTCAACTGCTCATCATAAGGCACATAAAAATTGAACAGGAAATCTTCGGTTTGAAATTCGGGTTGAACTGGCATAATTCCCAAATTTATTACAGGTATCTCATTTTTGCGCGCAATTGGGAGAATAGCCTCAGCATGCTCAGTTTGATAAACCACAACCATTAATGGATTATTGTCATTTTCGACGATCTTTTCGAAGGCAGATATAGTTTCCTTAACATCCCCCCCATTTTCCGAATAATCCAAAACCAATTCATGTCCCAAAATACCATCTTCATTATTGATCACTTGCGCCCAATCTTCCAACCCACGAATGGCTGGGGCATTATATGGCGCAAAACGGCTGGTGAGATCACCAATGTGATAGATCGTAATCGGCCCTTCATCCAAGTTTATTAAATTTTCGGGTTGAGAAGTATCTATGGGTTCTGGCGTACTGTCGAAAGCATTTTCTTCAGCCGCGCCCTGATTGATTGGCGTATTAACGATTTGCGTGACAACAACTTGTTCTGGGTTTGAAGAACAAGCCGATAACAATAATATTAAAATGATTATAGAAGAAGAAAAATTACCGAATATTTTTTTCATTATTGAATTATACAAGAGAACGAAAAATATTATTACTTTTTATTTTCGGAGCAACTTTACAAACCATTAAGCTCAAGGTATGATGGCTGAACCCAAGGTCGATCGGGTGATTGCGGCAAGTCTTGTACTTGTCGAGGAAAGTCCGCACTCCAAAGAGCAATATGCCGGGTAACACCCGGGACGGGGATAACCTGTCAGATCGGGCCACAGAAATATACCGCCTAAGCAAATGCTTGCATTTGACGGTAAGGATGAAATGGTGGTGTAAGAGACCACCGGCATGGGCAGCAATGCCTATGGCCAGGCAACCCTCATATGGAGCAAGGCCAAGCAGGAACGAGAAGCTGCTCGCTTCACTTTAGTTCTGGGTAGGCTGCACGAGGTACAGGGAGACTTGTATCCCAGAAAGATGATCACACAGGTAAAGCTATGGTTGGGAAGAAGTCCCTTGGGATGTAAACTAACTGTAATTACTGGACAGAATGCGGCTTATAGATCGACCTGGGTGTTTTTCCTCACAATTTTTTTGAGAGCTTGAATTTCTATTTACAAAATCCCCACTAAAATGATTAATTATATTGATAGGAAAAAGGAGTTCTATTCTTCTGTAGGTAGAACTTGTTTTGGAAAGGAAACAAGTATTCCACTTCCCTTACCAATTTCTGATTGAATGGTTAATTTTCCATTAAGCAATCCCACCCTATCCTGAATACTTGATAAGCCACTTGAGATCTTTGAATCTATTTCAGAATCTAGGTCAAATCCGGTGCCGTTATCAGTGATTTCTAAGTTTATCCCCAGCTCATCTTTCCAGAGTTTAACTAGGACTTGATCGACCTTAGCATGCTTGGCCACATTTGTAAGTCCCTCTTGAACGATTCGATACAGGGCTGTTTCCACTCGAGAATTAAATCTTTCTTCCCCAATCTCTGATTCAAAAACAACCTGAATATTGGTTTGCTTTCTGTAGCGTTCAAAATGCCAGCGAATGGTGGGAATTAATCCGAGATCATCGAGCATGGCGGGTCTTAGGTTTAATGACATTTCCCTTACGAGGGCCAAAACTTCTCGGGATAAATTGTTGGCCTCGATCAAATAGGGATTGTTTTTAATCTCGACATCTCTCATTGCTAACTCTAGTGATAATCGAATTCCAGTGAGACTTTGACCAATTTCATCGTGCAATTCATAGGCAATTTTTCGACGTTCGGTTTCTTGGACATCGAACAATCTGTTCGACATATTCTGAAGGCGATCATGACTGCCCGCCAAAGCCTTTATTAATTGTTCATTTTCAATTTCAGATCGTTTACTTTGTGTAACGTCGATGATCACCCCAACTACCACATCTAGTTTTCCTTCTTTGGAAAAAACAGGTGAAAGTCTTATCTCCCAAATAACCCCGCTAAACACCAAATTAGAAATGAAGGATTCCCCCGCTAGGGCCCTATCCGTCATTTCAATCGCAACCGGATCCGATTCAAATAAGTCGTAAACAGATGCCCCGATTGGATCATCCCAATGGTCAAAAAGATTCAATCCTTTGCCTTCCAAATATGTAATTTTTCCCTCTTCGTCCAATACAAAAAAAATAAGGGGCGCATTTTTTAATAGATTTTGGAAATTGAATTTGGTATCCATATTTTTTCACATTCGTTCTCTAACTAAGACGGGTGAATTTATAAATTCTTATTGTGCATTTCTTCAATAAATTATACACCCTTCATTTATCCAATCCTTTTTGATATAAATGATTGAGATATTCTTGCTTGATTTGATAAATTGGATGTAGGCGCTGATGAGTATTCGTAAATTAGTTAAGATTATTATTTTTCTTTCTATTTTTGCCATGGCAATGCGGGTATCAATTGACACAGATACTTGGTGGCATTTAAAAACTGGCGAATATATTATTGAAAATGGGGAAATCCCACAAACAGACATATTCTCGCATACTCGATTTGGGGAAAGTTGGCGCGGTGCCAGTGCGGGTTGGACAATGCAATCAGGGTTATTTCTGATCTATTTAAATTTAGGATATGCAGGACTGAATATATTCACAGCATGCATGGTCACTTTAGCATTTTTCATTATCTATAAATCAATGTCGGGAGGAGAATTCTTAAAGGGGTTTATTTTAATTTTTGCCGCAGTTGTTTCCAGTGTATTTTGGGCCGCCCGACCCTACCTAATGACCTTCGTTTTATCTGCGTTAACCATTCTCATTTTGGAAGATTATCGTTGGAAACGGAAGGATCGTCTTTGGGTAATTCCTCTAATAATGATCCTATGGGTAAATAGTCATGGAGGATTTGTGTATGGCGTGATCATTTGGGGTTTATATGGGATAGCAGAAGGAATCATTTGGATGGGTCAAGCGAAGACCATTAAAAATTTCTTTACCAAAGATTGGTTTCTAAGCGGTTTAAAAGGGAGCGTCGGAAAATTATTGCTAATCGGATTGTTAATGATTTTAGCAATCTCAATCAACCCTGCAGGTCCTTCAATGTTGCTCTATCCTTTTGAAACTGTTTCGATTGCTGCCCTCCAAGATTTTATTCAAGAATGGCAATCCCCAAATTTTCACGATATCAATGCCCAACCTTTTGTCTGGATGATCATTGCATTCCTAGGAATATTTGGGGTTTCAAAAGATAAACTAGCCTTATCTGATTTCATTTTACTTGGGACCTTTACCTACATGGGGTTACTCGCAGGAAGGAACATTGCCATATTTGCATTAATATCCGCACCTATATTTTCAAGATATGCCGCACCTCTGGCGGTGAAATTAGGGGATAAATTTAATTTCCATGGTCTATCCGATGAAATTCCTAAAAAACCACTTCGTATTATTAATATAATTATTCTTATCCTATTATTTAGTACGGTAATACTAAAAATGGCTGTTGTATTACCCACAAATATAAATCAAGCTCACGTTTCGGATTATCTACCATCCAAGGCAATCGATTATTTAAAGGAAAACCCACTAAAAGGGAAAATTTTAAATACCTATAATTGGGGAGGATATCTTATTTGGGAAATTCCTGAACATCCAGTATTTGTAGATGGGCGAACAGATTTATATCGGGATGAAATATTGCTTGAATGGCTAGGGATTATGAAAGCAGACCAGGGTTGGGAAGAAAAATTAGATCATTGGGATATTGACATCATATTTATTGAACGAAATATGTACTTAGCGAGGGAATTAAACCTAGATGAATGGGGATTGGTTTACCAAGATGAACAAGCTGTTATTTATACAAGAAATCAATGAAAAATAAAAATTCCCTAAAAAAACCAAACTTCAGAAAAAGAGCTGGGCAAGATTTTATGCTCATTTTCCTTGGGACTTTAATCCAAGCCATCTCGCTAAACATATTCCTAATTCCCTCTAAATTAACCGGTGGGGGTGTAAGCGGTATTGCCCAAATCGTAAACCACTATACTGGGTGGTCAATAGGGTTAATGGTAATTCTTGGCAACATCCCCCTATTTATTCTGGGGTGGAAATATTTAGGGGGCTCCCGATTTGCTTATCGCACCGTATTTGCAGTAATCAGTTATTCCATTGCGGTGGATGTGTTGGCAAAATTTTGGCATCCAACGGGATTGACGGATGATTTACTGCTAAATGCTCTTTATGGCGCAGGTATCAGCGGAATTGGCTATGCCTTGGTCTACCGCGGCCAGGGAACCAGCGGGGGAACAGATATATTGGCCAGAATTCTTGTTCATAAAAAAGCTCTTCCCTTATCTCAAACCTATCTGCTCACCGATGCATTAACCATGATCTTGGCTGGCATTGCCTTTAATTGGGAGCGGGCACTCTATTCGATCATGATGTTGTATATAAGCGGTATTGCCGCAGAAACAGTTACTCAAGGATCCAGGGTGGTGAGAACCGCGATGATCGTGACTGAGAAAGGGAATGAAATTGGGGAAAGAATAATGGATAACCTCGGAAGAGGTGTGACTGAATTATCTGGGAAGGGGATGTATTCAGGAATGGATAGACCAGTACTTTATTGTGTGATCAGCAGGGCAGAGGTGGAACGTTTAAAAGCCTTGGTTGCCGAAACTGACCCCCAAGCCTTTATCGTCATCGGGCATGCCTATGAAGCCCTGGGGGAAGGATTTCAAGAATTTAAAACGTAACAGAAGACAAAGTTCCCATACCGATAATATTTTTATACAAAATTGAAAATAAATCCTACTGTCAGCAATATTTGCGCAAGGTGATAGGTCACATGAATTCTCATTTTGGCGTTGGGAATTTTTTCTATAAATCTGTTCCACCCCAAAATTAGATCGGATATTAAAAATAATAAGGCTCCAGAAGAAAATAAATAGGCTGAAAAAGCCTGATTTCCTGACTTATAAAAATGACTCAACGCCGCCAAAACAAAAATGGATGAAGCAATAATATACAAACTTATGGGTAAAGTTAATTTTTGTTTATCGGCTCTCTTTAAACCTTCTCGAAATAGGGGAATTATTTGACCCACCACCAAAATTAGGATAAGAATTAATATAGCCGTTGGGATATACTCGTTAGTATTAATGGGGAATAACTGAAGGGCAATGATATATGAGATTTGCGCGAACAAAAAGGAAGCTAACCCACCCAAAAATTGATCTTTCGGCAACATCAATAATATGTCACCGATTAAGGAGAAGAATAAACCAATGATTAAGAATAGCGTTTGGTTATTCAAAGGCCAAAGATAATAGAGCGAAGCACTTATCAAAACCACGATGATCGCAGGTTTAGCAAAGTATATTATTATTTTTTTATTATTTATAGAAATTGCATACCAATCTAAAAACACTGTAATGAGTAATAGGATTAGAAATACGAGCCACATCCTATTTTCCCTTCCCTAGGAAGCCAAATAATCTCAAAGTGTTGTCATCGTTCCGCCAATTTTTTCTCACCTTTACGCGCATTCGAATAAACACTTTTCTACCACTCATCTTTTCAATTTCTTTTCTGGCATGGGTACTGATTTTCTTTATCATATCCCCACCTTTGCCAATCACAATTCCCTTCTGAGAATCCCGCTCAACGAAAATTGTTGCTTCGATATAAGCGCCCTCATCTCCTCGTTCAGTGTATTCGTCAATGCGTACAGCAACCCCATGTGGCACTTCGTCTTTTAATAATAATAAGCAAGCTTCACGAATTAAATCTGCAGCAATATCCCTTTCATAAAAATCAGTGATTTGATCCACGTCATAATACGGAGGGTTTTCTGGTAAATGATCAATGATCATTTTTAGCAATTCATCAAAAGCAATTTCGTTGGCTGCAGAAATTGCAATGACTTCGGCCCCAGCAACCAGAGCGTGATATTGATCCAACCTTTTTTCAAAAGATTGTTCATCAATAAGGTCTCTTTTATTTAGTACTAAAACGATCGGTATTTTTCCAAGTAATTTTGAAATGCTTTCCGCGATCATTTTATCTTCTTGATGGGGGCTAACTGATAGATCCACCAAAAAAAGGATCACATCACTACTCGATAATGCTTCCAGCGCCTCTTCATTCATGAATCCACCCAATTTATGTTTTGCTTGGTGAATTCCCGGCGTATCTGTAAATATTAATTGTGCGTCTTCAGAGGATAAAATTGCCAATTGTCGCTTGCGGGTAGTTTGGGGTCTGGGAGAAACGGCGGCAATTTTTTGTCCTAATAGGGCATTAACTAGGGTAGATTTCCCTACGTTTGGCCGACCGATCACGGCTACAAATCCTGCTCTAAATTCATTTATTTCTGTCATCCTTTGATTGTATCAAAAAACAATAGATATTGAATTTATCTCACTTTTCAATTACTGGAATCTATTCAATTTTCTGCTATAATTCTCGGGTTAGCCCGTGGTCCATTCATCCCCTCTCAAAATGTCTGGACAAAAGTTCGAGAATACAGTAGAATGACCCGCTGTAAATTTTATTTAAGTTATAGAAAAACAAGTTTGGAGGCAACACCTTGGCTAATAAAAAATCTGCGATAAAACGCATTCGCCAAAATGAAAAACGAAGAATTCGAAACCGTGTACATCGCGGTGGTGCACGAACTTTTATTAATAAAGCTCGTTTAGCCATCGAATCTGGTAACGTGGAAGAAGCTCGCCTGGCAACAGATATTGCTGTTTCAGCCCTCGACAAAGCTGCAGAAAAAGGCATTTTGCATCGAAATAATGCCTCTCGACGTAAAGGTCGACTAATGAAACAATTTGCAGCCCTTGAAAAAGGGAACGCATAAATCTAAATCGCTAATTTTGCCAGCGGGAGCTAATATTGCTCCCGCTTTTTTTATGGTATAGTGAAAAAAAATTGAAGGGTGAGCCATGTTTATCGAAGAACAAGACAATATTGAAAAAGAAATTAATAAATTCCTAGAAATTAATAAAATCCCTCAAATAGAAAAAATGAAATGGAATGCGATCCCCTTTTCGGGAGAATGGGGCATATCCACCTCTTTCTTTGAAATCGCCGCCCTTGAGGCTCGGAGCGGCAAAAAGGTGGTCGTGCCGGTGCGCGCCCAAAAAATTGCTGAGCAAGCTGCCGAATTTTTAGGGGAACCAAAAGGAATCTCAAGAATTGAAGCTGTAAAAGGATATATCAATCTCTTTTTCAAAACCGATGAATTTAGCCGCAGAGTGATAGATACAGTAAATGATTTAGGGGTGAATTATGGTCGTGGAGAATCAAAAAATCAAAAACTGATGATCGAATTTTCCCAGCCAAATACCCATAAAGCGATGCATGTGGGACATTTGCGCAGCATGATGTTGGGTGATGCCCTCGCCCATATATTAGAGTTCGCCGGGTACGAGGTCATTCGATCGAATTATTTTGGAGATTACGGACGAAATGTGATCAAGTGGATTTGGAACTACAAAAAGTTTCATAACGATGAAGACCCACCAAAAACCGATGTTACCCGCTGGATGGGGGATCTCTATGCGGAGTCCAATAAGAATCTCGAAGAAGATCCAAATGGTGAGAAAGAGATCATCGAAATGTTTTCTAAATGGGAAGCACGGGATCCTGATATTTATGGATTATGGGAAAAAACAAGAAACTGGTCCTTAGAAGGTTTCAACGAGATCTACGATCTGATGGGCATAAAATTTGATCAACTCTATTTTGAAAGCGATATGGAGATTCAAGCTAAGGAAATAGTAGAAAAAGTGATTGAAATGGGTATTGCCACAGATGAAAGACCTGATGGGAATACAGTTGCGGTTAAACTAGATGAATTATTAAAATTAGAAAAAGACACGTATCATGTGCTGGTATTGATGCGCTCAGATGGCACAGCATTATACGGCGCATGGGATTTGGCTCTCGCCCAGAAAAAGTTCGTTGACTATGACCTAGACAAATCGATCTATGTTGTAGATGTGAGGCAATCCTTGCATTTTAAGCAAGTTTTCAAAACTCTGGAGCTTGCGGGATGGGATAAGACCGATAAGGTTTTCCACCTTCCTTATGAAATTGTGAATTTACCTGGCAATGTGACGGTCAGTTCCCGTGAGGGGACGATGGTTCTCCTTGAGGATCTTATTCGTGAGGCAAATCAACGTGCCCTTGAAGAAACTTTGACACATAACCCAGGTTTGCCAACCGATGCCCAACAGGATACTGCAAGGAAAATTGCCATTGGCGCAATAAAATATCCCCTTTTAGCCCGCGATAATACCAAGATCGCCACATTCGATTGGGAATTAGCCTTAGATTTTAATGGACATGCAGCACCATACATCCAATACGCATATGTGCGGGCAAATAGTCTCCTAAAGAAAATGGAATTGGATTTACCCAAAAGCCATTTGCCCACCTATCCTTTGGAAGAAAAAGAAATAAAATTGATCGAGATGATCTCCCAATTCCCTGCAACAGTTCAAAAAGCTGCCGATGAATATCGCACCTTACAGATCACAAATGCCGCCTTCTATTTAGCGAAAACATTTAATGAATTTTATAATACCTGTCAGGTGCTCAAGGCTGATCCAGAAATGAGAGATTTTCGTCTAAGATTGGTATCTGCAGCAAAAACTTCCATTGCGAACAGTCTTAGAATTCTGGGTATTCCAATCCCAGATGTAATGTAAGTTCAGGAGAATTGATGTCTGGAGTTTTTAATAATAAGATCGCTTTGATCACTGGTTCAGGCCGAGGCATTGGAAAAGAAATTGCCCTGCATTTTGCAAAAAATGGTGCCGACATTGTGGTCAATTTTTTTAGAAACCGAGAGCCTGCTGAAAAGGTTGCCGAGGTGATTAAATCCCTAGGCAGGAAAACTCTAGTAGTCAAAGCGAATATGGGGGAGATCGTTCAAATCGAGGAATTATTTAATACCATTGAAAAGGAATTTGGGGGATTAGATATCTTTATTAGCAATGCCGCCTCCGGGTATAACCGCACGGCAATGGAGCAAAAACCTAAGGGGTGGGATTGGACAATGGATATCAATGCCAAATCCTTTTTATTTGCTTCCCAACTGGCAGTGCCCCTAATGGAAAAGCGCAGCGGTGGAAAGATTATTTCGATCACGAGTCCTGGTGCTGAGCGAGTATTACCCGAATATGTAGTTGTTGGAGCCTCAAAAGCTGCCCTAAACGCGTTAACCCGGTATTTAGCAGTCGAATTAGCACCAAAGAATATTGTGGTCAATGGTATTTCACCGGGGGTCGTTGCTACAGACGTAATGAAACATTTTTCTGCATTTCAAGATGAGAATTTATTGGAAAAGATCTCTGTAAATACGCCTGTGGGGAGATTGACCCAACCAGAAGATATTGCAAAAGTAGCTGCATTTCTATGTTCACCAGATGCAGAAATGATCTGTGGTCAGATTATCAATGTCGACGGGGGAATTGCGTTACCTTTGAAAACTGTTGGGGAATAGAAGAAAGGTTTACTAAGAAAATTAAACGCCAAATAAAACTGCACGAGCAGGGGAACCATCTACGCCTTTAAGTTTCAGAGGGAAACAATATAGTGTGTATCTGCCTTGAGAAACCTCTGATAAGTTAAGACCTTCCACTACAACCACTCCCGCCTTTAATAATATCTTATGGGTGGGGGCACTATCTCCAAAGGGAGCAATCGAAAGATAATCTATTCCGATTAATTTGACCCCCCTAGCCACCAAATATTCTGCGGCTTCCGCCGAGAGAGAAACAAAATCTTTTTGAAATATTGTGCTATTGCTATTCCAAATTTCAGAATTTTTTGTTCGGAACAAAACTCGTTTAGTTCTTGGGGGAATGGATGAATTTTTAAGCATTTCTAGCGTGATTAGATCTGCTTCGGGTAAATGTAAAACATAGGCTCGCCCTACTAATAGATCTAAAGAAAGGTTATCCACTGTTTCCCCATCGTCCACAAAATGATAGGGTGCATCGACATGGGTACCTGTATGAGCAGAAAACTTCAGATGGGTAACATTAGCATTTGCACCCTCTGATATTTTTGCTGTTCGCGTAAATTCTACTTGGGGATCACTAGGCCAAACGACCAAATCTGGGGAAATTGTTAATGTAATGTCATAAGTGCGCATAAGCCCATACGTTCCTATTCGTATTTTTTTTCTTATTTAAGGAAAGTATATAGGAGCCTAGAGGAACGCGCAAACGAAAGCAGGCTATGATATTTTAAGGTAAGGATATTGTTTTTAGTTTTACTCGGTCTACTGCATCTTGATTAATCGAAATCCCTAATCCTGGACTTTTGGGCACATTTATTGTGCTATCCGAATTCAAAATAAATACTTCTTCGGTGATATCTTCTTCATAATAACGATCTGTTGCAGAGATGTCCCCTGGTAATTTAAAATTAGGTAAACTTGCCAAGGCAAGATTTGCTGCCCTTCCAACTCCGGTCTCTAACATTCCTCCACACCAAACGGGGATATTTTGATCCTGGCAAAGGTCATGGATCGCTTTAGAATGCGTAATTCCCCCCACTCTACCTTGCTTTATATTAATTACTTTAGTTGAGCCCATTTCTAAGGCTTGCCGTGCATGACGGGGATCGTGAATGCTTTCATCCAAGCAAATTGGGGTTTTGAATTTTTGTTGAAGAACTCTATGATCCCAGAGATCATCTTCCGACAAGGGTTGTTCAATTAATAATAATCCCAGATCATCCAAAGGCATTAATGCTTCAGCTGTTTCCAAGGTATAGGCAGAATTTGCATCCACTTGTAATTTCAAATCAGGGTAGGCGCCACGGACAGCTTGGGTATCCCCAACGTCTCTCCCCGGTTTGATCTTTATTTTTATTCTTTTATAACCAAGATCAAGATAATTGGCTGTAACCTCCAATAACTCTTCTTTGGTAGATTTAATTCCAATAGAAACCCCCACGTCCACTTTATCTCTGACGCCCCCCAACATTTCACTAAGTGAATTGCCTTGTTGCTTACCTTGCAGATCCCATAAAGCCAATTCTAAGCCTGCCTTAGCCATCTGGTGTCCCCTTATTCCAGAGACTAAATCGGGGAATTCTGTTGGACCCTCAAAAGTTTTCACAAGGACCTGTGGAATAATAAAATCTTCTAATATATGCCAGGCCGTGCCCGAAGTTTCATATGCATAACCCGGGTCTCTGTCCGCCACACATTCCCCATATCCAATTACCCCATCGGAATATGCTTCAACCAGGATGCTATCCCGAGTATCAATCACACCAAATGAAGTTTCGAATGGAGCCTTTAAGGTCATTCTGACATGCGTGAGTTTAACTTTTTCAATTTTCATGATTATCCTAATTTAATATCTCCATGACTGAAAACATAATATCCAGCTGCTTGATTTCCGCTTTGATGAACAAAATCAGTAATTATATAGCCGTGATTGAAAAACAATTCGAATATTAATCGGGAATACATTCTCCATTCATGGGCTAATTCTCTATTTGTGTTTTTTATGGATTGAATATCTGCTGGAATTTGGAACATCACCAATTTGGGTTGGGTTTCTTTGTTTTCTAATTTATCCATTCGATCTTGGTGGGGCACCGGGAATCCATCTGAATCCCATTCAACCGTATTGATGATCTCCGTCTTTCCAGAGAGATAATGTGCCAAGGACAAGGGTTTGGAGCGTTGACCTAATCGCATCAAAGCCCTCTGAGAATTCAACCACCATTCAACCAAAAACCGATCAGAAGGGTAGCCAGTATTTAATTGATCTTTCATTTGGCCATAATACTCTTTTTTGTAGGTTCTTGCAATGGCTCCCAATTTTGCAATATTTAACTTAGCATTTTTACTTTCTAAAGGGTCGTAAGTCCAAGTGATCAGTTCTAATCCTTGTTTTCTTATTACTTTCCATTGGGCTTGTTTCAAAACGAACCCAATTCCGGAACTTTGAAACTCAGGGTGGACAGCGAGCATATGGGAACAATGTTTAATTCCTGTTTCCCCATCATAGTCATGCAAGCCAACGAAGCCAAATGCAAAACCCAACATTTCCTTCTTCTTATAAGCGCCTAATACTAATCCCCCTGAATCGACACTTGCCTTCATTAGATGAGCAGGAACCACATCATTGCCCCCCCAAACCAAAGTTTGTAAATCTTCCACCTGTCTTAATTCTTCGGGAGAACCTAACACCTTAATCTCGATATTTTTCATTTTTGTTCTAACCTTTTCTAAAACGCATATCTTTGAAAGCCAATTTTAACCATTTTTGGTTTTTGAGATGACCTAAATGTTGTTCGAAACGTGAAGGTAATAACCCGAAAATTCGAGAAACCGTATCAATTTCACAAGTACGGCTTGTTGAGAGATAATCTAACCAATACACAGACAAGGGCAAACCGGGCAAAAAGTACTCTAAAAGTACGCCACCTAATCGGAAATAAGTTGGAGGGAGGCTGAAAAACTTTCGACGAATTCCTGCCGAATCTGCAACTTTATGAAAAACCTCCGAGAGGGAAATAAATTCTGGGCCGCCAATCGTGTAAGTCTGATTCTTCATTTCTTCTCGATCAAGACTCCAAGATAAACATGCTGCAAGGTCTTCGATCCAAATCGGCTGGAACATGACTTGGCCATCGCCTGGAATAGGGAAAAATATGGGGAATAAGGACATTAATTTAGCAAGCGCAGTTGTAAAATGATCGTTTGGGCCAAATACTAAGCTACTTCGAATAATCGTATACGTGATGCCACTTTTTCGTATAAATTCTTCTGTAATTCCCTTAACCTTCAATACTGGATATGCTGAGGCACGATCTGCACCAATATGGCTAATGTAGACGATCCTTTTGATTCCCGCATCTTGGGCTGCCTTTAGGATTGATTTGATTCCAGTAATTTCAATTTCATTGAGATCTGCCCTTACCCCCTGCCATTCTGCACCTGCTAAATGGTAGATCGTATCTACCCCGATCATTGCAGATCGAAGATTTTTCTCATCTGAGATATTACCAATGGCGATTTCAAGGGGGATTCCAGTTGGCAAATTTGGGGTATCAGAAGAGGGGCGCAATAAAACCCGCACTTTTCTGCCTTCTTCCACAAGATGGCGTATTAAAGCGCTGCCAATAAACCCTGTTCCACCAGTTACTAATATCATTATTTTCTAATTTCCTTCGAATAGGCTGCATTATAGCATGGGAAGGTTTTTTCTTAAAAGAGGCGATTTCTTGGTGTTGAGGAGAGAAAAATGAAATATTTTCATACCATGGCATAAACCTTGCAATTAGTCTATTGCAACTATTAGGAGATTTTATGAAATCAGACACTACAAAAATAAACTACGGCCGAATTGGTTTTCATTATTACCCAGATATGGATCACTATAAGAATAGTGATCTAAACCAATGGCTACCTGAACTAAAAGCTTTAGGGGCAAATTGGCTGTCCGTGAAAGCCTCTCTCGACCGAGCAATCCCTGAGGCCTTTGTGACCGGGCTAGTTAATGAAGGTATTCAGCCCATCCTCTATTTCAATTTACAAATTGATTCAAAAATTGATATTAATTCATTGGAACTATTGCTTCAATCGTACAAGAAATGGGGTATTAAACACATATCCTTATTTGATAAACCCAATATGCATGGACAATGGGGTAGTTCTTCCTGGACCCAAAAGGGTTTGGTGGATCGATTTCTCGATATTTTCCTCCCCTTAGCAAATCTCATTTATTCAAATGGACTTACACCTATCTTCCCTCCTCTTGAACCTAGTGGAGATTATTGGGATACAGCATTTTTAAGAGCTGCCCTCACGGGAATAAAGAGTCGTGGAAATACTCAATTATTAAATAACATGGTGTTAGGGGCTTATGCCTGGGCCGGAAATCAACCCTTTGGATGGGGCGCCGGTGGACCCGAAAGATGGGTTGGTGCTCGCCCATATTTCACTCCCCACGGTGAAGAGAACCATTTGGGATTCAGGATCTTTGATTGGTATAACGCGATTTCTGAAGCAGTTTTGAATAAAAAATTGCCTATACTACTGGTTGCTTGTGGATCAAATATTGGGGATGAACAAAATGAACAGTTGCCTGCAGTGGATGAAATTAGCCATAATTTTAGGAATTTGCAATTGGCAAGATTTCTATCGAACGAGCATGAAGCAATGCGTGATGGGGCAACTTTTGAACCGATTCCAGATAATATCTTGGCTGCTTGCTTTTGGGTATTAGCTACAAGTGAAGACCATCCCGAACAAAAAAATGCCTGGTATCGCTCGAACGGGACGACATTACCCGTTGTCCAATCTTTTCAATCTCGAGTGGCTTCTCAAGGGAGTAATCCTGGTCTCCGCAAACAGGATAAAACTATAAATACCAAGCCACCTAAACAAAAGTGTGTGGAGAATATCAGTCATTATTTACTGCTACCCAATTTGGGTGAGAAAACCACAGATTGGAACATCAATACCCTTCTCCCCTTCATCAATAAATATCATCCTACGGTAGGGTATTCCTATAAGGAAGCCTCCCAAGCCAGCCGAGTCACTATGATTGGGGATGAGCAAAGTTTTTCAAAGGATTTTGAAGATCAATTAAGAAATAAAGGTTGTCAAGTTCACCGAATTATCGGTAATGGCACAAGTATTGCAACACAATTAGAAACAATATGAGGTGAAGTATGTCAATCGAAACTAAACAAAATCAATTTCAACAACCGGTTATCAGAGTTTTAGGATTGGGTGGCGGTGGAAGTAATGCAGTCAATCGAATGATCGAGCTAGGCCTAAAAGGTGTAGAATTTATCGTCGCGAACACCGATCATCAGGCATTGGAATCTAGCCTTGCCCCTGTCAAAATTCAACTTGGACCGAAATTGACTCGTGGTTTAGGTGCGGGTGGTAACCCCGAAATCGGTATGAAGGCTGCCATGGAAAGCAGCAAGGAAATTAAAGACGCTCTCGAAGGTGCTGACATGGTCTTTTTGACCGCTGGCATGGGTGGCGGAACCGGCACAGGTGCTATCTCCATCGCCGGAGAGATTGCTAAATCAGTCGGTGCCGTGACGATCGCAGTCGTAACCACCCCGTTTTCTTTTGAAATGGGCAAACGTCAAAAGAATGCCTTTGATGGACTTACGGAACTTCGACCCAATACAAATACCTTAATTGCGATTCCCAATGATCGACTGCTCTACATCGCACCAAAAGACCTCCCTCTCGAAGTGGCTTTTCGATTAGCGGATGACGTACTTAGGCAAGCTGTTCAAGGTATTGCAGAATTAGTGACCGAACCGGGTGTGATCAATGTTGATTTTGCTCATATTCGACAAATGATGAAATTAGGTGGTGGCGCTTTGATGGCTATCGGTCAGGGCCAGGGCGATGAAAAAGCACTCACTGCAATTAACCAAGCATTAAATCATCCTTTATTGGAAAGTGTTTCCCTAGAAAATGCAGCAGGAATCATTGTGAATTTCTCTGGTGGAAAAGATCTTTCATTATTCGATGTAAGTGAAGCTTTAAACTATATTCGTGAAGCTGCCGGTCATGATGTCGACGTTGTACTCGGATTCAATAATGATGAAAGAATGGGGGATCGTGCTCAAGTTATTTTGGTTGTAACCGGTTTAGGTGCTTCTAGTTTGGAAGATGCCTTACAGGGCAAGACTATGGAAACCAAACCAATGATTAAGGAAGAAGAATTATATGAAGAGGAAATCTATCCTGAAGAACAGGATCAGATTATCCCGATCACCCTAGCTTCTACCCCCCTTATGGCGCATGCGGTAGACGACCTTGATATACCCGCATTTATGCGAAAAAGAGATCGGTATGGAGCTGATGGAGTTAGCAATGGATAAAAAATATGTAAAAAAAATAAGCAGTGAGGTTTACAAAAAATATCCTGATATGGCAGGAAGTAAACCAAAAATAATAACAAAAAATAACCCTCAAGCAAAATCAATGCAGGCTGAAAAAACTTTTCAGCTGACCTATAAAACTGTAGCGGAAAGTAATGGTAAGAAGTTTCCACGTTCGGTTCGGGTGGTAGCTAGCTTAAAGGGTCGAATCCTCAGAATATCTTCATCAAAGTAGGTTAAATATGAATGCAATCCAGAATTTTCATGTCAGCGTAGAAATCCTCTTTTGGGAAAAAGTTATCGCCCTGATGACAGAATCACCCCTAATAATAAAGATTATTCGCAAGTCTTACATCGTTTATCGAAGATACCAAACATCACCCTTTGTTTTTAAGAATTTTGTTTGGGTATATTCTGGACTAACCCTGGGATTAATTTTTGGTTTCCTAAGCACAGTATTATAAATAAGCTAGTTATTTGTGAGTGGGCAATGGTCAGGTGTTCACCTAGGACATTTTTCTCCTTCGTGGATATCAGCGTCCCTCTCCTTTCAAGATAATTTTGAAGGAAAACAATATATTTCGATCCTTGGCAAATTAAAAAATCTGGGGGATTTTTCCATAAAATTCATTTATATTTATTAATATCTCTTAATTTTCTAATACATTATTCGATCTGAGTGAAACAACACCAATTGATGATCTGAGGATACAATATCCATTAATGGTAGTAATTAAGGCAGTAATTACCTTTGTCTTGAATTAGAATATAGGTACGGAAAATAATCCGGGTTTCATCGAGAATTACTTCAGAAGAGATGAATATCTGGAAGAAAATATTTTATGGATTCATATAAAGATCACAAACGAAAAATAAATATTACTTCCTTTATAATTGCCTTAATTATTGGGGGATTTTTCGGTGTACTCCTCGGTAATCTCGGTAATCAAGATCCCGTTTCGGGACCCGCCTCCCTAGAGGATACACAGGCTGATTTCAGCGATGCAAATTATCAAAATGGTCTTCTTATCGGTGTAGATGACCTAAGCCTTGAAAATCCTAATTTGGAGAGTGCCTGGCGGATATCTTATGATCAAGAAAGTCATCAGTTTGAATTAACGCCTTTATATCCCATTCTTCCATTAAATACCCCCGAAGATTTACTGTTATATCTTTCCCCCCATGCCCCTATTCCTCTTCCTTCAATAGAAATTAGCAATTTGAATGAAAATGAAATCATTTCCTCTTATGGGCTTGATTGGGATTTCACTTTACTTTTGGATCGATTTGCTTTAACTCATATGATCGAAAGCTTTTCGACCCTATCCTCGGATACATCCAAGCTCAAACTTGAATACCTATATAGTCTTGATCCAGATCTCCCTGGGAAAAACCCGGCGGCGGCACTATCTTACCAACAAACCCTATTCGAAATATTATGTGAAGACCCCACATCCATAATCTCAGATTATTGGATTGATGATTTGATCAAAATTAACTCACATTACAAAACTGATCTGGACCTCATTGACATTCTACAGATTCAAGAAACAATTCAACAAAATGATGCGATTCCGACTTGCAATTTTTCCTGGCAGTAACTAATTCTTTATTATATGAATTAGCTAGTCCGAAGATTTTGGTAAAATTCATTCTATGAGCGAACAACCATTAGTTCGTCCCCCTCTTAAGGGGTCGATCTCACCTATCATCACAAAAATCTTAGTCGCACTTTTCTCTGGAATTGCGGTGTTTGTTGGTGCAGCCCTAATTATTTGGTTTGGCTATCAATTATTTTATTCTGGAAAGATTTATCCAGGCGTGTCTATTGAGGGAATTGACCTTTCCGGAATCCGTATTCAAGAGGCCTATTCTTATCTTGCAGAAAATTATTCCTACCCCAAGGAAAGTTTAATCATATTCAAGGATAATGACCGCGAATGGGAATTTCAACCAAATGAATTAGGCTTGATCTTGGATGATATAACTTCCATTGACGTGGCCTATTCAACTGGTCGTTCAGGGTGGCCGTGGAAAAGAGCCGCAGACCAATTTATCGCTTGGAAAGAAGGGATCAATATTAGTCCAAGTATGGTTTATGATGAAAATATTGCCGCAATTCAATTGGCAAAAATCGCCAAAGAAATTGATCGCCCCGCCATTGAAGGTTCAATCCATAAGGAGGGAAACGAGATCGTTTCTACTCATGGACAAATTGGTAGAAATTTACATCTCGACGAATCACTTACAAATCTAAAAAGCATTTTTATCAATACTGAAGAGGGAGCAGTTTCGTTAGAAATCGTTGAGCAAGTACCAAAGATCCTCGATGTCTCGAGTCAAACCGAATTAATCAAAAGTATTCTTAGTCAACCTTTAAAATTGACACTTCCAGATCAAGATAATTTAAATATGGGACCCTGGATTCTAGATGAGAACACCTTAGCAAATATGTTGTCTATCCAAAGAATTCAAATTGAAGGAAATGACACTTTTTCAATTGGCCTTAGTGAAAATGGCTTGCGAGACTTGCTTTCCCCCCTTGCCCCCAGCTTAAAAGTGGCATCGAATAATACAAAATTTATTTTCAATGATGATACCTTGTTATTAGATCTCATTGAAGAGGCAGATATTGGTAGAGCTTTACTTATTGAAGAAAGTATTCAGAAAATTAATCAGGAGATTATTTCGGGAACCCATGATGTTGAATTGGTCTTTGACTACTCAAATCCAGAAATCACCAATGATATGACCGGGGAAGAATTAGGGATTACCGAATTGGTTAGCGCACAAACTTCCTATTTTTATGGATCAAGTGCATCAAGA
Organism: Chloroflexota bacterium; assembly: GCA_018662365.1. GTDB lineage: Bacteria > Chloroflexota > Anaerolineae > Anaerolineales > UBA11579 > JABJGH01. The sequence continues at coordinate 14,068 of JABJGH010000060.1, read as the reverse complement.
ATGCAAAATATTGAAACCGCCGCAGCTCAATTTCATGGCATTATGATCCCCCCAGGTGCCACATTTTCAATGGTGGATAATTTGGGGGATATTAGTTTGAATTCTGGGTATGCAGAAGCTTTAATTATTTATGGGGATCGAACGATCAAGGGCGTAGGCGGGGGTGTCTGCCAGGTGAGCACCACCCTTTTCCGCACAGTTTTCTTTGGTGGTTTTCCAGTTGTAGAGAGATATTCCCATGCATACCGAGTTTCTTATTATGAATTAAATGCCAATGGCTCTGTCAATAAAAGTTTAGCTGGATTGGATGCCACAGTATATTCCCCGATAATAGATTTTAGATTTACCAATGACACCCCCTATTGGCTCTTAATGGAAACTTATGTTTCCATTCCAAATCGAACCATTACATGGAAATTTTATTCAACTTCTGATGACCGCACGGTTGAATGGGATTCTTCAGGTTTACAAAATATCGTTGAGCCGCCCAACCCAATTTATGAAGAAAACAAAGACCTTGAGGAAGGTAAGATCGAACAGGTCGATTGGGCTACTTCTGGGGCAGATGTGACTGTAAACAGAACCGTTTGGCTGGATGGTGAAGTTCATATATCTGATGAATTCACCACTCATTACCAACCCTGGACCACCATCTGCCAATATGGTCCAGACACCGAAAATTATCCACCAGCGGAAGACAAACAAGATAAAAATAGTTGTAAACCTCTGGATTGATGGAGTAACCCAAGGAAAATATCCTGGGGTAAATAAAGTATAATCAAAGAAATAAATTGAATTTATTAGGAGATTGATTAATGGTTAGTCAAGAATTACTAGACATTCTTAGATGTCCAAATTGTGTCCAAGAAACGGAAGGACTTTTAGAGTATCACCAAGAAGCTTGGTTAATCTGCACAGAATGTGATCGTAAATATCCGATCAGGCAAGATATTCCCGTAATGCTAATTGATGAAGGGGATAAATGGGTTAGCACTAAGAAGGAAGATCTACCAATCCCGCCACCTTCAAAATAATTTCGTGCAAAATATTCATCAATTGATCTCAAATTTAATCGGCGGTGATGATTTCATTGCAGAGGCTGTGGTAGGAGAAATTAGTCAGTACGGGAAGGTTGCAAGTGAAATTCTTGCATATCTCCTGAAAAGTATAAACAGTGATATCCGATGGTGGGCAATAAGGGCTTTAGCGGAAATTAAAGAACCTGAAGCAAGACAATTAATTATTGAACATTTGAGTGACGAAAAACTTGCGGTGCAGCAATGTGCCGCAATTGCTTTAAGGATGAACCCTTCGGAATTAGCAATAGAAAAATTGACCTCCCTTTTGGAACATGAGGATAATATGCTAACCCAGTTGGCTGGGGATGCTTTAATTGAAATTGGTAAAAAATCAACCAGCACGATGATTGATATCGCTCAAAAAGGATCGCCTAGGGCTCAAATTCAAGCGGTAAGGGTGATGGCAAAGATCGGGGACACCGAGTCCATATCCACTCTTTTTAACCTCTTAGGCAGCGACTCAGTCATGCTTGACTATTGGGCTGAAGAAGGGCTAAATAGAATGGGTATTGGAATGACATTTTTTGACCCCTCATAAAAATGAAATCAACATAAAGAATAGCAATGTATATTGCTATTCTTTATGTTATTGCATATTTTATTACTAAAATGCCCAGATTGCCCAAAGAATTATCTTCCCAATTCCTAGGCCAAAACGGACGATGAAAGACCATCCACACCCCATCATCAAACCTTTAGTGATCGTCAGGGCTTGGTCAGAGTCCCTCAACCGAATATATTCAACCAAATACAAAGAAAGAGCAGCCAATACTAAGCCACCTATTGGTGTCAGTACGATCGCCCCCACCGCCCCAGCGACCAATGCAATAATGATTCCACGCCAGGAAGCACCCGCTTCTCTTGCCTTGGTCCCCATCAGGATATTATCTGCAGCGGCACTCGCCAACATTAATATCGTGATCAGCACAAAGATCCATGTGCCTCCATTTGAAAAATGCTCTGGAGAAAGCCAGCCATAGATCAGAGCCAACAACCAGATCACTACGCCCCCAGGGAAAACAGGCACCACCAAGCTAAATAAACTTAACAACATGAAAACCAATATCAGCCAAGGAAATATTGCAGATATTGATGCTAAAAATGCTTCCATTAATTCTCCTTCCGGATAACTTCTAATCCACCCAAATAAGGTCTCAGGGCTTCTGGGATGATCACCGAACCATCTTCTTGTTGATTATTTTCCAGGATGGCGATCATTACCCTCGGCAACGCCAGTCCCGAGCCGTTTAAAGTATGCAATGGTTTCGGGCTGCCACCTTCTTCAGGGCGATATCGAATACGAGCCCGTCTCGATTGAAAATCACCTACATTTGAAATCGAGGAAATTTCCAACCATTCCTGGCATCCAGCAGCCCAGGCTTCGAGGTCATAACTAATCATTGCTGCTTCGCTGGTGTCACCTGCACATTTCAAAACTATGCGGTAGGGAATGCCCAATAATTGACAACAGGCTTCTGCATCCTCAATCATTTTATCTAATTCCGCTGGGGAATTTTCAGGAAGACAATATTTATACATTTCAACTTTGTCAAATTGATGTCCACGTTTAATACCCCGCACGTCCCGCCCAGCGCTCATTTTCTCACGTCGAAAACAAGGGGAATATGCCGTATATAAAATAGGAAGGTCTTTTTCATCTAGGACTTCATCCATATGCAAACCGGTCATTGAAACTTCCGAAGTGGGCAATAAATAAAAATCTTCTTCGTGATCTTTATAGAGGTTTCCTCGGAATTTTGGCAACTGTCCCGCGCCATATAAAACTTCTTCTCGCACAATGAAGGGGCCATAAATTTCTTTATATCCTTGCTTGGTGTGCAAATCTAAGAAAAAGGAGATCAAAGCCCTTTGCAATTTTGCGCCTGCCCCACTCAAGACATAAAATCTCGATCCCGATAATTTTACTCCGCGTTCAAAGTCAATGATTCCTAAATCAGGACCCATATCCCAATGCGCTTGGGGCTCAAAGTCAAATTCAGGAATATCCCCCCAGCGCTTTGTTTCTACATTATCATCCTCAGTAAATCCTTCCGGTACTTTTTCATCTGGAATATTTGGGATGATCGCCATCACATTTTGCAAATCTTCATCGATTTTCCGGACGGATTCATCAAAGCTTTTGATCTTATCTCCGACTTCTTTCATCGAATCGATCTTCGCCTGACGATCTTCCGCATCCTTCATATTACCGATTTCTTTGGAGACTTTGTTTCGTTCGGCTTTCAATACCTCAACTTCTTTCAGGACTTCCCGCCTCTTTTGGTCAAACGCGATCGCCTCATCCACCGGGGAGGGATCCATACCGCGCTTTTTCATACCAGCACGCACTATATCAGGCTCTTCTCTAATCATTTTTACATCTAACATTTTTTGCACCTCCGATTTAAATAACGATGCCCCCCTTCTCAACAGGACGAGGGGAGCTCTCGTGGTGCCACCTGTATTCATCATGCTAATGAGCACGATCTCTTCCTCGCAATAACGGGCGAACCCGGCTTTCTTACAATATCCTCAAAAATTGAGGATATTCCTACAAAAGCAACTGGTCATATGACCGGCGGAGGGGAATTCAACTTTTGGAATGCTGCATTTCACCAGCCAGCAGCTCTCTGAAAATCCTTCAGCATACTATTCTCCGCGCTGAATTTGAATATTGACCTGATTATACAGCAAGAAAAGAACCTGTCAAGACAATTTGAAACTGCTGGGAAAAGTTATGGCGATACCAATGGAGCGGCATTAAATGGCACCCTAAAAGGAACACACCAGATAACCACAGAATTATATTCGCTCAAATCCAATCCTTCTGGGATCTCATAATTTTGGTCCCCAATATTTCCCTTCAAATTACCTAGATCGTAATAAATGTCGGGTTCAACGCCTACTGTGTTTTGCACTGGGTTCTCCCCCACTAACCAAACATGTAATTCGGGGCCATTGAGTACATTGAAATCTTCAAAACGTAGAACTCTTCCCCCATCTGCTAATTGATAGATCGTAGCCAGTCCGTTCCCATCATGGGCAAGATCATAAAAATTCCCCTGACTAAGAATTTCCATAATGCTTACTTCTTCCTCTGGCATCGGCTCTTCCATGATTTTGTCGCTTTCTTCCATAACAACTGCCATCGCTTCTGTAGCTTCTGCTACAGGAAAATCGGTTGGCATTTCCACAGCAGTCGGGACTTCGGGAAAATCCTCATCCACAGTAATATTGATGAATAGTGGGGATATTAGATACCATCCAACTACTAGCGCAATGATTAATCCTGATAAACCAAGGATTATTTTTAAGGTTTTATTGTTTTCTAAGGGGTTCATTTTTAAGGCTCCTAATAATTATTCTAAACTCCGAAATATTGATGCATTCTGTATAATTTTTCTTTCGCCTGCACAAATAAGGAAAGTTTGGGTTTAAATAAAAACAGGATGAGAACCTCTCATCCTGTTGAATTGATTCTTTATTCTTCCCTTGTTCGCAAATGAGGGAACAATATCACTTCTCTAATATTTGCTTGGTCAGCAAAAAGCATTACCAACCGATCAATACCCATGCCAAAACCACCATTTGGCGGCATCCCATATTTCATTGCATTCAAGTAATCTTCATCCATCGGATGAAAATCATCATCGCTATCCGAGGCAAATGCACGTCCCATTTCAAGGAAACGAGCTTCCTGATCGATCGGATCGTTCAATTCCGTGAAAGCATTCAATAGCTCAAAGCCACCCATAAAACCTTCGAAACGCTCTACGATTTGTGGGTCTCCAGGTAAGTTTTTTGCCAGAGGTGAAATATCGCGCGGGTAATTATACAAAAATGTGGGTTCGATAAATGTCGGTTCCAAAAATTCACCAATCAGATCATCGATCAGCTTTCCCCTTGGTGATTTAGGATCAACCTTCAATCCTTTTTCTTTCATTGCCTTTGCTAAACTTTCAGCTTCGGGAAAATCATCGATATTAATTCCGGCTAATTCGACCAATCCTTCTTTCAATTCAATTCGACGCCATGGTTTTCCAAAATCGAAATTTTTCCCCTGGTAAGTAAGCTCTGTAGTTCCAAGAACTTTTTCAGCAGTGAAAGCCAACAATTTTTCGGTAAAATCCATCACCTGGTTATAGTCCGCATAAGCCATATAAAATTCGATCTGAGTAAATTCAGGATTATGAGTACGGTCTACCCCTTCATTCCTAAAATCACGCCCAATCTCATATACCCTTTCGAACCCCCCCACCATCAGCCTTTTGAGGTAAAGCTCAAAAGATATCCGTAAATACAAATCCTGTTTGAGTTGATTATGATGGGTAATAAATGGACGTGCCGCTGCACCGCCATAGATCGGCTGTAATATAGGCGTTTCGACCTCAAGGAAGCCATTCCCATCCATAAATTCGCGAATGGCACGGTTCACATTTGCTCGAATTTGAAAGATCTTGCGTATTTCTGGGTTTACTGCCAGATCGGCATATCTTTGTCGATACCGAGTTTCCGGATCGGTTAATCCAGCATGCCGAATAATCTCGCCATCCACTTCTTCATCTTTAGCAGCGGGAAGTGGCGTAATCGCTTTTGAAAGCATTAGGAAACTATCCGTCCGAAGGGAAACTTCACCGGTGCGTGTCCTAAATAGATCCCCGCTTGCCTGAATAAAATCCCCCAGATCAAATTCTTTTTTAAGGAGGTCTAATTGCTCAACACCAACATCATTAGCTCTAATAAATAATTGGATCGTACCGCTTCCATCTTCAATATGTGTAAAAACTAATTTTCCCATTGGCCGCATGGAGCGAATTCGTCCAACCAAAGTAGCCTTTACTGGTTCAGAATTCTCATCCTTTTCAGTCTTCTCAAAATCAGCGATGGCTTCCAGGTTTGTATGGGTTCTTTCAGATCTGGCGGGATAGGGTTCCATCCCCTGTTCGCGAAGCCTTAGCAACTTGTCGATGCGGTTTTGTTCCAAATCAGAAAATTGTTTTTCATTCGTCATATTGTTTCCTCGATCCTTGATTAAAACATAAAAAAAGTCCCGCGCATAGGTTGGTGCACGGGACTCTGAAAATTTACTAAACCCTTTACTTCACTTCAACTATCTTTACAGAAAATGAGCCCGAAGGAGCAGAAACTTCTATTTTATCGCCCTCTTTTTTCTCAATCAATGCTGAACCAAGTGGAGATTCATGCGAAATTTTCCCTTCCTGGGGGTTCGCTTCGGCTGCTCCGACAATCATGTACTCTTCAGGCTTCATGCGCCCTTCTTTAATGACAACGGTAGAACCGATTTCGACGATTCCCGTTTTCTTTCTTTTCTTTGTAATCACCTGAGCATTTGCAAGCAACAATTCTAGTTCTCGAATTTTTCCTTCAACAAATGATTGTTCATTCTTCGCAGCTTCGAATTCAGGATCTTCTACAAATTCTCCTAAACTAGCCTCTGCAGCTTCACGCAAACGTTCTGCAATTTCTTTGCGTTTAACGGTACGTAAATGCTCAAGTTCATCACCAAGTTTTTTATAACCTTGTTTAGTCAAAAATTGTGGTGGCATTGTCATAACCTTTTAACACTCCTTAGCCCGCAATTCAATTTTGAAGGCCACCTATGCTTAAACAACTACAGCAAGCAATATAAAATTTATATTTTAGCTCGCTGAGGCGCAAATAATAGCATAATTTTATAAGTTTTGCAAGGGGGAGGAACATAAGTTCTTATAAGTAAAATTTTACTTTTTGATAATAATATTTATACCTTCATATTTCTGCTCAAATTTCCTAATATCCTCCCTCATTTCTAAATTACCTGACCAAAAGCTACTGATCTGGGATTGATGAGCCTCAACACCGTCCTGCCACATTTTTAATCCCCTTTTTGATATTGGAAATGTTTGCTGAGCATACCCTTTTGGAATGAATGTGTCAATTTCAATGGCTTCCCGTACCATGTAGGGGAAGTCAATATAATATTGAAGTGGTTGATTCAATTTTTCTAATACCCGCCTAGTGATCTGATGATCTACATGATTGCCAATCCCAAGTGGTGATACCAATACTGCACCCTTGGGAATCATGTTCGATATCTTATTGGTCCATAACTCAACGGGTTCAAATTCTAAATCATAAACAGTAGAAAAAATAGCCTCTTCCGTAGGATATAAATGGAAAGAAGAATGGGGATCTACTCGATATATACAATCTAATAGGTCAATATGGAAATGGTGTACCCCGAGTATATTGCATGAAACTATATCCTCTTCTCGGCGATTGGGTAAATTTTCTTCTCCCCCCTGCCACTTACTATGTAATTCCTTTGCAAATTCCGAAAGATTTTCTAAAGGGGGATCACCTGAGAAAATTGTCCAAATACTTACCTCATGCCCCTTATTGATCTGCTCCCAAATGAGACCCCCGCAAGAGAGCACAGCATCATCAAAATGTGGTGAAAAATATATGATCTGCATAATGAAATACGCCTTGTTTTATTCAGTCTTGCCCTGGTTGCATGCTAATGTTATCATCATCCAAGATGGAAAAGGCTAATATTTTATGATTTTTTCGCACACCAGCCCAATTAAACGTCAACGTTTAAGATATACATTAATATTGATCATTTTATCTACAATCCCTTGTTATTGCATGGGGTTTTTTGCCGTAAATTGGGCCAAAAACAGACCTGCGACCCCAACAGTTACGATAACACCTACGGCTCGAATGGTAATCCAGCCAGCGTCTGCCACCTCGGATATCTTGCCTACCATGACCCCTACGGGAACCGCCACGGAAACAATGACACCCTCCATCACATCCACCATCGAAGAAACTGGTACACTTGTTCCTTCGGCAACGTCCACAATGACCAATACTGCGACGCCAACCCCAACCAGTACGCCAACGGCGACTAACACTTCTACACCCACACCAACCAATACAGCCACTGCAACAGCCACCCATACTGAAACACCTACCCCAATGAGTACTAATACTGATGCTCCTACTCCAATACCAGAAACTCCTTAAGATCAAACATCAATATCAGAAAACTGGATATTTTATGAGCAATACTTTAAAACATTTAAAAGAGATGATTAGCAGTTCTGGCCTTTCCGGATTTGAAAGTCCGATCAGAGAAATAATATCCGACGCTTGGGAACCCTATACCGATGATCTTTCCGTGAGCAAACTTGGAAGTCTCCACGGAAAACTTTTTGGTTCAGGTGAGGAACCTAGGAAATCTGTAATGATCGCCACTCATATGGACGCGATTGGGCTTATTGTCACCAGTGTAAAAAATGGCTTTCTCTATATGGATACCCTGGGTGGCATAGATTCGCGAGTCCTTCCTGGTCAAATGGTTGTAGTTCATGGCGAGGAAGAATTCCCCGGGATGATCATCCAACCCCCCGACCATGCCCTTCCGAAAGAAAATCAATCTGGCCCAGTCCCGATCAATCGTTTATTGATCGATTTGGGATTAGAAGAAAGGGAAGTTGCCCAAAAGGTAAAAATTGGAGATTTGATATCATTTGCCACCGAGCCGCTAGAATTAGATGGGAATTATATAGCGGGGCATTCATTAGACAATCGAGCTTCGGTTGCAGTCCTCACAAAAACATTAGAAATCCTAAACAAACGCCAGCATCTTTGGGATGTGTTTGCGGTTGCGACCACCCAAGAAGAAGAAACCCTGGGAGGAGCGGCTACCTCCGGATTTGCGTTGCGGCCAACCATTGCTATTGTGGTGGATGTAACCTTCGCAAAAAGCCCTGGGGCTCCTGACCATCTCTCCTTTGAAATGGATAAGGGACCGACATTTGATTGGGGACCCAATACCCATCCAAAACTTTTTAAATCTTTTGAAAAAGTTGCCAAAGATTTCGAATATTCCTATCAACATGCTGTATATTCTAGGAGTTCAGGAACCGATGCAATTACATTGCAATTAGCGGGTGAAGGAATTCCATTAATGATCGTTGGGCTCCCCTTACGTTATATGCATACCCCGGTCGAGATGATTCAAATAAAAGATATTGAACGTACAGCCCGTCTACTTGCCGATTTTATTAGCCAATTAGATGATAATTTCATGGATACCTTAATGTGGGACGCTGAAAAAGAAGAGGACGAGGCTAAATGAAAATTCAAAAGAATAAAGAATGGCGAGCGCCCAGAATTCGTCCAAAAAATATTGAGCTGCTTGAAAATCTGTCAAACGCTGTCGCTGTCTCAGGCGATGAAAGAGCAGTTCGAAAAATTGTCCTCTCAAAAATCAAAGATCTCGTGGATGACTTCCAAATGGATGCATTAGGAAATATCCTTGCGACAAAAAAAGGGAAAGGACGAAATCTTCCTAAGGTAATGCTTGCCGCCCATATGGACGAAGTCGGTTTCATGATCTCGTCGGACGAGGGAAAAGGTTTTTATAGATTTGAAATTGTTGGCGGTATTGACCCTCGACAATTGGCCGGAAAACCGGTCTTGGTTGGAAAAGACCGAATCCCGGGTGTAATTGGAGCAAAGGCCATCCACCTGGCATCTTCCAGAGAGCGAAAGAATTCCATTTCCGTCGATTCTTTAAGAATCGACCTTGGACCCGGAAATTCTAAAAAAATACAATCGGGCACTTGGGCAGGATTTGCGACAAAATTTTCTCAGATCGGACCCAGTTTACGGGGTAAAGCACTGGATGATCGAGTGGGCGTTGCCACAATAATCGCCTTATTAGAAAATCCTCCTGAAAACATTGACTTATTAGTAGCCTTTACCGTACAAGAAGAAGTAGGACTGCGAGGCGCAAAAGTTGCGGCCTACACCCTCGCACCCGATATGGCGATTGCCCTCGATTGCACCCCTTCATTAGACATGCCTTTATGGGATGGAAAAGAAAATGTCGAATACCGGTCAAAAATTGGGCAAGGTCCAGCGATCTACATCGGCGATGGAGCCACCTTGGCAGACCCCCGATTGGTCTCTCTGATCCGCAATGTGGGGGATGAATATAAGATCCCCTATCAAATTCGTCAGCCGGGAAAAGGGGGGACAGATGCAGGCAATATCCATAAACAAAGAGAAGGTATTCCAAGCATTTCAATATCTGTCCCTGGGCGATATTTGCATACTGCAGCCTCAATCATTCGACTTAAAGATTGGAAAAACACTATTTCCCTATTACATGCAAGTTTAAGCCATATCAACAATCAAACATTAAAGGGTGATCGCAGGAGATAACCTATGAAATCATTAATCAAAGCTCTGACCGAAATTACAGGTCCGTCCGGATATGAAGAAAAAATTAGAGATTTTATAATTGATCAGATCAAAGATCATGTCGATAATTTTGAGGTGGACGCTTTAGGAAACCTAATCGTTCGAAAAGGAAACAAAGCGAGCAATGGCAAAGTGATCATGCTCGCTGCCCACTTAGATGAAATTGGGATCATGATTACCCATGTGGATGCGAATGGATTTGCACGTTTTTCAACCCTTGGGGGTGTATATCCTCGAAACATGGCTGGTGGAAGAGTTCGTTTTTTGAATGGTGATTCTGGAATTATTGGGATGGAACCTGGTGGAACAATAAAATCTGTCCCTGATATTGCGAAAATGTATGTGGATTTTGGTGTGACCACAAAAAAAGATTGTCCAGTAAATATTGGAGATGTGGCCTGCTTTGAGCGCACGTTCACCGACCTCGGTGATCGTATTGTTGCAAAAGCCATGGACGATCGAGTTGGAATTGCAATATTAATTGAATTATTAAAGAACGCAAAAACTGGACCTAATCAGATCGTTGGGGTGTTCACCACCCAAGAAGAAGTTGGCACAAGGGGTGCGGCAAGCGCCGCTTTCGGCGTCATGCCAGACATTGGCATAGCAATTGATGTGACCATCACTGGTGATACGCCCAATGCAAATCTTATGGAAGTTGCCCTCGGAAAAGGACCGGCAATAAAAATAAAAGATTCTGGAATGATCTCAGATCCAAAGGTTGTAAAGTGGATGGTCGAAACCGCTACCCATGCGAAGATCCCCTTCCAAAGGGAAATATTAGCAGCTGGTTGGACTGACGCAAAGGCAATTCAAGTTTCCCGTGATGGCGTCCCTGCAGGATGTATTTCGATTCCATGCAGATATGTACACTCCCCTTCTGAAATGATCGATATCAACGATGTTACAAATGCGATCAAATTGCTTTCAAATTTGGTCAGCAAGACAATTAGTATTTAATGAATATTTCAAATAAATTAGGGAAATTCATATTTATTGCAATATATTTTGCATTATTCTCTTCATCTTGCAACGGCATCCTTCCCCCAGACCCTCTAGCTGCAGCTACCCCAACGCCTACACCCCTGCCTATTGAGCAGCCAGTTGAGTTATTAGATATTTCTCAAACAGCACCCGTTAACCTAGTCCTTTGGGTTCCACCAGAATTTGGTCTTTCGCTCGATTCTGACTCTAGCAGGCTTTTGAATGATAGGATCGCGGAATTCCGAAATGTGCACCCAAACGTTCAAATTGATGTGAGGGTTAAAGCCCAAGAGGGCCCAGCAGACCTATTAGAATCAATTGCAGCAGCTCAGGATGCCGCCCCCTTATCATTACCTGATCTGGTGTTATTGCCTACAGAAGACATGCAAACCGCAGCCATCAGGAAATATATTCAACCTATCGGCGAATTTATTCCACCAGACTATACGGAAGATAAATATGGAATTGCACTTGAATTGGGCGCTTTTCAAAATGAAATATACGGAATGACCTTTGCAATGGATGCTTTAGTAATGGCATACCATCCCGAAATTATCGAAACCCCGCCGAGCACTTGGACGCAAGCAATGGAAATCCCAGGTGTTTTAGCTTTTCCAGCAGCCAATTCCCGATCATTATTTACCTTGGCTCTGTATTTAGCACAGACCGAGTCAATTATCGATGAAAATAATAAAATCTCACTTGATGCTGAAATATTAGAATCTGTATATACTTTTTACGAAAATGGCCAGGAAAATAACCTATTCCCTTTCTGGTTAACCCAATATGAAACAGAAAGTTTATCCTGGCAAGCCTTCCTCGATGGCAGGGCTTCTATGGCCATAACTACTGCAAGTACCTATTTAAAATACGTGGGGGAAATAAACGCTTCTCCAATTCCAACAGAAGATGGTGCACCATTCACCCTGACTTCCGGGTGGGTTTTTTCCCTAATTGCTACTGACCCAGACAAAGTAAACAGTTCAATTGAGCTCGCAAACTTTCTGACGGACAGTGTTTTTTCTGGGACCTGGACAGAATCTGCAGGGTATCTCCCCCCTCGCCCAAGTGCATTAACCGAATGGAATAATGATCCTCCCCGAGCTTTAGCAAACCTCATACTGTCCTCAGCTGGGGAAATTCCATCAGCAAGTACCCTTAATTTATTGGGTGAAAAACTGATGCAGGGCACTATCAATGTACTAAAACAAGAACAAACTGCCAACGAAGCTACCTTAGATATTCTAGATAATTTTACTAATTAAGAATATTTATCCAACTTGACGGTCTAGAAGACGGATGATATTATCCGGCTTTGGAGATAATTTATGTCAGATCATTATGATGATCAAAATAATAAGCCCACCTCTGAGAGCGAAGATACGAGCAACGAAAAGGGATTGTCTAACCTATGGCAGCGATTTACCCATTTCGGGATTGCAGGTTCCGTTTTGCGCATTGGAACACATACCATTACGATCTTACTCGTCATCGCTTTCATTTTTGCTTTGCGTAACTTTTACCTTGACAATGTTGAAGAAAAAAAGGAAGCTGATTTTCAAGCTACTGTGATGGCGATCGCCATTCCTACCATGGATGCTGCTGCCGGATTATCAGTTGAAGAGGCGGAAATGGGTGTCATTTTCCCTCCCTATAATGGTTCAGCGAGCATAGCAAATTCCGCCATATCTCGCTTGGCTGAACCACTTACAATCATTCCGTCAAGACCAAGGGTAAAAATTACTGACCATGAAGTTGACCTGGGGCAAAGTGTGTTTAGTATTGCCGAACTTTATGGTTTACGCCCCGAAACGATATTATGGGGTAATTACGCAACCCTTAAAGATAATCCCCGCACAATTTCGGTGGGCCAAGTCCTAAACATCTTGCCGGTAAATGGCACCCTCCATCAATATAATGCAGGTGAAACCCTGACGGCAATTGCCAATTTCTTTAATACAGATGTGGAGAAAATTATTGATTTCCCTGGAAATGAATTAGATCCTTATGAGACGGATGTTGATAATCCGGGCATTGCCGATGGCACCGTTTTGATTATCCCTGATGGGCAACGAGAAATTCAGGATTGGGGGCCACCGGCGATCACCAGAGAAAATCCCGCCTCTGCAGCCTACTACGGTGATGGTTCTTGTGGTCTTGTTTATGAGGGGGCCATTGGTGCAGGAATTTTTATTTGGCCATCCGCCTCTTCTTGGCTTTCTGGCTTTGACTATAATGCCAACATTCACCCCGCCATTGATATTGGGGGGAATACAGGAGATGCGATCTTTGCGACGGACAGTGGGGTTGTCGTATATTCTGGTTGGAGTAATTATGGTTATGGCAATCTCATTGTGATTGACCATGGAAATGGCTGGCAATCCGCCTATGCTCACTTAAGTGGTGTAAGCGTGGGATGTGGGCAAAGTGTCTACCAAGGGGATGTAATTGGAGGAATGGGAAGCACTGGCAATTCTACTGGCACTCACCTCCATTTTGAATTGGGCAGCTCCTTATACGGAAAGGTCAATCCTTGGGATTTCCTGATCAGTCCATAATTTTTTTTAGATATTAAAAATCCTGGATTTACCAATATCCAGGATTTTTTTTATTAAACAATTCAAACATTTTCCAATAATTTATTTCCTAGCAATCCTTATTTCCCGTCAAAGACATATCCCGTTCCTCGAACATTAATGATCCAATCCCCCCCCCCCCCAAATTGG
>JABJGH010000044.1 GCA_018662365.1 Chloroflexota bacterium | reverse complement strand
GCCTCGCCAATCCCAGAAACAAGTTGCGTTTTTTGCGGAAATTGTGTCGCGGTCTGCCCGACAGATGCCCTAAGAAGTAAAACAGAATTTTTCTTAGAGCAAGGTTTAGATTATGACCAAATTCGACTTGAAAAACAAAAAGCTCGAAGGAATACCCCTAAAAAGTGAGATAGATATGAATGAACAAAAGACTGTAAGGAGCACGTGTCCATACTGCGGGGTAGGTTGCCAGGTTGATATGGTAATTGAGAATAAAAAAATTATTCGGGTGGATGCACCCTTTGATGTGGCCCCAAATTTTGGACGACTCTGTGTAAAAGGACGATTTGGACTTGATTATGTTCATCATCCCTCTCGATTAAAAAATCCGCTAATTCGAAAAGATTTTGGCCTAAAACCAAGAAAACCAGTTGGTTTGGAAGGGTTCCGTGAGGCAACCTGGGAGGAAGCACTAGACCTTGCTGCTGATAACCTGTCAAATATCATCAAAGAGAATGGCAAAGATGTTATTGGGACATTTTGTTCGGCTAAAGCATCCAACGAAGATAATTATATTTTTCAAAAGTTTGTACGTGCAGTTTTGGGAACAAACAATGTAGATCATTGCGCACGTCTGTGTCATGCGGCCTCGGTTACAGGATTACAAATATCACTAGGAACATCTGCGATGTCTAACTCGATAGCTGAAATGAAGGATTTGGACGCCTTTATAGTAACAGGGTCCAATACCACTGAAACGCACCCAGTGATCAGTACATTTATGCGAGAGGCAGTAGTTCAGAATAACGCCAAATTAATCGTTATCGATCCCCGGGAGATCGAAATGACCCAATTTGCAATCCTATGGTTAAAACAAAAACCGGGGACAGATGTGGCAGTGTTTCAAGCTATTGCCCAGGTCATATTGGTTGAAGAACTTTATGATTTAGAATTCATATCTCAGCGAGTTGAAGATTTTGAAAAATATGCAAATGATATTAAGGAATGTACACCAGAGTGGGCTGAAAACATATCTGGGGTTCCAGCTGACAAGATCCGTGAGGCTGCCAGGATATACGCCGAGGCAAATCACGCAGCAATTTATTGGGGAATGGGAATTAGTCAAAGTGTTCATGGGACAGATAATGCATTATCACTGGCAAATCTCGCTTTAATTACTGGAAATTTAGGAAAACCTGGTACAGGATTGAATCCATTAAGGGGTCAAAATAATGTGCAGGGATGTTCTGATGCAGGGGGGCTTCCCAATGTTTTCCCAGGATATCAAAGTGTTTCCGATCCTAAAATAAGAGGAAAATTTGAAAAAAAATGGCATACTAAGCTTAATCCAGAAGTGGGTTTGACTACCATGGAAATGGTGGATGCGGCAGAGCAGGGGGTGATAAAAGGCTACATGATTATGGGGGAAAACCCGATGATGAGTGAACCCGATCTGCAACATGCTAGACATGTAATGAAAGATTTAGATTTTGTATTAGTCCAAGATATTTTTATGAATGAGACGGCAGAATACGCGGATATTATTTTCCCTGCTTCAAGTTTCGCTGAGAAAGATGGCACCTTTACAAACAGTGATCGTCGGGTCCAGCTTATTCGAAAAGCAATTGACGCACCCGGAAAAGCTAGAGATGATTGGAGAATACTATCAGATCTTGCACTCCGTGTAGAAGATAGATTAGGCGTTTCTGAAAGCGCTGGTTTTGTTTTCGACTCTCCTAGTGAGATTTGGGAAGAGATGGCATCTTTAACGCCCCTATTTCAAGGAATAAGCCACGAACGGATTAGACGAGAAAGCGGTGTGCACTGGCCTTGTGAAACAGAGGATCATCCTGGGACCCCGTATTTATTCTCGAAGACATTTCCGAAAGGCAAAGGAACCCTCACACCATTAGATTTTAAACCCTCATCAGAATTGCCAGATGACGAATACCCTTTCTTATTATCAACCGGGCGTGTTCTCTACCATTGGCATGGGGGTACGATGACTAGAAGGTCAAAGCTTGACGATATTTACCCAGAACCCACTGTGGAGGTCAATCCGAAGGACGCGAAGAAGCTGAATATACAGGCCGGTGATTGGATTACTGTACGTTCCAGACGGGGGGCGATCAAAGTAAAAACTCTTGTATCTAAAAGATCTCAATCAGGGGTGGTTTTTATCCCCTTTCATTTTTCTGAAGCGGCAGCCAATGAATTGACTTTGGATGTGAGAGATCCTAAGGCAAAAATTCCTGATTATAAGGTTTGTGCGGTAACTTTGGAAGCATAAATAGTTTCAAGTAATTTGGAAGACATATTTGGATTCTATCTTAGTTTTTTCCCTCAGATTAAGCAAGAATTTATTCTGACAACTTGAAATTAAATAAATTCTTTGACAGGTTTAGATTCTTTTTACTCATTTTATCTTGATACATTCTTTGATCTGCTAAGATATACCCTTCGTTTAAACATTGGTTTGTTTTCACAGTTGCAACCCCAAGTGAAAATTTATTTGGATGGCGAAAACCGTCTTCAATTATTTTTTGATTATATATATAAATATTCTCTTCAACTCTTTCTTTTATAGCTTCATGACTTTCCTGATTAGTTTTTGGAAGGATGGCAATAAACTCATCTCCGCCAATCCTTGCAACCATATCTTCCTCTCGAAACAAATCTCGAAACATTGTTGCCGCTGAACGAATCGCTTCGTCTCCAGCAGCGTGTCCTTCTGAATCATTGATTTCTTTTAAATTATCCATGTCAAATACAATGATTGTTATCGGATATTGTCTACTTTTTTCTAATCGAGATAACTCACGCTCAAAATAAGCCCGATTGTATAACCCAGTTAGGGCATCGTGAAAGCTCATGTATTTATAGTTTTCTTGGGCAATTTTTTGCTCAGTAATATCTGTAATTGAAATAAAAACTTTTCCCCATGTATCTTCATATCCAGGAGCTATGGATAATTGTAAATGCGCATATAATTTTTCACCAGAGATTTTCTTTTGTTGTATTTCTACCTTGAATTTTGTTTTTCCTTCAATTAGATAAAGCAATTCTTCCCCAAAATCTTTGATTGATTCTTCAATTAATATATTGCCTAAACCATCCCTTAAATTCTCTATGCTTTTTGCATCAAAAAGCTGGAGAGTGGCATTATTAACCTTTGTAATTTTAACTAAATGTGCACATTTTTTGATTTCGTCTGGATTATCCGTAAAATAATTATTAAAATTAGAAATTCCTTTATTCATCAAAGTATCAATATATTTTTTAACTGGAGAAAAATCCTCCTCCCATAAAGAAATCGGAGAATCATCAAATAAACTTTTAAAATTAGCCTCACTCTCGATGATTTGTTTTTTTATGTTCTTTTGTTCGGAAATATCTCGAATCAATGCAGTGAAGAAAACTTGTCCTTGGGCTTCCCATTTTGAAAATGAAAGTTGGGTTGGGAATTCAAGAGAATTTTTTTTGAGACCGATTAATTCTATTGGGGTTCCAATCTCATCAGATTGGTCACTATTCCCAAATTGAGAGAGACCGGACATAAATTTTCTTCGAGCGTTTTCAGGGATGATCATCGTTACATCCTGACCAATTATTTCCTCTTGGGTGTATCCAAAGATCCTCTCAGCAGCATCATTCCAAAAGGTGATTTTTGCATCCCCATTTATAGTAATTATTGCATCATTTGCAGTTTCAACTACTGATCTAAACCTTTTTTCGTTTTTTTGCAATTCTTCTTGAAGTATTTTCCTTTCGGTAATATTTTCATATATGGCTAATACTCCTTTTTGCTCCCCCTCAATTTGTATTGGCACACCAGATATTTCAACATAAATTAACTCCCCATCTTTCCTCATCCTTTGATGGATTAAATGGACAGCTTCGCCTTCTTTTACTCTTTCTGTTATTTCCGTTGCAGAGTTATTTAATTTTTCATTGGTAATTAGACTATCTAGGTTGCTTTCAAAAAGTTCTGAATTTGAATAGCCAAACATGTTTTCAAAGGATTGATTAGAGGTAACAATATTGTGATCATTATCTAAAGATACAATTCCGAGTGGTGCATTTTGAATAAGGGCTTGGAAATATTCTTTTTGGATCACTTCTGATTTAGTGGCCTTTTCGAGTTTTTGTTCAAGATCTTGGGCATGGTTTTTAATCTTATCTCTTTGAATTCCGATTACCCCGCCTAATGCACCCATAATCAAGGGTGCGGTTTCTATAAGCGTATAGATTGGATGAAGTAATTGAAGATGAATAATAAAATCCAGAGTGAGCCTTTCCCCCAAAATGATGGATTCAAGAATGAACGAGCCAATTAGCAATGTCATCCCGAAAATAATCCCTATTGCCATAAAAATATTTTTATACGATTTTAAAAACGCTGGTTTATTCATGTTTGCCTTCTATTTTTGAAATGGATAAGAAAATATTGGAAACTCAACTTCCTTTTAGAGAAATATTGGAAATCGAAAAATTGAAATTTCGATTTTTTGAACTTGTTTTTTCTATGTGTTCCTCGGGTGATTGAGCAACAATCATTTGTACTGGTTCTGTAACTTCTTCAACGACCTCTGGGGTTGACACCACTGTGGGCGGCACATAAACATTGCCCCTGCCCGGAACTGCCTGAACAAAAATGATTCCCCAAGTAGTAGACCCTCCCTGAGCAATACATGTCTGAAAGGTAACCATTCCTGATTTATAGGCAATATTAAATAGACCTCTGGCTGAGTAATTTTGTCCTGATCCTTCATCTATAAAAGGCTTGGTAAAATCATTGGGGTTCGAGGCTTTAAATCTGAGGATATTATTTACGACATAATATTCAATGTTGCCATTTGAATTTGTCACTTGTACTTCATCCCCATAATTTATCCAGGCAAAACTTGAGCCAGCAAGGTAATTATGAGCCAATAATCCAATATTTCCATTACCCTTTGCTTCGGCATACTGTCCTACTACGCCGGCTTGATTGGGAACAGAATTTCCGGATTGGGTAACCGAATATGAAAATTTTCCAGGAACTGTGACTCGTGAAATATTAATTGAGTTCTTGTTTGTGGAAAAATTCCCCATTTCAGATATGTTTTCGATTTTTCCTGTGACCGGAAGAGAGTGAGGAGTATCAGGAAGTTCAGCCCCAGTTATAAACAATTGACCTACAGCTATACAGCTAATAAACAAAATTTTCTTTAATACATTATTATTCGTCATCTTTTCACCTTTTTAGGTCTGCAGATGACAGGAACACATACACCTTCATCCCCCCTTCAAAATAAAGATTTTTGGGATTTGGCGGCTTGGCGATCATTAAGGTACGTAAGTACTTCTTTAGACCCGTAGCTTTGCGTCCCTGCCTTTCGACAGGTTTGCCTTTATCATTTGATTTTCTTTGAAACAATTAAAATTATTTAATTTCCCCCCAAACACAAGATTTTAGATGGAAAAGTTCCATCTAAAATTGAACTATTTAATATTTATTTACTTGTTAATATTAGGTACTAGAATATATTTCCCCCATCTAAACACCTTCGGTAGCTTGGCGATCATAAAACTCAATTCTGAATTTCTTAGACCCATAGCTTTGCGTCCTTGTCTTTCAACAAGTTTGCCATTATCGAGTATTCAGTTATTAATGTGCAGGTCTTTCTAAATCAACTAATTTTATTTGTTAATAATATAGCATAGTTACTAATCAATTGAACTTTCAATAACCTTTCAATTGTTTTCAGTGATGAATAAACACATTTCTAATCGTTTTTCCTTAACTGACGTGGCTTTGCGGTGTACAATCTACCAAGCAATATTATCTGGTTTATCTAAAATGATATGAAAAAAATCAAACGACCCCTGTTATTTATTTTATTCTATTTCCTCGGAATGCTCGTATCTGGTTTTTTCTCAGCGATCATGTTGGCTATATTAAACATTTACCTTTCAGGCCATGGTTTCACTTGGCAAGACGAATACATCCGAATAGTTCCGTTTTTTGGTTCTGCGTTGAATTTAATATTCACCGGGCTAACCTTAGGTGGTGGATTGTTATCTGGCTCAGCCTACCTACTTGCATCTAAACGAAAGGAAAACGATGTAAATGCAGCCGAATAAAATTATTTTCTGTTTTGTCTAAATATCAAGATAAATCCAATCACAATTAAAACAACAGGGGTCAAAAATTTTCCAATCGGTTCAGATAATAAAAATCCAGAGGCAATAGTTCCTAAAATTCCTCCAGGTATCAAAGCCCACCAATTCTCTCGATTTTTAAAATATACAATAAAGAAGGGAATTGCAATAGAAAACAGAACAAAAGCAGGAATCAGCATGTCTGTAAGGATTCCAGTTTCCAAGAAAGCTACTAAAAACCCAACCATAATCATCGTATAAGCAGGAATTAGTGCCCACCAATTTTTCCTGTCGTTGAAATAAACGACCAAGAAGGTGACCCCAATTGAAAACAGGAAATAAGGGGCGAATAAAAACTCATCTATTACATTCATCGAAGTAAGCAAAAGTAGTACTGCAATGGCAGATAATATCAACCCTGGAATCATTGCCCACCAATTATTTTTATTCTTAAAATACACCGCAAAGAAGGGGGCAGCAATAATAGCCAGAACAAATGAACCCATGACATCCCCGTCTAAAAAGTCCCATAGAGCGAGGGCTGCAATTGCAGAAAGAGCGAGCAAAATATAGGCTGAGATTAATATCAGCCATTGCTCCCTGTTAGAGAGGTAGATGGCAAGTGTGACCAAACCACCAATTAAAAATATTCCAACTTTAAACCAATCCGAAAAATTAGTATAAAGATCCAACATGACTGCCGATCCAAAACATATTAAGAGAATACCCCAGCCCATATTCTCCTTATTAGTCTTTAATTCCATATTTGTCTCCTCAATATAAAATATTATTTTTTTATTATCTCCAATATAGTATACGGTAACTAAAGGGAAAAGTTTCATAGAGAGGAATTTTAGACTATGGAAATTTTATTAGCTGTCAAAATAATTGATTATTTACCTCGCATCCTCCGGCAATACTTGGAATAATCCTTAGTTGGTCATCTGGATTTAGCAATGTTTCATCTCCCTGCAGGTACCTAACATCCTCTCCATTTAAAAACAGATTGACAAAAGAACGAATTTCTCCATTTTCACTAAACAGATGTTGTTCAAGGGTTGGGAATTGGTCTGCGAGCTCTCTGACTGCCCCTCCAACATGGTTGGCTTTGAGCTCTAACTTTGATATTCCTTCTGTAAATGGTCTAAAGGGGGTTGGAATTGAAATCGTTGCCATTGTGTTTTTCTCCAGTTTATGTTTTTTATTTAGCTATTCTGCAATAATAAGATTTGAATTTTCTTGCAATAATTTCTGTTCATGAAACTGACTGCGATCATCACTTAGTTGCCATAGACGATGACTGGCGGTCTTTCCGTTATGAATTGAGGAAATCAAATATGAAAACCAGGGCAAAGCCCAATTTCTGTCAAATTCCGACGGTATATTTATTGAATCTGGATGTGAATGAAATACCCCCAAAAGGCTTAATCCAAGGGCATCTGCCTGGTCTTCGGCTGCTAAAACATCCTGGGGGGTAATCAAAAATCTATTGGTGCGAGGACCTTCATCCCAATTGTTTTCCAATAAAATCAATTTTGTAATGATCCTTGAAGTGCTTTTAGGCAACTTTCCCAATAAAAAACCAGCTCCTTCTTCAGGATATACCAGTTCAAGATGTCTTTCAATTTCTTTGATTAATTGATGCGAAATGATGCAACTCAAAAGTTTCTCCTTTAACAATATTAAGATACAAATCCCTGGTCAACCAATAATTCTGCATTTAGGATCGCACCACCTGCGGCGCCTCGAATGGTGTTATGTACCAGGCTGGTAAATTTAAAATCAAAAATCGGGCAGGGTCGAATTTGCCCGACACTAACGGACATGCCGTTACCCCGGTTCAAATCTCTCCTTGGCTGTGGTCTTCCTTCTTGCTGATCGACAATCAAAATTTGTTCGGGACTGCTGGGTAATCTATTGTTTTCGGCGATAGAATTAAACTCGTCAAATGTTTGGTATATTTCTTTTAGTTTAGGTTTTTTCCCAAATTTGGTAGATATGTTTGCCGTATGCCCATCAAGCACATTTACTCGGTTGCATTGTGCACTGACTACAACGGGATGTGGGGATTTGCCAGCCTGGTTCGTTTGTCCTAATAATATTTTTGTTTCCTTTTCTATCTTTTCCTCCTCACCCTTAATGTATGGAATAACGTTATTACTTACATCAATTGCAGAAATCCCAGGATAACCGGCGCCAGATATTGCCTGTAACGTTGTAGCAAAAACCGACTCTATCCCAAAAATCTGCTCAATAGGTTTTAATGGTAAAGCTATTCCAGTAGTTGAGCAATTTGGGCTGGTCACAATAAAACCCTGCCAACTCCTTTGTTTTTGTTGGTTTTCAATTAGCGCTAAATGATTTGGGTTAATTTCCGGAATGAGCAGTGGGACATCTTTTGCCTGCCGGAAGGCAGCTGCGTTAGAACAAACAACATAACCTTCAGCCGCAAAAATGGGTTCCAGTTCTAGTGCAGCCATGGTTGGCAGAGCAGAAAAGACTAATTTCGCGGGCAGGTCCGGTTTAAGAGCTTGGATAGTCATTTCACTGATTTCATCTGGAATTGCTTCGGGTAATAACCAGGTCACTGCTTCATCATATTTTTTTCCCCTGCTTCGTTCTGACCCAGCCAAGCAGGTTATCTCAAACCAGGGATGATCCGCAAGCAATTGAACAAAACGTTGCCCGACGATGCCAGTTGCACCAAGAATTGCGACAGAAATTTTATTTTTTAATTCATGCATGGGAAAGCACCTCATTATGCAATTGCTGGATAGCCTTTAAATGATCTTGTTCTGATATTAAAAAAGAAAGACTATTTTCAGTATTGCGGTACGCATCTGCTTGTATTACCACCCCCGCATTTTCCAGAGTGATTTTCAATTTTGCAGATAGCAAGGGATTTTTTTGGATTAAATGCCCAACGGCAGTAACTAAAGTTTGGCTTGGGCGGTGTTGTAATCTTGGAAAATTTCTGCCGGGAAGATGTTCACCAAGTTTTTTTTCAAATTCGCTTAGATCCACATCAGATACTATTTGGCTAATCGCAAGAAAGGTAGTGTCTTTGTTGATATCCTGAAAAACCCCTAATAGATGAATATTTGAATTTGCTAGGGCTGTTTCAACCAAGGAGACCACTGTTCCCATGTCTTCATTTCGGCGTTTGCGGAGGGATAAGATACTGACTCTTTTTATTCCTGTAACAGCCTTAAGGTTCCTTTTGGAGTTTTTGACTGATAGGTGAATATGAGTACCCTGATTTTTTTCTTTAAACGTGTTTTTTATCTGTATCGGAATCTTTTTTCCTTCTAAGGGTTGTATTGTCTTGGGGTGAAGCACCCTCGCACCGAAGAAGGCAAGATCATATACTTCTTTGTAGGATATTTCGGTGACCAGTCGGGTATTGGTGATCAAGGAAGGGTCAGTGGTCATCATGCCATCCACATCTGTCCAGATCCAAACTTCATTTGCGTCCAATCCCGCAGCTATGATTGCCGCACTAAAATCGCTGCCACCACGTCCTAGGGTAGTAAGCTTCCCATCCGACGTTGAGCCAATAAATCCTGATATCACGGGAATAATTCCTTTTAGTAAAAAAGGCTCTAGCCTTTCTTTGATCTTTTCATTCGTTATCGGTTGAAGGGGGGTTGCTTCTAGAAAAGAATTATTTGTGATGATAAAGTCCGATGCTTGTAAGGGTACGGATTCTAGCCCAGATTGATTGAGTGCGGATGAGACTAAATAAATTTGAGCACGTTCGCCAATTGAAAGAATCCGATCTTTAATTTCAGGTAAATTTTCGGCATTCCCTTTTACCTTTTTGCAATCATCTAAAGCCTCTTCCAAAAATTTGTTTAAAATATCGAAAAAATTTTCTTTATCGGGTTTTAACCTTAGGAGTTTTTCAGCGATTTCTTGCAATCGGCCTTTTATGATGGATAGCGTAATCGAATAGTTTCCGTTTTCGACACCAAGGGCTTGGGAAATACATAAATTTAAAAGATCAGTAATCCCTACAGCGGCTGAAACCACAATCGCTATCTCATAATCAAGCGAATTATTGTTTTGAATGATAGCTACGACCTTCCGGATCGCATTAGCGCTCCCCACTGAAGTGCCGCCAAATTTCATTACTATTCTCTGTTTCATATAAATCTCCTAATAAAACTTCCTATATACGTTCAAGCGCTTGCTCCAGATCAGCGATCAGATCATTGGTATCTTCAATTCCCAACGAAAGACGGACAAGATTATTGGAAATACCCAAAAACAAACGTTCCTCTGTGGATAATTCGTAATAAGACATCAAGGCAGGTTGTTCGACCAAGGATTCGACCCCTCCAAATGAAGCAGCAATTAGGGGAATTTCAAACAAATCAATAAGCTTTGATGCAGTATCCAGGTCTCCTTTAACTGTGAATGAAACTACACCACCAAAACCATTCATTTGCTCCTCAGCAATTAAATAATCGGGGTGGGAGGGTAGACCTGGATACCAAACTTGCTCGATCTTATTATGAGATTCTAGAAATTGACTAACCTTCAAGCCATTTAAATTTTGTTGGGCAATCCGCAATCCTAAGGTTTTTATCCCTCGTAATAGCAAACTTGCAGAATGTGGATCCGAAATCGCGCCCAATACACCTAAGGTTCCCCGCAATCCTTCAATAATATTAGATTTGCCTGCCACCACGCCAGCAAGGATGTCATTATGACCACCGAGATATTTGGTCGCTGAATGCACGACTAGATCGACACCCCAATCGAGAGGACGAATGTTTAAGGGAGTAGCAAAAGTGGCATCTACAAATGTTTTAACCTTATGTTTCTTTGCAATTGAGACAAATCTTTCTATATCAAGGACACGTAAATAAGGGTTTGTGGGGGTTTCCGATATGAGCAGGCGGGTGTTAGGGTTTATTGCGTTATCCAAGGCATCATAATCGCCCATCGGAACAACCGTACAACTGATGCCCAACCTTTTCAGGAAAGTTTTACAAAATTGACGTGTTTGGCGGTAACAATCATCGGTCATCACAATGTTTGCTCCACTTGGTAGAATCGCCAATAGTACTGTGGTTATCGCTGCCATCCCAGAGGAAAATAGAATTGCATCTTCCGCATTTTCTAACCCAGCGAGCCTTTTTTCGACCGCCGTAATTGTGGGATTTCCATAACGCCCATATTCAGTACGCTCCGGGCTTTTACCCCAAAGATTAGCTTCCATAAAGTCAGTCAGATCAGCTGAATCCTTGAACTGATAGGTCGCGGTTTGGACAATAGGCTCCCCAATCGATTGATAAGGATTAGATCTTCGGTTGGCATGCACAGCACGGGTGGAAGGGCCAGCCAGCTGAATTTGCTGACCCTTAATAGTTTTCCTGATCTCATTTGCTTTGGTAGATTCGGTTATCATAGTTTCTCCTGATTAATTTAGATCCAATAAAAAAGAGATTGCCTTTTGGCAATCTCTCGTAATTTTCAACTTATTCTGAGCATGTTGATGAAAAACTAGTGTGAGATTGCCTCCTTGGTAGATGAAAACATCATAGTTTTAAACATCATAGTCATCGTATTGTGGGTCATAGATAGGTGAAGTGGACGCATTAAGGGCAATGAGAAAATCGCTCCAAACGATTTATTATTATTTTTGACCAACCTATTTTTTTCCAGCATACACTCTCAACTTTTATAAAAAAAAAGCTGCCTATTTGGCAGCTTCCCTCAATTATTTTCTAAAACAATAGTAGAGTTCTCCTGCCTTAAATTGGTATGTCACACATAGTCATCATCATGGAGATAGTGACTTTGAATGTAAGGTGGCAGGTGGTTGTTTTTGTTTGTTTCATTGCATTATCCTAAAAACTTGATGCAGTATATCTAATAGTTGTAATATTGTCCAGACAATCGAGGAGTCTAAATCCATTACATTATGGGCAATCATCTAAATTTTGTAATGCGTTTTCAATATTACCGATCCGATTATCAGGGCTGGGGTGAGAACTAAAAAATTCAGGAGGTCTCCCGCCAGACGAAGCCTCATCTAAGATCTCCATTACTCCTATCATCTCAGAGGGATCGTAGCCTGCCTGATAAAGAATGCATACACCAAGAACATCAGATTCAATTTCGTCCTCTCGGCCATATTTCATATTAACCAAATTTGCGATCATCAATGCAACTTGGGCGGAAGTCTGACTATTGGGGTTATTCGGATCATAAGAAGCCATTACAACAGCGCCAGTTAACCCCTGTGATAACTCTTGTTTTGCAATTCGCTGAGCACCATGACGTCCGATTACGTGCATTATTTCATGAGCAATCACTCCTGCTACTTGGTCTTCTGTTTCTAGTCGATCATAGAGGGCGGTGGTCATGAATACTTGGCCCCCGGGGAGGGCGAATGCATTGATGGTTTGGTCATCATCTAGCAAATGAAATTCAAAGGGATAATTGCCATTGTTCGCGAAACTGTTTTCTACTAAATGATAGCCAATATCATCAATATAATCTTGTAGTTCCTGGTCTGGATAAAGGCCACCAAATTGTTGTGCCAATTCAGGAGCAGATTGTAGTCCAATAGCTATTTCTTGTTCTTTATTTATGGTGATATATTGTTCCTCACCAGTCACTGTATTCACCTCTTTGGAACTGTAAAAGGAGAATAAGGAAATGCCGATCATGACTAAGGCCAATAAAAGTCGGATTCCTCGGGAACCACCCGTAGGTCTACTTGCTTTAGGGGATACTCTTTGTCGGTACATGGTTTCTCCTTTATTTCTCAGCCGGGACAAAAATTTCAACTTCGATCATTTCATAAATACCCCCGACTAATGCGCCAAAAAGTACATGGCTAAGCGCGAACATCCAATTTTGCAAAGGAAAAAACCATGGGAAAAAGATCGACATCAGGCTAAAGTTGATTGTATATAGAGCTAATCCAAATGCGGCTCCACCCAGAATGCCAACCAGCAACCCCCAGCGGTGAATGATGATGGTTAACAAAGCGGCAAATAACCCTGATAAAAGCAGGTGAACAATAATACCCACTAGGATGATGTTAAATTGACTGTAAGATGGGGGGAGAAGAGAACCTTCCCCGAGAACAATGGATGCAACCATGCGTAAAAATATCCATGGGGACCCAAGATTTAGATGAGTTAGAACCATGTTGGTTCCCAATGAGATCAGGCCCCCCAAAAAACCTGCCCAAAATGTGGCTCGCCAATCCACAACTTGTCTTAATCGCTGCCGAGTCGTAGTCATAAAAAACTCCTCTTATAGAATTGCTATCTTCCATAATCATACATAAAAAGTTTGGGTGGATGAATTTTTAAAAAAGGAAATTTATTTTCCTGTTAAAAAACAGTATGCTAATTGATATTGCTTCCTGTCTTTACCTTAAATACCTTAAACGCCCACTGAACGGATGGGCCAATCAAAAGAGCAAAGATCACTGTT
Organism: Chloroflexota bacterium; assembly: GCA_018662365.1. Taxonomy (GTDB): domain Bacteria; phylum Chloroflexota; class Anaerolineae; order Anaerolineales; family UBA11579; genus JABJGH01. The sequence goes on along the minus strand of JABJGH010000044.1, from coordinate 19,112 downwards.
CCAAAACCAATTGGTCCACCTAGGATCCAACCAGCAAAAGCTACCAGCAATTCTATTCCACCACGGGCTACACGTAAGCTCTTTCCGGTCACCCGTTTGATTCCTAACATTAGGCTGTCACGGGGTCCTGCCCCAGCATCTACGCCAATATAGATCGCCGTGGCAACACCCATAAATAGGGCAGCGCCAAAAAGCATCAATATTTGGATAAACCATTGATCTTCAATAGAGGGGAGTAATTTTAGAAATACATCAACCCAGGGACCGATGAACAAAATATTTGTGAGCGTTCCCCAGCCTATCGGTTCCTTTAGGAGGATGTCGAGTAACAAGATCAAAGCCCCCATTAGTACGATCATCGTTCCGGTGCTCAAGCCAGTAAGTTGAGATATTGCAACTTCTAGGATTACCCAGGGGCTAGTGCCCAGGTTGGCCTGAATGAGAAGCGCGATAGCTAACCCAAAAAGAGCAAAGCCCAACTGAATGACAATAAAATCTCGGGAGAAAGTTTTCCATTGGATGGTTTTTAGCATGGGCATTATTATACATAGTTATTTAATAACGACCTTCATTTGATATACAAGTTTTTCAATACTTACGGGAAAGTGATTGGGGAAAACCTTCCCATACAGTCCAATAATTGCACAAAATATTGCCTGTAACATATACGCTTATCCGAATAAGGTCAAATGTCCCGTGTTTATTGGGAAATTTGTCACTAATCATATCCTTGTATCCGAATATGATTATATTAGATATATCAAACGATAACATTTTATAACAAATGGTAAAAAATGGATGAATTAATAACCACAAAACAAGTGCAAGACCTGCTTCAAGTTGACCGCATCACCATCTATAGGATGTTAAAAGATGGGCGGTTAAAGGGAGTTAAAGTGGGTACCCAATGGCGCTTCCACCGTGAAGAGATTGGAAGTTTGATGGAACATGGTACTCATTCGACCCAGGCTCACACCCTTCAATCAGAGTATGCACCAAACGAAGTGCTTCCCGTACATTGTATTCAAGTGATCCAAGATGTTTTTGCAGAAATGAACGGCATTGGCTCGGTAACTACAGATATAAATGGAGAGCCAATTACACCAATTAGCAATTGCAATTCGTTTTGCGAACAAATATATGCCAGTCCTTCAGGTCGACTGGCATGCATTGAGTCTTGGCGACAATTAGCTCAAACTAAGGATCGAGCCCCCAAATTTTATCAATGCCACGCTGGGTTTCAATACGCTCGTGGTCGAATCAAACTTTATGGAAAACTCACTGCCATTCAAGTGGCAGGACAATTTACTTTATCCAAACTTAGCAAAGAGGAAATGGAAAACAAAATTACATCACTTGCAAAAAACCATAATCTAAATAAGGAAGAACTAAAGCTTGCCGCCCAAGAAATACGCCAGCTTAGCCCAAAGGAACAAGATCAATTGGGTGAATGGCTACATCGGGTTGCAGAAACCTTTGAAATTATTGCTCATGAACGCGCCGATTTGATTGGGCGATTGAAAAATATTTCTGAAATGAGCACTTTTCCAAAATAAAGGACGAATTAATACTATGAGTAATTTTATCCGCAACAATAAATATAGCTGGTTGATTGGGCTGTTGCTCACAATTGCGATTGTGGTCATCCCCCTGATTATTGTGCTGCCAGGCCAAGCATCTCCCTCGGACGATCCTTGGGCTTTTGTGCCTGATGCCACCATTCATACTGACCATACATATCTTTTAGAAGGTCCCTATGAAACCGGACAAGATGTGACCAATGCTTGTTTGGAATGCCATGAAAACTCGAGCCAAGAGATGATGGAAACAGTTCATTGGTCTTGGGAAAGTGAGCCGGTTGAATTGCCAGGTCGTGATGAACCTGTGACCGTGGGAAAAGCAAATCAGATCAACAATTTTTGCATCGGAGTGCAGGGCAACTGGCCTAAATGCACCACCTGTCATGCGGGTTATGGTTGGGAAGATGAAACCTTTTTTGAAACTGCAACTGAAGAAGATGTGGATTGTTTAGCTTGTCATGCTTCGGGTGGCACATATGGAAAAGGAATAGCCGGGAATCCACTGGAAGCTGTCGACCTAGTTGCTGCGGCAAAGAGTGTAGGATCACCCACACGTGAAAATTGCGGTGGTTGCCACTTTAATGGTGGTGGTGGAAATGCAGTAAAACACGGGGATCTAGATGCAAGCCTTTATTTCCCCAATGAAAATATCGATGTGCATATGGGTTTGCATGACTTTGAATGCATCACTTGCCATCAGACCGAAGGACACAATATCCAAGGGCGGTCCATATCTGTCAGTTTTGACAATGAGAATCAGGTCTATTGTATGGATTGCCATAATAATGACTTGCATGAAGATGCACGTTTGAATGAACATATTGATACGGTTGCCTGTCAGACATGTCATATTCCGGCTTTTGCCTTAGAAGATGCGACAAAAATGGAATGGGATTGGTCACAAGCTGGGGAAGATCGTGATGAAACAGATTCCCATGTGTATTTGAAGATCAAAGGAAGTTTTGTTTACGAAGAGGATGTTCGTCCAGAATATTTTTGGTACAACGGTATCGCAGATCGTTATTTATTAGGTGATGTGATTGATCCGAATGAAATCACCCCTATCAATATGCCTCAGGGAGAGATCAATGATCCTGAAGCAAAAATTGCACCATTCAAAGTGCATTTGGCAACCCAAATCTATGATGCAAATTTCAACTATTTTATTCAACCCAAAACAGTAGGAGAGGGGGGGTATTGGGAAGATTTTGATTGGCAAAAAGCTTCAGAACTCGGCGCTGAGGTGACGGGATTGCCTTTTAGCGGGGAATATGGTTGGGCACAATCGACCATGTTTTGGCCGACAACCCATATGGTCCAACCTGCTAGTGAAGCTTTGCAATGCACTGGGTGCCATAGTGAAGAAGGTATATTGGATTGGGAAGCCCTTGGATATCCAGGTGACCCAATGGATTGGGGAAGCAGGTTCGAATAAGCTTTGGATGAGAAATTAAAATGAAAAAAACGAAAACACGAAAAATTAAATGGATCCCAGTTAGCCTAATTTTAATTGGCTTATTGTTGGTCAGTTCGGCTGCCTTTGCGGCTCAATCAACCTTGCATCCAACGTTTCCATTATTGGATTCAGAAGGCGAGAAAGTAATCCTCACTGACCAGGCTGTATCAGCCTATGAAACATGTGGACAATGTCATGATACTGCCTTCATCACAAGTACTAGTTTCCATTCAACAATGGATATGGAAGTCTATGGGCCAGAGGGAGAAGATACAGAGTTAAATTGCTTCTTGTGCCATATTTCTGAACCCAATAATGAAGCCAGAATGGAAACCCTTTTGCAGGGAGAATTTGAATGGGCTTCTACAGCGACCTTGCTTGGTACAGGATTAATTGAAGAAGGCAAAGCTGGATTTATTTGGAATGCCGAGGCTTTCAATGACGATGGGGAGGTTCAGGAAAATATCCTGAATATTCAGGACCCCACCAGTGAAAATTGTGGGCAATGTCATGGCACGGTTCATACGGGTACCGAACCCTTAAATATTAGTGGTTGTGAAGACACAGGTGAAGAAACTTCGACAACTGGACAAATATTTAGTGCTCAACGCATCAATGACAGCGCAATGAATTTGAGCAATAAAGAAGATTTGACTCGTTCTTTTGATATTCATATTGAACGCGGGTTGGATTGTGTGGATTGCCATTACTCCCTAAATAATCCGGTATATGCCAATGGACAGGGTGCCGACAGCCTTGATCATCTTGTATATGATCCAAGGGTATTGGAAATTGGTGAATATTTAGAGATGCCATCCCATGAATTTGCTCGGGGGGCCTCCACTGAAAATATTTTAGGAGATGATGTTGCAGATGATTTGCGTGGTTGCGATAGTTGTCATGATTCCAGTGCCACACATGATTGGCTTCCTTACGCAGATAAACATATGGACTCTATTAATTGTCAAGCCTGCCATATCCCACAAATATATTCTGCAGCAATTCAGTCAATTGATAATACGGTAGTCCAAAATGACGGACATACTAACCTGACCTGCCGGGGTGTAGAAGGCGATTCGGGGAAGATCACTGATTTGGTTACGGGATATTCCCCAGCAATTCTGTTAAGAGAAAATTCAAATGGTGAAATGAAGTTTTCTCCCTATAACTTAATTACAACTTGGTCTTGGCAGGATGGGGATAATCCAATTAGCGAAGAAGATCTCATCGCAATATTTAATTTGGAAACATACGAGTTGGTTGAGCTATTTGATGAAAATGCGGATGGCAAAATTAGCAATAGTGAAATGATCTTGGATACAGATGAAAAAGAACAGTTTATAGCAAATCGATTGAAAAATATCGGGTATGTAAATCCTGAAATTATTGGAAAAACAGAAGCCTATGCAATAAACCACAATGCCAGCAATGGTGATTGGGCGATCCAAGAATGTGATGTTTGCCACAGCGAGGATTCGAAATTGACAATGGCTTTCGAAATATCTGATAAAGGACCAAGGGGCCAGTTACCTGAATTTATTTCAGATAATTCTGTGATTACGGATGGCGAATTTTCAATTGAAGAAGATGGATCCATTTTCTTTAAACCTGCTCCAGAAGAACAAGGCAACTATATCTTTGGACACAACAAGGTTCGCTGGGTAGATTGGTTTGGAGTAATTCTTTTCTTAGGAGTTTTGGTTGGTGTTGTCACTCACGGAGCTCTAAGAGTGATTGCTAGCAAAAAGGCACCTAAAACGGACCATAAAACTAAGCGAATTTATATGTACACATTTTATGAACGACTTTGGCATTGGCTGCAAACGATTGTAATTTTAATGCTCACTTTTACAGGGTTGATCATACATAAACCTGAAATGTTCGGCATCTTTAGTTTCAAATTTGTGGTGTTGGTCCATAATATCTTGGCGGGAATATTGGTGGCAAATGCGGCTTTAGCCCTTTTCTACAATTTAGTTAGTGGCGACATTCAGCGATTCCTCCCCCAACCGCAAGGATTTTTCAATCAAATGATCCAACAGGTGAAATATTACACCTATGGAATCTTCAGAGGTGAAGCGCACCCAGAAGAAAAATCTCGAGAAAAACGCTTGAACCCATTACAAAAAGTGACCTATTTTGGCATCCTAAATGTTTTACTTCCCCTGCAAATCCTCACCGGAATCTTTATGTGGGGTGTGCAACGATGGCCAAGTATTGCCGAGAGTTTAGGTGGTTTAGCTTTTCTTGCCCCCTTCCATACCCTCGTAGCTTGGTCATTCTCTTCATTTATATTGGCACATGTGTATCTGACAACCACTGCTGGGCATACTGCCATGGCAGGAATTAAATCTATGGTGAGTGGATGGGATGATGTAGAAATCCACACCAAGGAAGAACAGGAGTAAGAAAGATGACTACGACGATAAAGGTTAAAAAGCCGAATTTCTTTGGCCGCATGTTTGCGAAAAGAGAAACAAAAGAATATGTAAACCCATATTGGGGGGGGATCATCCTTGGGTTGGTGTTGTTTGCATCCTTTTTCTTCACTGGAAATGGATTAGGCGCCTCTGGTGGTCTAAACCGGATGATTGTCTTCCTCGAGGATTTGATCGTGCCGAACCATGTCAACAATACCCCCTATTTATTGGCAATGGCAGGTGGATTAAAAAACCCCCTTGATAGTTGGGTAGTGTTTGTTACTGTTGGGGCAGTGCTTGGTGGATTTGTTTCAGGATTTTTCAATGGAAGAATCAAAGTTGAAACAAATAAGGGACCAAACATTAGTAAAAAACAACGTTGGTTTTTTGCATTCCTAGGTGGAAGCTTCATGGGCTATGGCGCTCGATTAGCGAGGGGTTGTACTTCAGGCCAGGCTCTTTCGGGTGGCGCAGTTCTATCAGTTGGCAGTTGGGCATTTATGTTTGCTGTTTTTGCAGGCGGATATGCTGTTGCCTATTTTGTTAGAAAATTATGGAATTAGGGTAGGAGCATAAAATGACTTTCCCACTTAATTTAAATGAACTTATTGGCCAATATGGCGCATGGTTAGCCTTTTTAGCAATCGGTTTTGCATTTGGCTATGCATTGGAAATTTCTGGATTTGGCAATTCACCAAAATTAGCTCGACAATTTTATTTCAAAGAATTGACCGTCCTAAAAGTTATGTTTACCGCGATAATTGTTGCGATGGTCGGTGTTTTTACAGCCTCGGCATTGGGATTACTTGACTATAACTTGATATGGGTAAACCCCACCTATCTTTGGCCAGGTATTGTTGGTGGTCTGATCATGGGCGTTGGTTTCATCGTGGGGGGATTTTGCCCCGGTACATCCTTAGTCGCTGTAGGTACTGGCAAGGTAGACGGTTTGTTCTTTGTTTTTGGTGTTCTTTTCGGCATCTTCAGTTTTGGAGAGACAGTCGAATATTTTAATGACTTCTTTTATTCATCCTATATGGGTAGATTTACACTCATGGAATGGCTCAACGTAGAAACGGGTTGGGTCGTTCTCGGCGTAGTAATAATGGCTTTGCTCATGTTCTGGGGTTCAGAAATTTTAGAAAAGAATGTGGGCGGTATGGATCAATCCAATGCACCCAAAGCTCGTTATTATGCAGCGGGCACATTGGTAGCCATTGCCCTGGCAGTTGTGTTTATCGGCCAACCGACCACCGAAGATAAATGGAAAATCATATCTGGGGAAAAAGAACCCCTTCTGCAAGAACGGGCGTACCAAATACACCCTGGTGAATTGTTAGGGTTGATGCATGATGATAAGATCATGCTCAATATTTTTGATGTTCGTTCGGAGGCAGACTATAACCTTTTCCATATTGCCAATGCAAAGAATACTTCTATGGATCTGTTAACAGAGATGTTACCTGATTTACTCTTGGAACCCTCAAACGCTGTTTTTGTTGTGGTGAGTAATAATGAAGAAAGGGCCACGGAAGCCTGGAAGATGCTGGTGGCGCAAAATTTGCATAACGTATACCTGTTAGAAGGTGGAGCTAATTTTTGGTTAGATGTATTTTCTGATGAATGGAATTCCATAGAATATGCAATGTTAGACGGTGAAATTTTCCTTCACGATTTTGATGCGGCTTGGGGTGAAAACCACCCAGCCGCTGATCCTGATCCTCATCATTATGAGATCATTTTTGAACCCAAGGTAAAACTGGAACTCAAGAAAGGCCCATCTGGTGGCGGTTGCGGATAATATTGGTGTAGAATTCTTTTAAGATACTACTAATGAAAGGAAATGATATGGCAAACAAGCATATAGAAAAAAGAAGGGCAGAGGAAAAAAAGAAGAAAAGACAGCAGTTAACTATAATGATCGGATTGGCAGTAATTTTGTTAGGGTTATTAAGTTACAATTCGTTTTTTGCACCCATGAAAGTTTTGACCAGTGAAATATCTGTTCAGGAGGCAAATGATCTCCGAGAGAACGGAGCGTTTATCTTGGATGTCCGTGAGCAATATGAATGGGATGAAAAACATATTCCCGGAGCAACCTTGATCCCTTTGGGAGAATTGGCAAGCAGGGTGGATGAGCTCCCAGACAATCAAGAGATTGTGGTGGTTTGCAGATCTGGAAACCGAAGCCAAACTGGAAGAGATATTTTAATAGAAGCAGGATTTGACTCTGTAACAAGTATGGCGGGGGGAATAAACCAATGGATTTCATCTGGTTTTGAAGCAGTTTTTGGCCCGTAATTCAAATTCTTTAAACAAATACTACTAATTAATAGAAAGAGGAGATCGTCATCAACGGTCTCCTCTTTTTTTAATAAAATTTAATTATCATCTGGTAATATAATGATAATTATTCAACTATCTTTCAAAGAAAATATATTTACATATTAGGTGACATTATGGAAACCAATCTCCCCAGCCATGAAATCCTTGTGGAAACTTTAAATGCAGCTTGGGCGGCGCATAAAGAATTTGAAAATGGATTTCTAAACGGGGTTCGTGATGAACAATGGTCAACTTGGTTTACAGGTTATGTTTTGGGGCGTCTAGGAGATTTTGTTTCCCCTAGTTCATTGGTCGTCTGGCTAGAATCTATTGATGCGGAAGAAGGATGGTCTGAAGCCGCCGCGTCTTTGGTCTTGAATGAACTAATGAAATAAAATCTAAAGTATTTCAGATTTCAAAACCATAAATACTATTCAATTCTCCAGATATAGAATTATTATCCTTTCAGACGTATAAACGGGTTTGCTTTACTTGTTGAGATCAAGAAGAATGCAGCGTTGATTACTCACTGGGGCTTACCGATGGGATTCTTCTGGTGGAATTTGCCCGAAGAGGGTAGGAATATCACCTCAAAAAAGTAAAGGTTTTCTATTTTAAGTAAATAAAAAGGGCTTCGTAGGTCAATCGAAGGGAATTTGAATAAATAACGTAGGGGGTTTGCGTATTGGTTGTAGGTTAAGCGTCAAGCATGTTATCGATCTATTTGTTAAACTATATTCAGTTGATAAAGTTTAATTTCTCCTCCTCCTTGATAAGAACCGGACTGAAAGGTCCGGTTCTTTGATTCTAGCAAGTCTTGAATATATTACTCCTCTTCTTCATTAAATAAGGTTAACCATTCGTCCACCTCAGATTCGCTTATTTTTGGGGATTCACCGCCCTTTTTATCAGTAGAGAATTGCTTTAGCTGGTTTGCAAATTCCTGAGAAGAAACAACTCTAGCTTGAGATCTTTTTGCTGCGTTTTGGACTTCGTGGTCAGAACTGACGACTGTCCAATTCCGACCTTCCCGTCCCAGCCGTCTGAGATGCTTCATGATCGCTTCGTCTGCTGTGATGTCTGCTCGAACAAATCGTGCTGTAAGCCGCCCAAAGGACTGCGCGTTTGCATGACCCGATGCGGCACGATCAAAATATACTGTTACATCTTTCCTGCTTTTTTGGCAAAATTCCTGCAAAATTTGGATTAAATGTTTCTCATCTTCGAGGTCATCTAGTGAAATTCCAGAGATGGCAGGAATGAGATTATGTCCGTCTATGATATAGGGCATTGATATTTGTCTTTTTGGGGAAATTCCCAATTAGTAGTTGAATTTTCGTTGCTATTTTCAAATTTATTTTAACCTAAAAATTAAATCCGTCCCCTAATTCTGTGCTATGATTTCTTAAGGTGAGACGATGAAAGGTAATTTTAAAAGAGTAAGTTTCTATCTTATATTGAATATTGTTGTTTCGGCCCTGACTACCTGGTTGGTAGTTTCTCTGATGCTGCGCTTCGATGTTCTTCCTGCCTTTGGCACAGCCGAAATATTAATTCCGGCAGATAGTCCCGGGTTCGATTCCTTAGCAGCGGGCGTGGTGACTTCGGATATTGTTGAGATCTCAAACGTGATCGGAGCGGGAGATATTGATATTGAATATGTTGAAATTCAACATATTGGCGAAATTGAATTGGCATTGGAAGGTTGGGAGTTGGTCGACGAACAAGGAAATACATTCACATTTCCTGGATTAACCCTGCATAGTGGTGGGGCGGTGAGAGTGTACTCAAAGGTAGGTCCTTTATCTGCGATTGAACTTTATTGGGGATTGGATGGATCCGTCTGGAATTCGGGGGAGCGAGTAGTGTTGCTAGACGCAGAAAATGAACCTCAAGCAAGTTTCGAGGTGCCTTAAGTATTATGTTGATGACCCGAAAAAATAAGTTGATCTAGAAAATCGAAGGGTAAGGCTTGCTGATCAAGTTTTAGATAAAATTCAAATATAAATTTAAGTATTTAGATTTCCAATTTGTACTAATCCTCAACCCAGCTTATAATAGAAGCTAAGCTAGAAATAACCCTTTTTATAAAATTATTCACCACCCAAAAAAATATGAGCCAAGCATTATATCGAAAATGGCGGCCAGGCCGCTGGGACGAAATTATCGGACAGCAGCATATCGTGCAAACGATCCATAATGCTGTTTCTGCCGGACGAGAAGGACATGCCTATTTATTTGCTGGTCCTCGGGGAACGGGCAAAACATCTCTAGCCCGTATTTTAGCGAAAGCTGTAAATTGTAAAAATGAAGATATTGGCAATCGCCCCTGTGATGAATGTGACCATTGTCGCAGTGTGAGTGCTGGCACTTTCTTAGACTTGATCGAAATTGATGCCGCATCAAATACGAGTGTCGAAGATGTTCGCAATTTACGTGACAAGATTAATTTCTCTCCCAACCAAGGACGTTATAAAGTATATATTATCGATGAAGTGCATATGCTGTCCACCGCAGCATTTAACGCACTTTTGAAAACATTAGAAGAACCGCCTCCCCATGCCATTTTTATTTTGGCGACCACTGAAGTGCATAAGATCCCATTAACTGTTCTGTCCCGGTGTCAACGACATGAGTTCCGAAGAATTCCAGTGAACGATATTGTGGGATTGTTAAAAAAGATTTCTCAAGAAGAAGGAATGGAACCCGAAGAAGAAGCCCTGCAGTTAGTTGCTCGTCAAGCGACAGGCGGGATGCGAGACGCAATCTCTCTTTTGGATCAATTATCTGCAACAGGTAAAAAGATCAGCTTGGAGACAGCACAGACCATTTTGGGAACTGCTACAAACCAAGCGGTATTAGATTTGGTAGATGCGATACTGACCGGTGATGCAGGTGGGGGATTAAATAAGTTACATACTACCTTAGATAACGGTAGTGATCCCCGGCAATTTTCTAGACAAATTGTGAATTATTTACGAAAGGTGATGTTGGTCCGCTTAGGAAATGCCGATCAAGTGGACACAACAGCTGAGACTCGCCAAGTGATGGCAAAACATGCGAACGGATTTGAAAGCTCAGAAATATTGCGAATCATCCGGGTGTTCAACCATGCAGCTGTGGATGCCCGCGGATCTTGGCAGCCGAGTCTGCCCTTAGAGTTGGCATTCGTTGAAGCCATTGAGGCTCCGGTTCAATTGTCCTCAAACCCCGCGAAAAAAGCTCCCCAAGCAGTATCCAAGCCCGCATCTGAGCCTGTGAAACAAGCAGTTAACAAGGCGGTTAAAGAGCAGGAAAACAGCCCTGAAGCATCTGTAGAGGTACAGGAGAGTAGCCAGATGACCCGAGAGCAATGGGCGGGTTTATTAGAGGTTGTGAAAAAACCTAGCCCGAATACTCGTGGATTATTGAACTCTTGTAAGACAAATACTTTACGAAACGGAGTTCTTCTATTAGGCTTTCCAAGCCAGTTATTAAAAGAGAAAATGGAACAACCCGAACATCTTTCAGTTGTGAAAGATGCTGCCGAAAAGATTTTTGAAATGCCAATTCAAATCGAATGTGCCATTGTTGCTTCTGGTCAAGGAGCGCTACCACCACAAGTCGATAACTCTGGAATGGTTGCAACAGGAGTGCGGTTGGGGGGTGAAATTGTGGATGTCAATAATCTCAAAACCAAAGACAAAGATTCGGAATAGCATAGTTCTAGGAGAAAACAAGCATGTCCCAAGGTCCACAATTATCCAAAGATATGGCAGAACAACTGAGGGTGCTTCAGGAAAAACTTTTGGCGGCTCAGGAAGAATTAAAAAATGAAACCGTTACGGCAACCGCTGGTGGGGGAGCAATGCAATTAACTATCACGGGAGATCAACGCTGCACTGAAGTGAAGATTGATCCTGAGTTCTTTAAAGATTCGGATGCTAAAGCTTTAGAAGAAATGATCATGGTAGCAATGAATAAGGCCTTAGACGAATCTCGAGAGTTAGCAGCAGACCGATTGAGTCCCTACGCGCCAAATTTAGGATAGAAAAATGTTGATCCCAGAACCCGTCCAAAAATTAATTGATGGTTTTTCGCGGCTACCAGGTGTTGGGCCAAAAACTGCTTCTCGATTGACTTTCTATTTGCTTAGAGGATCAGAAGATTTAGCTGATGATCTTTCTGAGGCCTTAAGTAGCTTAAAAGAAAACACCGGTTTTTGTGAACAATGTTTTAACATTACCACCGCCGACCGAAAACTTTGTGAGATATGTACCCATCCAGAAAGAGATCAAGAAATAATCTGTGTAGTAGAGGAGCCGTTAGATGTAATAGCTCTAGAACGAACAGGTGGCTTTCATGGGTTGTATCATGTATTGGATGGGGTACTTTCCCCCATAGAAGGGGTAAGCCCCGATGATCTAAAGATCAAAGAGCTGATCGATCGAATAAAAGGGAGCGAAATTAAAGAGATCATATTGGCGACAAACCCCAGCATGGAGGGAGACGCAACAGCAATGTTTATTCGCCCCCAACTAGAATCCGAAGGGGTACAGGTTACACGGTTGGCGAGGGGATTGCCTGTAGGCGGAGACCTAGAGTACGCCGATCAAAACACTCTATTGCGTGCGTTAGCGGGACGTCAAAATATGGGATAATATTAGAAATAGACTTGAAAGGGAGGTTTTTGATGACAGCCAAAATTATTTCAAAAAAAAGTACAAATAGAAAATTTCTCTGTGTCGGAATTTGTTTTATGGTCAAAAGGTCCAATTCTCCTAATAGGAATACTGCTTTTTCAAAATGTACTCCTAACAATATTGATTGGGTCATTTTGGATTGCAGCAAATGGATTTGAATTCAAAATCACATTAATGGTGGGTTTTCTTTTATTGATAATCTTCTTCATAGTTTTGTTTATTCCAACAAAAGAAAAATTTGTATTAAATAAAAATAAACAAATTTTTGCTCATAAACGAATTTACCTTACTTCAAAATTGGGCTTCCCGGCACCAAAAGTAGTTGAATATGAATTTTCCCGACTCTCATTTTTATGGGGATATAAAAATGCTGTGAAAAACCATAATCAGTTAATTATTGAAAAAAGTGATCAAAAAAATGGATTAACAGAAAAAAGATTTGAATTAAGCACAAAGGAAAAGGATATTGTAAAAATCGCAGGTTGGCTTGAAATACCCCTCAATGTAAATGCAAAGGGGGAGAATGAGACCCTCCAAATTCCAGGGAAAAAACATTTATCAAATATTGGAAAGTATAAATCTCCAGAATTAATTGAATCAAAAAATTTAGAAATAATCGACGAGATAAATGTTCTAAAAAATGATTCTTCTCAAACTGATATTCTTAACCAAAAAATGTTAAATAGGATTGCCTCATGGGGGCGATCTTCTTTGATCTTGGGTACAATACACCTTTTATTTTCTGGATATTTGGCACCTTCTTGGGGGATCATATTAATTACTGTTGGTCTTGCTTCGTTTGTTTTTAAAGAGGCGGCCATGTTTGTAGTTTATGCAGTATCTTTAGGATGGGTTGGGATAAATAATATTACGAGTCCCGGCTTGGGGGGATGGACGATTTTTGGCCTCTATCAATTATTTTTAGCATTACAAATATATAGGAGTTTCAAGCAATATAATTTGAATGAGGTCGAATATCTAGAAAAGAAAGAAGGGCATTGGTTGGAAGATGAGAGACCAGGGAAAGCAAATAAATTCTTTCCTGCTATGGGTTGTGGGTTGAGTTCCCTCTCCCTGTTCCTTTTTGTCGGGGGGTTAGTAGGACTTATTGGGTGGATGTCTTTCGTTGGTGATGTTGAAAATTTAAATTTTCTGGATTTGATCCTTGATAGTTTATTGGGTTTTGGTGTTATTGGAATCGCGGTTAGCTTAGCGTCATTACTTTCTAAATTTAGATTGAGATGGATGTCATTGGTCGGGCTAATTTTGGGTGTTTTATTGATCTTCGTCAGTTATGGAATCATGTTTTTATGACTGAGTTTGTGCCAAAAAATACAAACCTTAAAAAATTCAAATTGGTCTCCAAATCGCTTGACTCTAATTGGTATCGCGGTAGAATTATCCCCGTTGTCCTGATCTTGTCAGACATTTGACAGATCATTAACAATAGAATAGGAAGGGCACTCCCGTGCCAATAAACTCCCAGTGTGACAAAAAATGGTGACATGGGATTTTATTTTGTCGATTGGTTTTGAATAGAAATCCTTGACAGCTTCAAACAGGATTGGTAGAATCAGTCCCGTTGTCATGATCTCGCCTACGAAAGGCAAATCATTGAAAAGTGAATATGAGCGGTGCAAAAGCGCTAAAAACTCCGGTGCTAAGAAGTTCGAAGTATCGGGGTTTTATCTGTCTAAAAGAGGAAGTTTGTGAATTTCTTGACAGGCTCAAAGTGGGCTGGTAGAATCAGACCCGCTGTTTCGAAACTGACAGCGCAGAACCTTAACAATTGAAAAGTGATAGAAAGACAGCTTGTGTCGGAAAAAAACCGTTAAGAATGAACTTTACACATCTTCGGATGTGCGAAATTTTCTACGGAGAGTTTGATCCTGGCTCAGGATGAACGTTGGCGGCGTGCCTAATACATGCAAGTCGAACGAGGACTCTGGTATTTATATCGGAAGTTCCTAGTGGCGAACGGGTGAGTAACGCGTTGGTAATCTGCCCCAAAGTAAGGGATAACAGTTGGAAACGACTGCTAATACCTCATGTGATCATAGAGATTAGATGCTCTATGATTAAAGGAGTAATCCGCTTTGGGAGGAGCCTGCGTCCCATCAGCTAGTTGGTAAGGTAATGGCTTACCAAGGCTATGACGGGTAGGAGGCCTGAGAGGGTGGCCTCCCACAATGGTACTGAAACACGGACCATACACCTACGGGTGGCAGCAGTAGGGAATATTGCCCAATGGACGAAAGTCTGAGGCAGCAACGCCGCGTGAGTGATGAAGGCCTTCGGGTTGTAAAACTCTTTTACGAGGGAAGAAGAAGGACGGTACCTCGTGAATAAGGATCGGCTAACTACGTGCCAGCAGCCGCGGTAACACGTAGGATTCAAACGTTATCCGGATTTACTGGGCGTAAAGCGCGTGCAGGCGGTTTGGTAAGTTGGATGTGAAAGCTCCGGGCTCAACCCGGAGAGGTCGTTCAATACTGCCAGACTAGAGGACGATAGAGGAAGGTGGAATTCCAGGTGTAGTGGTGAAATGCGTAGATATCTGGAGGAACACCAGTGGCGAAAGCGGCCTTCTGGGTCGGTCCTGACGCTAAGACGCGAAAGCTAGGGTAGCAAACGGGATTAGAAACCCCGGTAGTCCTAGCCGTAAACGATGTGAACTTGGTGTTGGTGGGGTAAAAGCCATCAGTGCCGTAGCTAACGCGATAAGTTCACCGCCTGGGGACTACGGTCGCAAGATTAAAACTCAAAGGAATTGACGGGGCCCCGCACAAGCAGCGGAGCGTGTGGTTTAATTCGATGCTACGCGAAGAACCTTACCTGGGTTTGACATATAAGTGGTAGTGAAGTGAAAGCGGAACGACCCTTCGGGGAGCTTATACAGGTGCTGCATGGCTGTCGTCAGCTCGTGCCGTGAGGTGTCCGGTTAAGTCCGGTAACGAGCGCAACCCTCGCTGTATGTTATACGTGTCATACGGGACTGCCGGTATAAAGCCGGAGGAAGGTGAGGACGACGTCAAGTCAGCATGGCCTTTATATCCAGGGCTACACACACGCTACAATGGTCGGTACAATGGGTCGCAAAACCGCGAGGTGGAGCCAATCCTCAAAGCCGGCCTCAGTTCGGATTGTAGGCTGCAACTCGCCTACATGAAGTTGGAGTTGCTAGTAAACGCGCGTCAGCAACAGTGCGTTGAATACGTTCCCGGGGCTTGTACACACCGCCCGTCACGTCATGGAAGCTGGAAACGCTCAAAGTCGGTATCCCAACTCTCACGAGAGGGAGCTGCCTAAGGTGGGTCTGGTAACTAGGACGAAGTCGTAACAAGGTAGGTGTAGCGGAAGCTGCGCCTGGATCACCTCCTTTCTGGAGCTCAGTACTAGATCCAGCATTTACAGAGCTTGCTCAGTATGATGCAGATCGAAGTACCACTCCGAAACAAAAACAGGGTAGAGCCGAAAGGCCATCCCGAGTCTCACTGCGGTGGTGAGGCGGCCAAATCAAGTCTGGCTTTCTGTCACTTTTGAATTGTCAAGGTCTGCCATACTGGGCCTGTAGCTCAGCTGGTTAGAGCACTGTGCTGATAACGCAGGGGTCACAAGTTCGAATCTTGTCAGGCCCACCAAAACCAGGGTAAACCTGGGGATGTAGCTCAGCTGGGAGAGCACTGCCTTTGCAAGGCAGGGGTCAGGGGTTCGAGTCCCCTCATCTCCACTGAGATTGAGTAAGACGATCAACTAGATCTAGGAGCAACAAACTGCTGCAATTGAAGGAAAAGACTTAGAAAATCCAAAAGCATCATCGTGAGTTGGGAAATGACGCCCTGCGATATGCTCGGGTGTCTTTTTTTTGCACAGCGCACTTTTCAAAAAGTATAAGAGTAGAAGGTCTAGAGGTAAAGCTTAATCAGCTATCCGAATTAAGGATTACCTCTAGACAGTTTACTGTCGATGGCAAGCAATTGCCATGCACCTTAATAACTGAATAGATATGATATCGAATCCTAATTTGAATATTTCAAATTAAACGAAAGAAAACAAGAAAACAGAAAGTTAAACAACGTTTTAAAAGAGTAATCTTTTTGAAATGTATGGAAAATTTTCGAATTCTCCGCATCACATGTGAGTTAAGTTACTAAGAGCTTACGGTGGATGCCTTGGCGCAAAGTGCCGAAGAAGGACGTGGGACACTGCGATAAGCCTCGTGGAGCCGTGTACAGGCTATGATACGGGGATTTCCGAATGGGGAAACCCAACAGAGCGAACCTCTGTTATCCCTTTACTGAAAAAATAGGTTTAGGGAAGGTAACCTAGGGAACTGAAACATCTTAGTACCTAGAGGAAAAGAAATCAACGAGATTCCGTTAGTAGTGGCGAGCGAACGCGGATCAGCCCAAACCATCCAGCTTGCTGGGTGGGGTTGTAGGACTTGCAATATGGAGTCGATCAGTTAGTAGAATGGTGTGGGAAAGCCAACCATAGAGGGTGATAGTCCCGTATATGAAAACTGAGAAACCCTAGCGATGTTCCTGAGTACGGCCGGACCCGTGTAATCCGGTCGGAATCTGGGGAGACCACTCTCCAAGGCTAAATACACTTTGCGACCGATAGCGAACAAGTACCGTGAGGGAAAGGTGAAAAGCACCCCGGTGAGGGGAGTGAAATAGAACCTGAAACCGTAAGCTTACAAGCGGTCGGAGGGCTATGATAGGTTGAGCTTCAGGGTAGAACCTGTTGTTCCCTATAATGCCTGACGGCGTGCCTTTTGGAGAATGAGCCTGCGAGTTAATTTCAGTGGCAAGACTAAGGAAGTGACATCCGTAATCGTAGCGAAAGCGAGTCTGAATAGGGCGTACAGTCGCTGGAATTAGACACGAAACCTGGTGAGCTACCCATGGGCAGGGTGAAGCGAGTGTAAAAACTCGTGGAGGCCCGAACCTTTAGCAGTTACAAATGCTTGGGATGACCTGTGGGTAGAGGTGATATGCCAAACGAACCAGGAGATAGCTTGTTCTCCCCGAAATAGCTTTAGGGCTAGCGTCATGCGTTTAGTACCGGAGGTAGAGCACTGGATGGGCTCGGGGGCTTACAGCTTACCAACCCCAACCAAACTCCGAATGCCGGTACTCCAGAGCATGGCAGTCGGACTACGGGAGATGAGTTTCGTAGTCGAGAGGGAAAGAGCCCAGACCATCGGTTAAGGTCCCTAAATTTATACTAAGTGGGAAACGATGTGAGATTACTGTGACAACCAGGAGGTTGGCTTAGAAGCAGCCATCCTTTAAAAAGTGCGTAAAAGCTTACTGGTCAAGTGATCTTGCGCGGAAAATGTAACGGGGCTAAGTATAATACCGAAGCCATGGGTTTTATCAATAGATAAAGCAGTAGGGGAGCGTTCTGTCAGCGGTGAAGGTGTACCGTGAGGAGCACTGGAGTGGACAGAAGTGAGAATGCAGGCATGAGTAGCGTAAAACATGTGAGAATCATGTTCGCCGTAAATCTAAGGTTTCCGACGGCAGGTCAATCCGCGTCGGGTTAGTCGAGCCTTAGCCGAGGCCGAAAGGCGTAGGCGATGGACATCCGGTCAACATTCCGGAACCACTTTGGTGGAGCGAAGAGGGGACGCAGCGAGGTAGGTTAGCCAGCGATTGGTTGTGCTGGTGCTAAGCGTGTAGGTGTTGAAGCTGGTAGGTAAATCCGCCGGCTGAGCTGAGGCGCGATGGCGAGCCCCTGAGGCAGAAGTAATTGAGCCTTGTTGCCAAGAAAAGCCTCTAAGTGATGAAACTAAAGTGCTCGTACCGCAAACCGACACTGGTAGATGGGTAGAGCATACCAAGGCGAACGGGAGAACCCTCGTTAAGGAACTCGGCAAATTGACCCCGTAACTTCGGGAGAAGGGGTGCCTCTTTTGGTGAAAATAATTCTATTGGAGCTAAAAGAGGTCACAGAAAACAGGCTCTGGCGACTGGTTAACAAAACCACAGGTCTCTGCTAAGTCGTAAGACGATGTATAGGGGCTGACGCCTGCCCGGTGCCGGAAGGTTAAAGGGAGGGGTTAGCGCAAGCGAAGCTCTGAACTCAAGCCCCGGTGAACGGCGGCCGTAACTATAACGGTCCTAAGGTAGCGAAATTCCTTGTCGGGTAAGTTCCGACCCGCACGAATGGCGTAACGGTCTGTAGACTGTCTCGAGCGTAGACTCGGTGAAATTGCAATATCGGTAAAAATGCCGATTAATTATGGAAAGACGAAAAGACCCCGTGGAGCTTAACTACAGTCTGACGTTGAGTCGGGATATGATTTGTGCAGGATAGGTGGGAGACTATGAAGTTTGGGCGCTAGCCCAGATGGAGTCGTCCTTGAAATACCACTCTTATCATATTCTAGCTCTAATCCTTGAGAAACAAGGAGACAGCGTTTGATGGGTAGTTTAACTGGGGCGGTTGCCTCCTAAAGAGTAACGGAGGCGTGCTAAGGTTACCTAGCTCCGGATGGAAATCGGAGTGATAGTGCATTCGCATAAGGTAGCTTGATTGCGAGGCCAACCAGCCGAGCAAGTGCGAAAGCAGGCGAAAGTGAACTGATATGTATATGTGGGAATCGTTGAGATCAACGGATAAAAGTTA
This sequence comes from Chloroflexota bacterium, assembly GCA_018662365.1. GTDB lineage: Bacteria > Chloroflexota > Anaerolineae > Anaerolineales > UBA11579 > JABJGH01. Next base: position 10 of record JABJGH010000044.1, on the reverse strand, counting down.
CCCCGGGGAT
>JABJGH010000048.1 GCA_018662365.1 Chloroflexota bacterium | reverse complement strand
TTTAAAAAAATGAAAGAAATGATCGGGGATTATGATATTCGTCTGAATGGAGAGGAGATTGATTTAAAAGTGGATCTGAATCACCCAGGTGGACCGATCCCCTCTGCTTTTGGGATCTGCGGTCCAAATTTATTTATGTGGATGATGCTTGATCCAGATAGAATTCATAAACTATTAGAAATAACCACAAAAAGCCATCTTCAGGTAATTGACTATTTCGATCAGTTAACCGGCCGGGAACCTGGACATTGGGTGTGGGCTGGATGCGACACGGGTGAAATGATTAGCCCGAAAATGTTCAAAGAATTTGTCGTTCCGTATTACCTAAAGGTTTGGGAAGTTCAGAATCGTCCAAGGGTTTTCCATATGTGTGGAAATATTGACCACTTGTTAGATATAATTCATGATGAACTTGAGATAGATGTGCTAGAACATTTTGGTTTTCCTACGGATAGAAAAAAATTAGCTGATACTTTTTCTGGAAATACAATAATGCGGGGTGGTCCTCACCCTGCCATGATTAAAGATGGTCCGGTAGAAAAAATTATTGATGAATGTGTTGATTACATTACGACTTTAGGCCAAAAAGGTGGGTATTTTTTGGCGGAGGGAGCCACGATTGTACCAGGTACTCCCTTAGAAAATATTGATGCCATGGTAGAAGCATCCAAGCGCGCTAGCGAAATAATGAATAACTGAGGTGATAAATGAAAGAAATATTTGAACTAATTTATGAGGGTGTTAAGACCGGAAATCTAGATGCTGTAAGAACCCAAGTTCAAGCTGCGATCGACGGCGAGGTCTCACCAGAGGCTATTCTTAAAGAAGCCTTAATTCCTCCAATGGAAGAAGTTGGACAATTATTTGAGGAGGGAGAATTTTTTGTCCCTGAGATGTTGATTGCTGCTAGAGCCATGCAGGCAGGGTTAGAATTAATTAAACCCTTACTTATTGAAGCGGATGTTGAATCCGAGGGACGGGTTGTGCTTGGCACAGTGAAAGGGGACTTACACGATATTGGAAAGAATTTAGTAGGGATGATGCTAGAAGGTGCAGGTTTTGATGTAATTGATCTTGGTACCGATGTCGGACCAGATAGTTTTGTAGACGCGGTCAAAGAGGGCGATGTCGATATTATTGGAATGTCAGCATTGCTAACCACTACGATGCCTCAGATGGAAGCAACTGTTCAAGCGCTAATTGATGCAGGTATCCGGGATAAGGTCAAAGTTATGATCGGAGGCGCACCAGTGACAGCAGAATATAGTGAGCGGATTGGCGTAGATGGATTTGCCGAAGATGCTAGTAAGGCTGTAAAAATAGCAAAATCAGTGTTGGAATAATTGTAGTTTTAAATACCCATCAGAAAATGGTGGATCAATCCACATTTCCCACGATCATTGGAGCCCCTGTGCACAGGGGCTCTTTTATTCAAAGGAATGGCAGAATCGCCCTCGATTATTTTTATGAGAATGTAACAATCACATTCTATTTATTAAGGTTCAATTGTTACGAATGAGGACAGCGAGGTTGATTATTTAGATAAAATGTATTCCTACAAAAAGCTGGGTCCAGCCTTTTCCTACCGACTACGTAGATCGATAGGGGTTTCAAGGAGAGAATCTTTAGGCTAAATAATTTATTGTGAATATTATTCCCCATCTAGTTTATATAAGTATACCATAAATAGAACAAATGTTCAAGGATGTGTAAATGGTTTATTGAGATAATGATGCATAAATTAGAATGAAAAATGTTTTGGGAATTGATAGACAGAATTTGATATATTGGATTATGCCAGTTGTACCCTTCTAATGATGACATTTGTCAGTTTTAGGCGGCGGCAAATATTTGGATAATGGTAATGGATAAATAGGTGGGCATTTTTCGGGGGCCCACTAGAGATTAAACATATTATTGCTTTTTGAAAATATTATGAGTTTAAAAACCCATAAATATTTCGGGATCAATCACTAGTTGAGAATATACAGTAGGAGAAAGGATGAGTGCAAAACATTCTATTGAAGATATGAAAGCAAGGGTGGATCAAATTGATGAAAGGCGAAATAAGCGAATTAAACATACCTCCATCTATACTGGGGATTATGTAGATATACCAATTGGGGAACTTGAATACAGAAAATTCAGAAGAAGTTCAATTTTATTAATTGCATTTCTTTCTGTTTTACATGTTGGTGCTGGTTTTATTAATAACCAGGGCATGTATGAAAGCTATACCGCAATTGCATACGTTGCCACATTGTTAACAATACTGTATTTTATTGTGGTATTTATTCAACTGCCCAAAAAGAAGGATGGATTTCGGCTGGGTGAGGTGGGTGTGTTATTTAACCGAGTCCAAATTTCTAGTATTTACATAGGGATTGCGTTGGTGGCGACTTTGGTCGCTGAAATTGACCTGCCCCCCCAAACCTGATCCAAGTACAATGTTACAGATCAGGCCAAAGGAGGCAGAAAATGCCAAGAAAGAGACGTTATTCAACTGAACAAATTATCACAAAACTGCGAGAAGCGGATGTGCTGTTAAGTCAAGAA
>JABJGH010000064.1 GCA_018662365.1 Chloroflexota bacterium | reverse complement strand
TTCATTTTTTTAAAATATTCTATTCTTAACGCATTAACTCCAGTATCAGGAGAAGGAACAACGAGATCATCGATTTCTTCAACATCATTAATTAAATGGATTGATTTTGGCATATCGTCGCCATTCCATTTAATTTCCATCGGAAATTCTACGCCGCGAAGCGCACCAAAATTAGGCTCAATTACAAGGCTATCTAAATTTAACGGAAAATCATCTCGCACATTTTCCATCCGCCATTTCTGATTCAATACCAGACAATCCATTTGCTCCTGGGGGCCTTTGATCATTTGACTAAATCTATTCCCACTCCCCACCAACATCCCGTCCATATAATATCCCGCATAAACTGGCACTCGATCAGTCTTTTCAAACCTTTTTGTTTTTTCAAAACGATCTATGCGCTGAGGATTACTTTCAATTACATCTTCAGGGAGTACAATGTCAATTCGTTTTTTCATAAGAGTTCTCTTTATTAATTTTGCCAACCAAATTTATATCCGGTTTCATAAAGAGCGAGGATATTTTCGATCGACGTATTTGGTTGAATGTTGTGGCAAGGAGCAATAATATACCCCCCTCCTTCCCCTAGAATTTTAATATTCCCTTCAACTTCAATTTGAACATCTTCAACCGATCCAAATGGAAGTGTGTGCTGATTATCCACCCCACCGTGGAAAATAATTTGGTTTCCAAATTCTTGTTTCAAACCTTCACGATCCATATCTTTTAATCGCCATTGAATTGGATTTAGGATGTCAATACCTGTCTCAATCAAATCAGGAAGTATTTTCTTGATACTGCCATCGTCATGGTGAAACACATATGCACCATTCTCATGGGCAAGATCCATCATCTCTTTCATTCCTGGCAGTAAAAACTCTTGAATATGCGCAGGAGAGTATAGCAGACCTTTTTGAGAACCAAGATCTTCATTCACATAAGTAATAAGAAGTTTATTTTCCCTCTCAGGAATCTGCTCATACATTCTTTTGGAATTTTCCTTTGCTAATCCAAATAATTTACCCAATATATAATGAACAATATCTGGGTTAAGCACCATATCCAAAAATGCTTTTTCATCTCCCCTTAAATATTTATAGAATAAAAAGGGTTCAGAACCACCAGCTCTAAGTGGATAATCTTCATATCCCTTTACTTGTTCTGCAATTGTGGAATAATCCCACCAATCTGCGTCTGGCCATTGATAACCTTTTTCAATTTCTTCAACACTAGTAAAGTCTGCTAAGGGATTATGACTGCATTCTATATAAGATCCATCTGCATACTCAATGATTTTATACTGACAACCAAAGGGATCACTGCCTAAGGGAACTTCGGGACCCACATATCTATTTTCTAACCTGACAACGAAATCTATATGTAATTGTTTAAAGACTTCCCTTTCCAATACCTTGCTTTCAGGTACAGCTAGGCTGTCGTTAGATTTTTGGAATCGGGACAATCCCAAATCTTTTACGATCTCATCCTCCTCTTTATCACTCAAGCCAAAATGCTTGATCAGTTTTGCAGAAACTTCTGGGGTACCCCAATAATCCATTGGCAGTCGATCTGTTTTCCGACGCTCTAGAATAGCTAACCAGCGTTCTTTTGGAGTCATTGTCTCTTTAGGCATACTTTAATCCTATTATCAAATTCACGAACTACTCGGCTAGCTTATTAATCTGTCCACCAGGAAATCTTCAAACGCTTCTTGATCTTTCCATTCCGTTGCACAATTTATCACCTTGGCGGAATCATCAATCCTTGTATATCCATCAGCAGTTACTCTTAGCCCCAGTTTTTCCATTTTTAACCACTCTTCAGAAAATGCAAGGTACACAGCGACCGTATCAAACAATATCGAGCTTTCTTCCTCGGTATCCAGATCTTTATAAAAATCTGCTAATTCGTCTGATTTTTTCCAAATGCGATAATTTTCGATTAATGCCTGTATTAGTGGATCTTCACAATCACGTACCTTATGATATTTATCACCCGAAAGTTTAATCACTGAGCAGGTGTCAGTTGGAGTCACGGTCATATCCCAAGGGGCAGTGAAAACTTTTTGAGCCGAATATGGAAAGTTTCCAATATTAAATGTGGAAATCGGGCCCGGCCTACCCATATACCCTTTGCGAATGCTTCCAAACATTCCCACAAACCGAGCTTTCTCTGCGATTTCTGGCTCCCTGTTTAATGCCGCTGCAATATTAGGCAACGGGCCAAGGCATAATAATGTCATTTCTTCGGGATAATCCATAATCGTATCCACAATTGCCCCCACCCCATCCGTATGCACTTTTCCTGGATATTTATCTAGATCATAATCTTCCACCCAAGGGGATTGAGGAAGTTTTATATATTCTAAAGGAATCCCAACGCCCACCTCTATATCAGTTCGCCCAGCAAGCTCTAAAGTTTTTGCAATCAATTTTGTGCGAGTATATGTATCACCAGTGCCCGAAACAATGAGCTTAATATCGAATTCAGGGGACTTCAAAAGCATGATTAAAGCCCACATATCATCCATATCGCTGCCGATATCTGTTTCAACAATTACAGGGATTTTTTTTGTTACACTATCCGATAATGACGTCATAAAAACAATCTCCTTTAAAAAGAAAAGCAAATTATATAAATAACAAAATTATTCATATAAATAAATGAATTTTTATCCCTTTACCCCTGTGCCACTGATTCCTTCAATATAATAGCGTTGGAATGGCATAATGATGAGAATGGGGATAATAGCTGCGATTAATGCACCCGCCATTAGCTCATTCCACAGTGTTCGATATTCTCCCTGAGCAGTAGCCACCGCCATCTGGACCACCTGCATTTTTGGTGTTGGGGCTACGAGCAAGGGCCAGAAGAATGATCCCCATTGACCTACAAATAATAATAGTGAAGCGCTCAGAATAACGGGTTTTGAATTTGGGAGCACAATGCTTAAAAATATTCTAAACCATGAAGCCCCGTCCACGCGGGCAGCCTCTAACAATTCCTTGGGAAAACCCTTGAAGAATTGTGTAAACAAGAATATCGCCATTCCATGAGCCAAACTAGGTACGATCAAACCGGTGTAAGAATTCAGCCAACCTAACCTGCGAACCAACATATAGGAGGGAATAGCAATAATATCGGTTGGGATCATAAAGGTGATCACAACAATTGCAAAGATGAAATTTTTTCCCTTAAAATCAAAACTTCCAAAAGCAAACCCTGCTAATGCACTAATTATTCCGCCAAAAAACACGGAGGAAAAAGCGAGGATCAATGAGTTTTTAATTGCATTTCCCATCCCTCTGTCAAACAAATTTTGATATGCTTCCCAGGTAAAGTCGTTGGGCAAGAGGGCTTTAAATTGAAATGGATACGTATATTCAAAGACCTTATTTAATGGGGTAAAAGATGCAGCAACCGCCCACATTAAGGGGAGCAAAGTGATGACCGCTAAAAACATTAAAATTACATAAACAACCGTTCGGTTAAGGACCAACCCAAAAAATTTCTTATTTCTAAGGGATTTGTATTTGGTTTGATCTGACTCTAAGTCTTTATTTTTACTGAATGCCATATTTTGATCCTTAAACTCAACTAACCTTAATCATCTGTACGCAAAGCTAGAAATTGCAATCCGAGAACTATCGCAACAATTAAAATCACTACAATCAACATAGCCGAAGAACCACCTAAATCTCCATATACCATGCCTCGACGATAGGTTTCATACATGATCAAATTGGTGGAAAGTTGAGGTCCTCCCTTTGTGATCAGCCAAATTGGGGCGAATAATATCAAATTCAAGATTGTATCTGTCACCAATACAAATGCAAAAACCCTTTTTAAGAGGGGTAATGTGATTTTGAAAAAACTTTGCCAAGAACTTGCCCCATCTATCTTCGCAGCTTCTAATACTGCAACAGGAATTTCTTGTAATCCTGCAAGAAAGAAGATCATCATATAAGGAATTCCTTTCCAGGCAGTCACGATCACGATTGACCATAAAGCTTGTTCTTTTACCAGGAAAAATTCTTGCCGAGGGATCCCAACAAGAGCAAGAAGGCCGTTCAAAACTCCAGCGTTATAGTCCATCATTGTTTTCCAAAGCGTTGTACTAACCACGGGAGAAACAGCAATCGGGATCATCACAATACTTCGGAATAAAGAAATTCCACGAGCACGGGAATTTAGAATCACCGCTACAACAAGTGCCAAAAAAACTTGAATTGGGATATTAATCAAGTTAAAAACAAATGTTACTTTTAATGATTTCCAAAATATTTGATCTGAGAGAACGCGGGTAAAGTTTGCAAATCCAACAAACTCTCGAGCATCAGCGGTTAAGTTGTTTGTATAAAAACTTTCGATGACGGTGGAAATCATGGGGTAAATCCGAAACACTAGCAATAATGCTAACGCCGGAAGCAATAATAAATAAGGGGCAAGATTTTTCTGTTTAATTTTCATGTATTTTCGCCTTACATTTAAATAAGAACTAAATAGCGAGGAGGCGTTTTTGAAGACGCCTCCTCGCATAAAAACTCAAACAAAATCAGTTTTACGGAGCATACTTTGCAAGTTCACTTTCAATACGAAGGGCAATGAGATCAAGGGCTTCTTGAGCATCAGCACCATTTCGGATATCAGCAAATGCAGTTTCAATAAGTGTTGTGTATTCAAGGTAACCAACAACTGGGGGACGAATGATTGGATTTGAATCCAATTCACCAATTGCAACCTGAATAAAGTTCCATGGAGCTTCAGAGTAAATTTCTGCAGTTCCGATCCATTCGTTTACACTCTGTTGAGCTGATAGTGCCGAGCGAACATGGGAGAACCATGCTTTTCCACCAGTTTCAGTTGTAAACCAATGTACGAAAGCTTTAGCAGCTTCTTCTTTCTCTGTATTTGCGTTCACACCGAGGTGCCATCCACTTGTGGGGGTTACAACTTCACCATCTTCAAAGTAAGGATGTAAGGAAATGCCATAATCGAAACCAAAATCAGCTGATCCAGCTGCAAGAGCGTTTACTTGCCAAGGTCCTGCGAGCATCATTGCCATATTTCCTGATCGGAATAGCTCTGCTGTGCTGATCGCACCTTTTGGAGCAACGCCTAATTCGTTGAACAGGCTTCCGTACCAGCTAAATGCTTCTACCCAACTTTCGCTATTGATAATGCCATCTACAGTTAATCCATCATCACTAATTGATTGGCAACAGTCTAATGAAAGGGGCAATGGTTGTAATTGATAGAATAGTTCAATTTGCTCAAAGTTGAATCCCCAAACCTCTGGGATGCCATCGCCATCTTCATCAATGGTCAATTTTTGGGCAGCCTCAGTAATTTGTTCCCAAGTCCAGCGTTCGTCTTGTGCCGGAGGGGTAATCCCTGCAGCAGCAAACATATCCGCATTATAGTAAAGGTTTTGGGTTGAAGTATGGATTGGTGCAGATAAGAATTCACCACCAAAGGATCCGATTTCTACAGCGGCAGGATAATAATTTGCCATTTCTTCATCTGTAAAAACGTCATCAAGTGGTAACAATAATCCGCGAGTACCATAGCCGGTGGTTAAAGGAGCGTTGACCAAAAATACATCGGGGTCAGATGCACCACCTCCAACTCTAACTTGGATAGCCTCATACATTTGGTTGATTGTTGTCGCTTCCATTTCAACTGTAATATGTGGATATTCTTTGTAGAATTCTTCAAGGAACCCGGAATCGGCCACTGGCCAATTGCTGACCATTAACCAAGTAATCGTTACATCTTCTGGCATTGCGGGTTCTTCATCGGCAGCATCATTAGTGTTCATATTTTCATTGTTCGCATCATTGGTATTTTGCGCAACAACATCATTGTTATTATTTTCATTGCCACCACAGGCACTAAGAACTAATGCACTGATCATGAGCAATAAGAAAATTCTTCCAATCATTTTTTTAGTAGACTTGCTCTTCATGTAATCCTCCATTTAAATTAGTATTACTTTGGTTTCAACTAAATTATTTTTTTTGGCATTATATTTTAATCTTTCTTCCACCTCCATTTATTTTTAATTCTCTCGATTTCTAATTATTTAGTCGTATTTGTATTCTTTTTGGCTATAATAAACAATCGTTTGCGCAAACGATTGCTAAATATTTGGGTAATATTTTCTCGATATTATCATACTTTTCTGGTATTTCAAGTGATTTAGTGATATTTTTGTTGATTTTTCCGGATGATATGGTATGATTATATACTAAAATAAATTAATTAGCAATCGTTTGCGCATTCACCAGATGGAATTGGTTTCAGGTTAAAATTATTTTTCGAATGTTGACAAATTATCGGGAAACAGCTCCAATTCGTTTTTCAACAGGTAAATTTAATGAAATCTAAGAATATTACAATTCAAGATGTGGCAAATCTGGCAAAAGTCTCCACGACCACTGTATCCCACGTCATAAATGAAACCCGCCCTGTTAGCAAAGATCTCCGCGACCGGGTAAATTCAGCAATAGTTGAGTTGGGTTACAGACCTAACATCTTAGCCCGCGGATTAAGAAGAAACGAAACGACCATGATCGGGTTGATCGTGCCCAACAATGCCAATCCCTTTTATGCTGAAGTTTCCAAAGGCGTAGAATCGGTTTGCTTTGAAAAAGGCTATAACGTTATTTTATGCAACTCTGATCGGGATATAGAAAAGGAAGTTCGTTATACAGATCTGCTCACAGAAAAAAGAGTAGACGGCATTTTATTTGTCGGAGCTTGGATTGGCGAAAACACCAGCCATTTAGAAAATACGTCTAAGCAAAATATTCCGATCGTCGTCGTCGACCGTTTTGTGCCCAACTTGGATATCGATCTCGTTGTTACTGATAATGTTCTGGGAGGCTGGCTAGCCACCTCCCATCTTTATGGATTGGGGCATAAACGAATTGCATGCATTGCAGGTACCCCGCAATTTACACCGAACGCTGAAAGAATCCAAGGTTATGAAAAGGCTTTGGATGAAGCAAATATTTCAATAAATCCAGATCTAATAATCAGGTCAAATTTTCAGTTTGAAGGCGGATATAAAGCAGCACAGCAACTACTATCCCAAGAGGACCGCCCTACCGCAATTTTTGCCTGTAACGACTTAATGGCAATTGGGGCCATGCGAGCTGCAATTGATTTAGGGTATAGCATTCCAGAAGACTTATCCATAATTGGATACGATGATGTACAGATGACAAAATATACAAACCCACAGCTAACAACTATTTCCCAACCCATGTTTGAAATGGGAAATCGTGCTGCAGAAATGCTCATAGAGCGCATTCACGAATCAGAAATCCCCCAACGAAAGAAAATATTAGAACCCAATCTCGTTGTCCGCGGAACCACAGCCAAATATACCGGAGCACTATAAATGAAATTTGGCGTTTCCGTCTCCACCTTCCCCACTAATTTTGGTCCGATATTATTCCCGGGTGATTTAGATAGAAATATTAAAACTATCGCCGATTTAGGCTATCAAGAAATTGACTTATTCATCAAATATGCCGGTGAACCCGGACTTCAAGAAACTCTAGAAATAATTAAACAAACTGGAATTTCTATTGGAATCATCGCGGCAGTCTCAGCTTTTGTCGATGATGGTTTGTTCCTTTCATCTCCAGACAAGAATGTTCGCAATGAACTAATCACCCGGATGAAAGATCAAATTAGTCTAGCCTCCGAAGTGGGTGCAAATGTACCGGTTGGGACGATACGGGGCAGCGAAGGTGGGGAAGATCGCGAAAAATGGCTGGCAGAAAGCCTAAATATTTTAAATGATCATGCGATCGATAATGATGTGAAAATATTATTGGAACCCGTAAATAGATACGAGTCCCAATTAATCAATTCTGTTCCAGATGCAATAACCTTCATTGATAAATACGATCTCCCGAAATTTGATCTACTTGTGGATGTATTCCATATGAATATTGAAGATAAAAGCATCCTAGAATCCCTAAAAAAAGCGAGGGGAAGAATTGGTCATGTCCATTTCGCAGACAGCAATCGCCTAGTACCTGGCATGGGCCACCTAGACTGGGATGGCATTTTTTCTACATTATTTGAAATTGGGTATGACTCGATATGCTCCATCGAAGCAATTCCAGGTAACAACCCTGAAAAAGATGCCGAATTTGCCTATGGATACTTGGTCGAAAAATTTAATTCAAATACTTTGCCGAGGGATTAAAGTCCTTTGGTTCATTTTATTTTGGAGGAATAGCAGAAATGATTGTAGCAATAGGAAATGACCCCCCTGGTTTTGAACATAAACTTCATTTAGTTGAGATGCTAAAAGCCAAAGGTTTTGAAATTGTTGATCTTGGTTGCCATTCCACTGAACCCGCAGACTATCCAGATTATGCAAAACTCGTGGGCGATGGGGTTGCATCAGGCCAATATGATCGGGGCATATTGATTTGCGGCACTGGCCAGGGGATGAACATAGCAGCAAATAAAATCAACAAGGTTAGAGCAGCCTTATGTTTCGATGTCTTGCCCGCAATTATGAGCAGAGATCATAACGATTCAAATGTACTTTGCATGGGTGCTTGGACCATCACAAAAGAACATGCTGAAAGGGTTTCCCTGAGTTGGCTTGGCGGGCGCTTTAGCGGAGGAGTTCATTCTAAGAGACTCGATAAAATTACATCTCTTGAAAATGAAAATTAAAACAATATTGGAGTTTTATGAATGAAGGTAAGTAAAGAGCAAATAAATACTATTCGATTTTTAACAGCCGATGCAGTTCAAAATGCATCCTCCGGACATCCTGGCACAACATTTGGTATTGCACCAATGACTGTTGCCCTTTGGAATAATTTTCTTAACCATAGCCCCTCACAGCCCAATTGGGTTGATCGAGATCGTTTTGTACTGTCTAGCGGTCATTCTTCCGCAATGCTTTATTCTCTATTGCATCTCACCGGCTACGATCTATCCTTAGAGGACATTAAAAATTTCCGTCAATTAGATAGCCGAACACCCGGGCACCCCGAAGTTGATCATGTTCCCGGAGTTGAAACAACTACTGGACCCCTTGGGCAAGGTTTTTCGAATGCAGTGGGGATGGCAATGGCCGAAGCCCATTTAGCGGCAAAATTTAACAAACCAGATATGCCAAAAATTGTAAATCATTTCACCTATGTCGTTACCTCCGATGGCGATCTTATGGAAGGGGTCTCGGCAGAAGCCGCGTCCCTTGCTGGACACCTTGGTCTGGGAAAGTTAATCTGCCTCTACGATGATAATAATATTACTATTGAAGGAAATACCAGTTTAGCGTTTTCTGAAGATCTCCTGAAGCGTTTTGAAGCTTATGGATGGCATGTCCAGAAAGTTGATGATGGAAATGATACTAATGCAATTTCTTCTGCCATTCAAACCGCTAAGGATGAAGGCCAGCGCCCATCAATTATTGCTGTTCAAACAATCATTGGCTTTGGCACGCCCACTAAACAAGGAAAGTCTATTGCACATGCAGGCCCATTGGGAGAAGATGAAATTGAATCGGCAAAGAAAACCCTTGGTTGGCCCCATTCTGAGCAATTTTATATCCCAGAGGATGTACTGATTGAATTTCGCCGAGCTACCTTAAGGGGAAAAGAGTTGGCTGACAATTGGGATGATGCCTTTAAGCAATACAAATCAATATATCCAGATGAGGTAGCAGAATTTAATCGCATAATGGAAAATCAATACCCAAAGAATTGGGAGGACAATTTACCTGACCAATTTCCAGCCAATGCTGAGGGTGTGCCAACACGAATGGCTACAGGTGACATCCTTAATCGAATTGCTCCCACCTTCCCTGAGTTAATCGGTGGCTCAGCAGATCTAGCCCCCGCAACGATGACATTAATTAATTCAAGTGGCGACTTTTCTTCTTCCAGTTACGAAGGTCGGAACTTGCGATTTGGCGTCCGTGAACACGCCATGGCCAGCATCACCAACGGTTTGGCTTTACATGGCGGAATATTACCTTACGCTGCCACATTTTTAGTCTTTTCAGATTATATGCGCCCCGGGATTCGTTTGGCAGCAATGATGGGCTTGAAAGAAATTTTTGTTTTCTCGCATGATAGTGTGGGTCTCGGTGAGGATGGACCTACCCACCAACCCATCGAACAGATATTGGGATTGAGATCGATCCCTAATCTTTCAGTTATTAGACCAAGTGATTCTAATGAAGTCATCGAAGCTTGGCGAGTGGCCATTTCAAATAATGCAGGTCCCACTTGTATCCTCGTTACAAGACAACCTGTGCCAGTGTTGGATCGAAACCTGGTAGCATCTGAGAAAAATCTGCAATTTGGTGCTTATACCCTTTCTGAAGCCTCAAAAGAACAACCTGATGTTTTATTAATCGGGACGGGCTCTGAAGTTCATATCGCCTTAAAAGCTCAAGAAGAACTCGAAAGAAAAAATATAGCAGCTCGTGTAATTGCCATGCCAAGTTGGGATCTTTTTGAAAAACAACCTAAGGAATATCGGGATTCAGTAATTCCTCCCAACATTAAAGCCAGAGTATCGATCGAAGCTGGCTCCCCTATTGGTTGGGAACGTTGGACTGGAGACGATGGAGCAATCATTGGCATTGATAGCTTTGGTGCCAGTGCACCCTGGCAAGATCTATATCAGAAATTCAATATTACCTCCGAGAATGTAGTTAAGGTTGCCCAGAAAGTAATCCAGGATATTGCTCAATAGTTTTTGTAATTCGAAAAGGAAATGGGAATGACGGAAATTTTTGTTAATCTAAAACGATTTGATATACCTAAAAATTTTGGAGGATTATGTCCTCTTGAAAATCCTATCCAATGGATTGAAGATGTAATCGAAAAAAGTGTTGACCTAGGTCTTGGTGAAATTGAAGGATTAAATTTAACCTATTTGTTGCCCGAAGGGCTTATCGCAAGCGCATCTAAAAAATTACTAGATTCCCCAACCGAAAAAACTCAGGGCATTCAAATAGGTTCACAGGGAGTGCACTGGGAAGATGTTTCCCCAGGTGGGAATTTTGGTGCTTACACCACCTCCCTTCCTGCAAGTGCAGCTAAGGCTTTGGGGAGCAAGTGGTCGATCATCGGCCATTCTGAAGAAAGAAAAGCAAAAATGCAAATTATTAACACTTATCCATCCTTGGAACAAATGGACTCGGAAATAGCGGAAAAGACCGCTCTGGCAATTGATAAATTAGTTAATGCTGAAGTTCTTTGTGCTTTAAATGTAGGGATCAATGTCCTTTTATGCGTCGGGGAATCAGCCCTTGAGCGTGGGGATGGAGATTTTTCCGAACAGAAACCAAGGATTGAATCGGTACTTCGCAATCAATTAATGTCAAATTTGAAAGATGTGAAGCAATTTAATCAGAAAAATAAGATTGTGATCGGATATGAACCCATTTGGGCAATCGGACCAGGAAAAACTCCGCCAGGAAAAGAATATATTAGTTTTGTCTCCAACTTTATTCAAATGGTCATTCAAGAAAATTTTGGTTTTACGCCAGTTGTCGTTTATGGTGGTGGGTTAAAAGAAGAAAATGCAATGATGATCGGAAATATTAATTCAATTGGTGGCGGGCTTGTGGCCTTAACAAGGTTTACTGGCGAAATAGGATTTGATGTGCCTGGACTTAAAGGAATTATCGAAAGTTATCCCTAGTCCAGCACATTTATTAATAAGGTGAAAACATGAAATCTGTACAATTTGAATATGGGGAAGGCTATCTAGAGGCTCAACTCCCCGATTCCGCTGAAATCTTCACGCCGGGAGAAACCGTTACTGACCCCCCATTCTTAAATGATATTGAAGCAGCCACCCTGGAATCAATTTTAAATCCAATAGGGATGCAGCCAATTTCTGAACAAGTTGGTCCTGGCTCAAAAGTAACGATCAGTTTTCCCGACCGCGTAAAAGGTGGATACCAAAAAAATTCTCACCGAAAAACAAGTATCCCCTTATTGATCGAGGAATGTCTAAAAGCCGGTGTCCTAAAAAAGGACATAAAACTTATATGTGCGGTGGGTTTGCATCGAAAGAACACAGACGAAGAAATTCGTGACATTCTGGGGGAAAAACTATATTACCAATTCGCCCATACCGGACAAATCTCCAACCATGATGCTGAGGATTGGGATAACCTGATCGACCTTGGCTTTAATGATGCGGGGGATCATATCATCATGAACAAAGATGTTTATGAATCAGACCTAGCCATTTTGATCGGGCATGTTCTTGGAAATCCCTATGGTGGATATTCCGGAGGTTATAAAATGGCTGCAACGGGCATTACCCATTGGAAATGTATTGCTGCACACCATATTCCTAGAGTTATGCACCGGGAAGATTTTATTCCCGTATCCTCCAAAAGCATGATGCGTGTAAAAATGGACGCCATTGGTCATCATATGGAATCGAAAATGGGGAAAAAGTTTTTTATGTGTGATGCAGTTTTAGATACTAAACAACGCCAAATTGGGGTGTATTCCGGTTATGGGGAAGAAATTCAACCCTTGGCCTGGGAAAGCGCAGATAAACGCACCTATATTCCTTGGGCAAAAGAAAAATTTGATGTAATGATGTTTGGTATGCCTCAGAATTTCCATTATGGTAATGGACACGGAACCAATCCGCTGTTGATGCTCCAGGCAATCGCCGCAAATGTGGTTCGATACAAAAGGGTAATGAATGATAATTTTGTGGTGATTTGTTCTTCAATCTGCAATGGCTATTTCCATGATGAAGAATTTCCCTCCTACCGCCCCCTCTATGACCTTTACCAAAAAGATTACCATAACTCACTTTCAGATTTAGCAAAATTCGGGGAATATTTTTCGACAGACGAAGATTTTATTAGTAAATATCGCTACAGCTATGGCTATCATCCCTTCCACGCTTTTTCAATGATCTCTTGTGGGGAAATAGCAGAAAAACATTGCAGCGCAATATATATCGTCGGTGCCTATGAACCTGGCTACGCCCGCTCCATGGGCATGAAAACACGCCCAACCTTCGAAAGTGCTATTCACGATAGTCAAATGTATATGGGTAAAAATCCTAAGATCCTTGCATTGCCAAAAACTTTTAGAACTGCGGGTGTCCACCTCATGATGAAGGATAGCTAAAAGAGCTTGGAAGTACAAAGAAGGAAAGAAAATGTCAAACACGATTGACTCAGAAAATTCAAATTTTCCCGAGCTCACAGAACGGCAACGAAAGACAGTTCGTTTGGTCTATCGAACCTCCCTATTTCCCATATTGATCATTGGTGTCCTTTATTTATTCAATATCATTCCTAACTGGGTAATTTCTGTTTATGTAGTTTCGTTTTTACTATGCGCCTTCGGTTGGGAAATATGGTTCACCTACGGAATTTGGGGGGGATTAAATGTTAACGATCGCCGCCCCAAAGCGTTAAACAAAGCCATTCCCCAAAATATAAATTGGATTCTAAACTCTCTTGCAGATGCCGCGTCCATTTGTCTTATAGGCTTGCTTCTCGTTTGGGCATTCTACGGATTTACATCAACTCCTTTTGCTAGTTGGCATTGGGGTGCATTTGTGATCTTATTTGTTTGGTTTGTAGGTCAAAATATTTACGTAGAAGCGATTGTATATCGAGATCAACTGGATGATGATAAACCCCTATCTTGGGGGCCTCTCACGCCAGGTGGTCCCTGGTGGAATCCAACAATTTTTAAAATTAACGGTAGTCCAATTAAATTTCAGACTCAAATTCCTTGGGTTTTAATGACCCCAATTTTTTATTGGGTCGTCCTTTATTTTTTTCAATAAAGACAATAATCAGTTTCTTCCTCCTATTTTGATTGAGTAGGGATAGATCTATCCTTACTCAATCAATTTTTATATTAAATAGATAAAGCTCCCCCACCCGTGAAGAAGATTGTCCATTATTCCAAAAAATTGATTGAAGTCGCACAACATTAATAAATCATTCTTGGGAATAAATTAATCTGACCAATACTCAATAAATTCATACTGCACATTTGTTCTATTTATGGTATAATTCTGTAAATAGTATGGGGAATATTAATCAACAAGACCACCTCCACGTCGCCCACCCTCCCTTTGGCTCGCGCAGTCGAAGGGAAAAAGCTGGACCCAGCTTTTCAAAGAGAAAGCGATCCATCTCAATTGAGCAATCTTGCCATCCTCATTCGATTAAATTGCACCTTAACAAATAGAATGTTTTTTCATTCATTCTCATAGTAAAACTAATCAACAGTATTCGGATCACCCAACCTTAAATAAAAGAGTCCCCGTGCACAGGGACTCTAAAGGCCGCAGAAGGCGGAGTTGAAACACCGTCTTCTTTTCCATAGTCATACGTCCTTACTTAACATTTCGTCCATCCCGTCCATAAAGACCGTGGCACGCTACCAGGGAAACAGTTTTTACTAAAAAAAAGTCCCCCAGCATGGGGGACTTGAAATTCTTGATAATTCAATCCATTCTTTTATTTTTTGATGATCGGAACTGTTGTCCCTGCCAAATCACCAATCACATTGACTAAATCGCTATCCGCGGGCACAATGATCTTGGAATTATTTTTTAGGGCTTCAGAGACAGTCTCAAGTCTTTTGAGCAGCTGTGCATTCCCGGTAAAATATTCTTCAGCGGCGACGTTAACCGTCTTGATAGCATCTCCATCAGCATCTGCTTTTAATCGAATGGCCGCTGCAATTCCTTCAGCTTTTTTAATTTCTGCTCGCCTTTCTCCATCAGCTTTGGTTTCTATTGCCGTTGCCAAATCAAGGGCGGCTATTTTTTCATTTTCAGCTTTTACAACTTGGTTCATGGCGTCCTGAACATCATCCGGGGGCTCTATCCGTTGTAATTCAACTCGGACAACATCAATTCCCCATTTAGTGACTTCTTTGGATAATATTTTTTCTACTTCTTCATTAATTTGGTCTCTATTTTCATTTGCCTCTGTGAGGGTCATTTTACCGATTACGGCTCTTAGAGTTGTTTTTGCCAAAGATGGCACTGAGGTTGCAAAATTGTTTACGTTATATATTGCTTTCTGGGCTTCTTCCACTCTGTAATAAACCACACCATCAACCACAGCATTTAATTTGTCTTTTGTAATAATTGATTGTGGATCAATGTCCACTCGGCGCTCAGTGATATTTATGCGATACATTTTTGAGAGGAAAGGTATCACCCAGTTGAAACCGGCAATGGCTGTTTTTGAATACCGGCCCAGAAATTCGATAATTCCCACCTCTACAGGTCGGAGGATCTTTATGCCTAAGATAAAGATAATTAATCCGAAAAATACTGCTGTTAATACAAAATCCATCTACTTACTCCTTATGATCTAATAATTTTTTATTGTTAATTAATTTTATATTTCAATTCGATGCGTTAGCTTTTCTTTCTACAGTAAAGTATTTAATATACTTTCTGAAAGAAGAGCATTCAACAGACACTACCAGAGCCTCTCGGGGACCAACAAATCCTCTGCGGGAATGGATTCCAAACTCATAGCTTTGATTTTTTGGTATATCGTTGGGAATCGATCACTAAGCATCTGTATCAGTTTTTGAGTTCCATATTTCAACACATCAGTTGTAGGAAGAGCCAATCGCTCCTCGTAATCTTCAATGAACTTTAAGACTTCCACGTCATTAATCCCTTCATGGCTTAACGCAATTGCAATCACTTGAGTTTGAGAGATCGCTTCGATCATCTGAATTTCTGACCTTACAGTCGGCATTTCCATATCTGGAAAATCGACCCGGAATTTTCTAGCGGGTGCATGTTGAAGGATAACTCCATCAGGCATGCTTCCCTTTAGAATGCCAATTGAACTCATAAAGGCAGGGTGGCTCACTGAACTCTGCCCTTCAACAATTATGATATCAGGATTTTCGTTTTCAAAAGCCTGAACAACAGCATTTTCTATTTCACCGATCACAAACTGAGAAACAAGCGCGTCTATTGAGGCGCCATACTTTGATCCCTGCATCAAGCTGGTTTGCCCGGTCGCAATCATGACCGATTTTATACCCATAGCATTCAACGTGTTATTTAGCTCAACAGCAGTTGTCATCTTTCCACAGGCACAATCCGTGCCTAATACCGCAATCACGGGAACATCAATCTTAGATATCATCCCGGTGAAGACGTGCAAATCCTCCACAATTGGAGATTTTCTAATGTCTCTAATTTGCACATCGCATTTTGCAGCCATTTGAGTAAACTCGGGATCTTCAGAGAAAAATTGATGAAGTCCGTTGACGATATTCATCCCTTCTTTCATGGCTTCTAAAATAAACAGCCTTTCATTTTCCGGTATACTTGCTTCAAGAGGAGCTTTACCATAAATGTAATAGCTTGGAACCTTTCCAAGGCTCTTCAAGGCATCCTTGAGGTCATTGAAAATTGGGATATTGTTTTTTTCGCCATCCAAAACCTCGCCGGCATCCTTACCAGCTAATGAGCTATCAATAACACCGAGAATTGAATAGATTTCAGAATGTCGAATTAGGCCTGCTGCCGTTTTCCCATCTACCTCAGCAAATTGATCTTCACAATATATTATTGCTGTTTTCTTTTTATTTGTCATAACTAATTTCCTTTTCGGTGCTTATGGTGCTTTAATTTCATTAGATGAATTTAAATGCCAGTTTATAATTTGTACGCGAAGAAATGCCACTAGTTAGTAACTAGCGCAAGCTTTGATCAATTTGATGTTTTTTTTACATCACAAAGAGTATTACACAGCAATGGGCAATTGATTTTTTTCTGAAAGGCCTAAGCTGTGTAGATTGATGGCGAAATCTCAACCCCTAATTGAACCTCGATACAAATTAAGCTTATATTAGTTATAACACATATAATTTTTAGTTCTGCTTCAAAGTGTCTTATTTATAATCATCCTTGACTCTTCCCAGGCTTCGCTTCGTGGTCTATGATACCGCTAATACAAACCAACGGGCTTGTCATCCCCACTTCTGCCTTTAATCAAATCGTGTCCTCCCAATTTTTTGAATGTATTAGTGCTTTAAATTTTTTAGGACTCCCTTTTGTATTAAATCCCTAAAAATACTGGCCATAATTCCGGAGAAGTTCTTATCCCCCCTTTCCCAAAAGAGCCACATGAGCATGAGATCTTCTATTTATTTAATTAGGGACAAAAGATAAATATTTTCCCATCACAGCTAGCTTTATTTTTAAACCGTGAGTACCATGGTGGACCCCGAAGGATTCGAACCTCCAAGAAAACGCTAGTGCAATTACATTTCTACAGAGTGCAATGGAGGTTAATGCGTCCATTGTTTCCATGTTACTGGTGACAGATTGGAAATAGCAATCTAAATTGAAAAGTCGACTTAGTTCTTATCAAAGCATATATGATAATAAATTCAATCTTATTCTTTTAAACCCTTGAAACTATTTAATTACTCGTACACCTTATTTCGCTGGGCAACTCCCCGGTATTGACACAGGATAATTAGACATCTCGTCTGCTGGTATGAAAGATCAGTCTCAATTAGACTAGGTATTTGGAGAGCCTTCCTTGATCATTTATGTACTCAATTACCGTCTGAATTTCGTTCAAATCTATTTTCAACATGCACTTTTTGTCATCCTTCTTCCAGAAAAGACGCACTTCATTTTGCGGAGAATCCAGGGCCATGAATTCACCACTAAAGGCTGGATATTCATTTCGAAATCGGATAAGTTTAAGTAGCCTTTGTACTACATCCCTCGTGGTTGACTGCTCGATTTCTTCCATGGTGTAGTTATGGCGATTGATATCTCTACCTTCGCCACTTTTTTTAGCACCTTCTTCGTCATTTTCTCCCGCCAGCAAACCTACATAATTGACCTGCCCCCCCAAACCTGATCCAAGTACAATG